>CAZHAC010000035.1:0-17286 GCA_964529765.1 uncultured Actinomycetes bacterium
CGGCTATTGCTCGCAATTCTCCGCGACAGGTCCATCTGAGCCCTTAAATGGGCTGACTGATCCCATTAGCCGACAGCACGCGAGCCAGCGCCAAAGTCGACGGGAAACCGACGGCATCGTTGGGATCCGTCGTTAGAGATCGACTAAAGGGGGCTACTCCCCGCCTGCCGGCCTGAAACGAGAACGCATTCGAGAAGCCCGGTCAAGGCCGTGATCTCATCGAAGCCCCGCCGGCGCAGCGCCTGCCAGACGCCGTAATCGAGGAGGACCATTGCCAGCTGGATGGTGCGCTCATTGGGACGCAGCGGAGCCAGGCCTTCGCGCTCACGCACCGGCCAGCCTTCCCAGCTGCGGCAGGTCACCGGTGGCGACGGTTCTCAACACGTAGGAATCACGTATGAATCCAGAAATCGCACTTCCTGGAGCTACCTGGGCGCGACCACGCGATGCTTGACCATCATCGCGGTGACCTCGTGCTGATCCTTGTTGGCTGCGCGATCCAGGCGATCGCCGCGCTCGTCTATCTTGCGCCGCTAGTCATCCTGCAGAACGGCAGCTGGCGCCGGAGGGAGGGGACTGGCGGCAGGTGCAGCCGCCGCGTCCGGGACGGCCAGATCGAGGTGTATGTGGTTTGACGGGCGTCGTGGCCTCTTACGTGCGATAGCTCGAAGCCAAACGTAAGCGCTCGCACGCGATTGTGTAACGGGCACACGTAGTTGGCTGCAGCCGTCCACGCGCTGTCCACAGCCGCCAACCCGCTCCACGTGCCCTTGCGATGGAGTTCGATCTCATCGGCAGGGTGCTGCTAAGGGCTGCGCACGAAGTCGACCGCCTCAGCCAGCTCCTGCTCGTCGTTGAGACGCCCGTGGTGCGGCGAACCTCCGAAGGAGGAACAGTAAGCCGATGAGCAGTACGATCAGCGGCAGCCAGAAGGGCCACCAGGTCGCCTCGGACGACGCTCCGCTCAGGTCCCGCTCCGGGTTCTGGGGGTGCGCACACAATTAACTACCCGGGAGCGTCTCTGCCAGACGCTCCCAGCTCCAGCCGTTCGCTGGTCGGCGGATGCTGGTCACCTCGAGGGCGAGGAAGCCGCTCAGGAAGACGGCAGTGGCAGCCTCAGAAACGATCGCGACGATGACTTCCGGACGGTAGCCGCTCTCCATGAAGACGCCGAATAGAGCGGTGTGCTCGCTGATGAGGACGAAGACGAGCCCGACCACCGCGATGGACACGCCGCCGAGGGCAAGCATACCGTGCACCAGGCCACCCAGCCGCGGCGAGAGGCGAGGGATCGGGAAGATCAGCGCGACCGCGACGACTGTCGCCCCGGCGAAGTTGAGCAAGAACAGCGGGCCTATCAGAGGAATGACCGAGAGGCCGGCGATGAACTGCTCGAGGTGAATAGCGCCCACGGCCAAGAGGGCGAGGGCACCGAGAACCCGAAGCGATGAACGGAGCCTGGCCATCTTCATGCCTCATAACCCTCCGGCCGGGTCTCGAACACCCTCAACAGCAACCAGAGCGACGTCCCCGCGACGGCCCCCCACCGCGAACAAGGATCGCCAGCGCTTCTCCCCAGCGTCGCGAAATCTCGACCACTCCGGGTCTCTACGCCCGATCCCCATGCCTTCGATCGCAGTCAGCAGCGGCATGCCGACGCCAAGAACGGCGAAGACGATGTGAAAGGCAAGCGACGTGACTATGGTCGCCTTAGCGATGGTGGCCTTGTTCAATCCGGCTCCTCCTGACTCCACCAGCCGACGAGGGACGGCCTCCTGGCGCGATCCCGGGCCGCCCGCTTGGTCTCAACTACGCGGCGGCGTTACACGTTCGCCAGCGTGCGCCTGAGTTCGTCCCCGCGGAGCCGCAGAGGCTGTTGTTTGTCCTTTTTCTTAGAGGTTCATACCGCCCGACACTTCGATGCGTTGTCCAGTGATCGAGTGGGTGCGGTCTCCGAGCAGCGCCGCGATCGCGCTGGCGATGTCGTCCGGCTCCCCGGGTCGCGCGAGCACGGTCACGGAGGAGACCCTCGCCTGGGCTTCGGGGCTGCCACGGAGGAACCCGCCCATGAAGTCGGTTGCGGTCGCGCCGGGCGCCGTGGTGTTGACGGTGATCTGGCGCGGTCCGACCTGGTCGGCTTTCGGGTTCACGCCCACCGCTTCCGGCACACCTTCGCGACCGAGTACCTCCGCTGGGCAGCCCGCATCGACAGGCTGACTACAACAACAGAGTTGTGGCCGAAATTCATGGCGAGCAACCGGAGGCCGCTCGCGTCTGAGCGAGCGGGCAACGATCCACGACAACAAGATTCAGCAGGTCAGTAGATGGCTCCCCACGCCTGTGCCATTTGCCGTCGCAACCGTGGGCTGATTGAAAACCGCCGGTAGAGGTCTTCCATCGGTTCCCGCACAGAGTAGGTGGATACCTCGTTGCCCTTACCGACACTGATGGCTGCACTATCGCCCTGGTCCTTAATCTCAAGGACGTAGTCGATATTGAGGACCATAGGCCCGTGATCGGTCGTGAGACGCACAAAAACTGGCATGCACGGACACCCCTTGGCGCTGTCGAGGAGGTTGCTTACCCGCCGGCGCCCGATGACTCTGCCGCCAGCCGCTGATTGCGGGGATCGTTCGACAGTTGCTGGAGCAATTCATCGACCGACTCCAGCACCGCATACGCGGCCACTTCCACGCCTTTGTCGAGAGCAATGACTGCTCCATCGCCCTGTTCGTGTATCTCAGCGATATGGTTGGCGTTGAGCACCAGGCTCTCGTCAGCCGTCGTAACGCGGACAAAAAGGGGCATACGCGGGACGTCCTCGACGTCGGTGATGCGTTTGGCCCATGCTGCACCGGCACGCCCGAGTTGTCAAGGCGGTCCCATGGGTCGGGCCGGACTCAGGGATGCCGGCCCTTCCGTGCGGCAGCCCCAACGAGGTCGATCGGCAATGCTGGGGTCACGCCCTTCTTGCCAACGCCCTCTTGGCGATGCAGGATGCTTTTTTGGCCAGTCGAAGAACGCCGAGGAGGTCAGCCTCCGATGCCTGTGTTTGTGCGTGTTACGACTGACAAACGGATTGTGCTCAACGCGGATCACATCGTCGAGTTTCATCCACAGGGTTTCGGCGCAGCCGTCGCCATATACAAAGGCCGCCAGGTTGCCACCTACTCTGTGCGCGAATCCGTCGACGACCTTTGCCGCCAGTTGTCGGCCGATCCTCGCAATCGACCGCTTATCGCGGATCTGCCGAACACCAACGATTGAGCTCGACAAAATCGGCAAGGCTCCGGGCTCGGAAGGCCGGTAGCGCTCGCGCGACCCCTGGCAGACCCGCTGGCGGTGCTCTTGGACGGCATCGCTCAGCCCCTCATCGATGCCGCCTGGAGGGCTACCGGACCGTCGCTGGCCCACGGCTGGCCGGGGATCCCCAGATGGCTGAGTGATGACGGCCGGTCTCCACGAGGGACAGATCGCCCGCGTTTGGGGGGTGAAATGCCTATATACCAGCTGCTTTAACAACCACCGCGCTGCGCTTAACTGTTTCTTAAACTTCTGCGGGGCGGAGAAGAGTAGCTCACCAAGGTGAGCAGGAGCCGATCGTTGCCGTGAGGCTGGTGTGCGCTTTTGCTTCATCGTCGAGGAGCGGTATCTCCATGACGAGATGCCGCTCGGAGCGGTCGACCCGATCGTGCGTCGCGGCCACGAGGCCGATGTGCTCACGCCTCAGACCGAAGTCACCTCGGTCTCGGAGCTGGGTCAGAACAGCTTCACCCGTGACGCCTACGTCCTCAAAACGGCGAGTGACGGACCTGGGCTGACCATCCTCGAAGCCGCGGGTGCAGTCGGAATTCCAACTGTCAACCACTGGCGCTCGATTTCTCTGGTCAGGGATAAGGCCGTCGCGGTGGCAATGGCGCGAGCCCATGGCTTGCCAGTGCCTCCGACATTCTTCGTCAGCGGCTTGAGCCTGCTGGCCCAGATCGCACCCGAGCACTATCCCCTCGTCGTCAAACCCAACCACGGTAGCGCTGGCCGCGCCATCCGGCGCGTCGATCACGCCGATCAGCTGAGCGAGCTCGACATGGATGAGGGCGGCGAGCGCCACTTCGTCGCCCAGACCTACGTTCCCAACGCGGGCTTCGACGTCAAGCTGTACAACACCGGCGAGGGGATATTTGCCATCCGATGGCCATCTCCCCTGCATCCGGAGATCGACGTGACGCCGGGGATGCTGCGGCTCACGAATGAGCTGCGAGATCTGGCGGTCGCATTCGGCAGGGTCTTCGGCCTGCACATCTACGGCGTCGACCTGTTGAGGAGCCCGGCGGGATGGGTTGCCGTCGACATCAACGACTTCCCGAGCTTTCATCACGTACCCGAGGCGGCGGAGCGTGTCGCTTCGAGCGTGATCCGGATGGCCGAGCGGGCGCTGCCCAGGCGGGCAAGAAATGCGCAAACCGCCGTTGACGATGTCGCTATCGCCACCCACTACGGTTCGGAGGCCCTGAGCGAGCCGGGAGCCGGTGGAAGAAACCGACCGCAGGGCCCGCTGCAGCGAAGGACGGGACAGGCGAGTGCATATCTGCCTGATTACTGACAAGCCAGACCACCCAGTAATGGCGGCCGTCACCGCGGAGCTGCGCGCCTCGCATGCAGTTCGGTTCCTCGATCCGGGCGACAGCACAGACGGAGGCACGATGGCTCAGGCGGAGATGAATGACCTCGCCGACCTCTACCTCCTCCGATCTCACGACACCGCAGGCCTGAACCTGGGCGCGCGGCTGGAACGCGCCGGAGCGGTGCTCATCAATGGTTCGCAGGCGACCGGCGCCTGCCTGGATCGGCTGGCGACCTCGGAACGGGCGCGGGCGGCGATGCTGCCCTGGCCGGACACTTGGGCGATCTCCGCCCTGGGACTTTGCCTGGATGGCGAAATGCCTTCCCACCTGTCGTATCCGCTTGTGGTCAAGAGCCGAAGGAGCAGCCGTGGCGACCTGGTCCGCAGAGTTGATTCAAGGGTCGAGATGGAGACTGTGGCCGTCAGTTCCCCGAGCGAACCCGTGATCGTGCAGCCATATCTGCCCAGCGATGGGCTCGATCGGAAGCTGTACGTGGTGGACGGAAGCATCTTCGGGGTCTGCCGCCCTTCGCCGATGTCAGGGGGTGACCCTGAGAGCCGGGTGCCGATGAGCGTCCGTGTTGGGTGGGCCAGGCTCGCCAGCAAGGTAGGGCACGCATTTGGTCTCCGAGCCTTCGGCGTCGACCTGGTGCTCTCGTCCTCCGGACCGATGATCGTGGACGTCAATCCATTCCCGGGGTACCGCGGCGTTCCCGAGGCCCCACGGGCGCTGGTCGCCATGATCGAGCGGACTACCGCCAAGAAGGGAGACAGCCCATGAGCGCGGCGCGCTCGGTCCCCAGGCTGTCCGTATCTGACCTGGGCACGATCGCATTGGCGATGACCGAGCGCGCCGCTGTCGGGGTCCCACGCGCGCCGCTTGCTGTCCGCTCGCTCCGCCTCAAGCCTGGCCGCAGCCTCACGATGTCGTGCGGCGCCCGAGAAGCCCGCCGGCGCACCAGCCAGCCCCTGCTCTCCATGACCGTTGGGGCGGAGCACATCGATGGCGCATACCTGCGCTTTGATCGCCGCGACGTTGATTCTGCCTCTTTGCAGACGCCATCACCCGGCGTCGTCGTGGCGCCCGACCTCGGCCTGACGGTTCAGGTCTTTCCGGCGGACGCAGCGCTGCCCGGGCTGTCGACGTGCTTCGAAACCAGGCCTGAAGGCCCTCTGTTCTCGAGCCTCCAAGAGGCGAGCCGTAGGTACCTCCACGAACGTGGCTGGACGCTGGCTGCGGCCGCCGCGGAGCCCCTCCGGTACAAAGTCGGCAGCCGCTGTGTCGTCGGATACCGGCTTCACGGCACCGACGGCCGCCGCCTCGATGTCATCGGCAAGCTCTATCCGGATCCCGCCCACGCCGAGCAGGTGCACTGCCGATTGGAGCGGCTGCACTCACAGTTCAGCGCGGGCGTGGCGTTCCTGCCGCGACCTCTCGGTGTCGTCAGGCGCCTTGGCCTCACCCTGACCGAAGCAGTGGCCCGCGGACCGGACCAACCCCTCGGCGGCGCTGCCGTGCTCTCCGACTCCGAGATCGCGTGGGCGGGGATTGCCCTTGCCAGGCTCCACACGGCGCGGCTCCCGCGAGGAAGCGTTGCCATCTGGGACGGGCATCATGAGGGTGCACAGGTACAGCAGCGAAGCGCCCGGCTGGCAGCTTGGCAGTCAGACCAGGCGGCGATCGTCACGCACCTGGGAAAGGTTCTGGCCGAGAACTTGGCGGAACTGTCCGCAGGCCAACTCGCGGTCTGTCACGGCGCATTTAAGCGAAGCCAGCTCGTCGTCGGAGTCGAGCGAATGGCCGTAACCGACTTCGACGCTCTCTGCCTGGCCGACCCCGCACTCGATATCGGCTGCTTCCTGGCCTACCTCCGCCCGGCTTCCCTCCATCGCGGCCGCCAGCAGTCCCGGCAGTGGTTCGAGACTGCGGGCGAGCGGTTCGTCCACTCCTATCGGAGCGCGGCAGTGGCGCAGGGTGGCACCCCGAGCGCGGTCGGACAGACTCTTGAGCGGGCGAGGCTGTTCGAAGCGTCCAGGCTTTTCAAGATCGCGGCCCGCCGCATCAGCCGGCTCAACAGCCCGCGACCCGCTGAACTCTCGATCATCTGCGGCGAGATAAGCGAATGCCTGGACCGCCCGGCGAGGTGGACATGCGGACGGTGAGATTCCTCTACGAGCAGTTGAGGGGCTACCGACTGGTCCTGGTGTTGTCCACGGCGATGGCCTTCCTCCAGGTTGGGGCTGATCTCCTGGCCGCATTTCCGCTCAAGTTCATCCTCGACAAGGTCATTAACCACAAAAACCCGGGTTGGCCCATGAGTGGTCTGGTCGCTCGCTTTGACAGCCTGGGCACCAGAGAGGGCCTGCATTCCCATGAGACGTACACGCTGATGGCCGTCATCGCCGCCTCCGCAGTCCTGATCGTGATATTGGGCCTGATCGGAGCTGCGGTGTCTTACGTCCAGCTGTACGCAGCCAAGCAGGTGGGCTTCAAAGTGTCGGGCCGGCTGCGCACGCGGGTGTTCGAGCGCATCCTCCGCCTCTCCGTGGACTGGCACGGCCAGATGAAGACCGGCGACCTCGTACAGCGCCTGACGGGCAATGTCGCCGACCTCGAAAAGCTGATCATCGACGGGCTGGTCGACATGATGGCCGGCATCCTCACCCTGGTTGCGATGGTTGGCGTGATGGCCGCCTTCAACTGGCAGTTCACGCTCCTGTCCATCTTCGTTGTGCCCATGCTCTTCGTCATCGTCTGGAGCTACACGAAGAAGATCAAGGTCAACACGCGATTAGCGGCACAGGCGGCGGCTCAGGTCGCCGACGTGGCTACCGAAGACATCCGCGCCATCCACGAGGTGAAGGCCTTCACGCTCGAGCAGGCAGCGTCTTCGCATTTCGAGCAGCATGTCGATACCTACCGGAACTGGGGACTCCTCGCGGGCAAGCTGGAAGCCCAGTTCAGGCCGATAGTCGCCTTCGTCGTCACTGTGAGCACTTTCACAGTCGTCGGGGTTGGCTCTTATGTCGCCACTGGCCACTCGTTCCAGATCGCGTGGTTGGTAATCCCCGCGGGCACTCTCACCATCGGGACGCTGACGGTGTTCCTGACCTACATCAAGCAGCTCTATCAACCGATGCGCGACCTCTCCAAGCTCATGTACGTCGGGAGCAACGCGGCATCGGGCGCCGAGCGCATCCAGAACCTGCTGGACGAGCCGGCGGAGGTCGAAGCGACGGTTGAGCCGGTGGTGATTCCGCCCTCCGCGCGGCTGGTCGGAGCGATTGACTACGAAAACGTCGTCTTCGGGTACGACCTGGGAATCCCTGTCCTCCGCGGCATTGATCTGCATATAGAGGCCGGACAGAAGCTGGCCCTGGTCGGCTTGTCGGGCAGTGGCAAGACCACCTTGGTCAAGCTGATCCCCCGCTTCCATGTTCCCTGGGAAGGCCGAGTCCTGATCGACGACGTCGAAAATCAGCGGTATCCCCTGGCAGTGGTCCGGAAGAACACCAGCTTCGTCCTCCAGGACTCAGTGCTGTTCGAAGGCACGATCCGGGACAACATCGCGATCGGTCGGCCGGACGCCACTGATGGCCAGATCGTTGCGGCTGCGCGGCAGGGGCAGATCGACGATTTCATTCGGAGCCTGCCCGGCGCTTACGACTTCCACGTCCGCGAACAGGGCAAGAACTTCTCGGCAGGCCAGCGGCAGCGGTTGGCGATCGCCCGCGCCGTCCTGCGCGACGCGCCGATCCTGATCATGGATGAGCCGACGGCCAACCTGGACGTCGAGGCGGAAGCGGAGGTCATGTACGCCATCCACCACCTGGTGGAAGGCCGCACCGTGATCATGATCTCGCACCGCCTGAGTACCCTCGGCCAGGTCGATCGAGTCGCTTTCCTGGAGAGCGGCAGGCTGGTCGAAGAGGGTGACTACGAGACGTTGCGGTATGCAGGAGGACCCTTCGCGAGGCTGTTCCAGGAGCGCTCCACCCCCGCTCAGCCGCGAAGAACCGCGTCCGCTGCCGGCATGGAAGCAACCGGACGGGGACGTGCCAGAGCCCGCGGACGCACCCGGCGTCGGGAGTCCAACCTCACCACTGATCGCCGAGCCCGTCATCACCCAGACCGATCTGCCCTCGACGCCTGGACAGGGCACGGGTTCGGAGCGGTGACCGAGCACGTCCCAGCACTTCCGCCCGCGGTTACGCGCAGACCGAGAGGCGGGGTTCAACCGGAGCGCACGCTCAGCATCCCCGATCTCCCACGGATCATCACCTCAGTCCTGGAGCGAGCGGGGATGACGGTGCTCCCGGGATACGAGGGGCGCGCGAGCATGTCCATTCGCCACCTCCGCTGCGAGCCGGGCAAGGGCCTCGTCGCTGTCTTCAACGCCTACCCCGCCCGATCGAGCAGCGGTCGCTCGCCCGCTGCGGGCACGCGAGCGCGGCCCGTGGCGCTGTCCTCCGTGAAGGGATGGGCATGGTCCAGCAATCGGCTGCTCACCCTCACGCTCGGAGATGAGGTCCTGGACGTGTCGCGCATTCGTTTTGACTCCCTGGCCGTCGGGCGTGCTCCGATTGAGCTGAAGGCGCCGGGGATCGTGAGCGTGCCGGACCTGGCGCTGAGCATCCAGGCCTTTCCCGCCGATAGCGCTTTGCCGACTCTGGCTGACTGCTTCGACTCGAGTGAACGTGGCCCCGTGTTCGCCTCGCTTGAGCTAGCAGCGCGAACGCTGCTGGGTGACGCCGCCTGGCGCCTGGCGGACGTCCGCGCGGAGGCTCTGCGGTACAAGCCCGCCAGCCGCTGCGTAATCCTGTACGAGCTCGCGCTGGAGCATCCTCAGCTGGCAGGCGGCGCCAGTGAGGGGCGGTCGCGTCTGGTGGTGTGCGGTAAGGCCTACGCGGACCGTGAACACGCCCGCGCCGTGTGTGCGGTCCAGGAGAGCCTGCACCGTGAATCGCAGGGAACCATGGGCGAGGCGGTCGCCGGCCATACCGCTCGATCCCCGCTGGTGCCCCGTCCTCTAGGCCACGTCGATGACCTGGCCCTGCTGCTCAGCGAGATGGTGCATCCAACCAGCTCGGCGAATGGCATAGATGCCCCTGCGGCTGAAGATTCCTGGAAGCCCAGGGTCCTACGGGGACGCGGTGGGGTGGTGGTCGACTTGAACACACCGACCACCAAAATTCGGTGTGCCGCCGCGACCATGGCGAGGCTGCACACAAGCACGATTTCGACCTTTGTAGTGCCACCTCGCACCTGTGCTGGAGACGTCAAACAGGTTCGGGAACGGGCGTTGCACATCGCTGCTAAGAACCGGGCAGAGGCTGACAATGTGCTGGCTCTTTCCAGGCGAGTGGCTGAGTGTCTGGAGGCCGCAGAGTCAGAGGTACTCATGCCAGGGCACGGGAGCTTCAAGCCGACAGAGCTGCTGTTTCGTGATGGCGACGCCATCGTGATCGATCTGGACAAAATCGGATTGGCGGATCCAGCCGGTGACGTCGGTTGCTTTCTCGCCTACCTGCGGCCCAGCAGCCTCTGGTACCAGCGCTCCGGCATGCGCCAGTGGTTTGACCGCGCTGCTGACGATTTCGTTATCGCATACCGCCGCGCCATGCTCGATCTAGACGTCGCATCGTCGGTAATCGACGGCATCCTGGAGCGGGCCCGAGGCTACGAAGCGGCCAAGCTCTTCAGGATCGCCGTTCGACATGTCGCCCGCGCCAACAGCCCCCGACCTCGGGAGCTCGCAGCCATCTGCGGCGATATCGGTGAATGTCTCGACGACAGCGCGAGGTGGTCGACAGCGTCCCAACGCTGATGGAGGCATGGGCATGAACCATGAACAGACGGGGCTCGGTCTGGGCGTACCCGACCTCGCCTGGGCCGCCCGCACGCTTCTCGCCCGCGCCGGTCGGCCGCTTCTGCTGGCGATGGACGGAGAGGTGGTGATGCCCGTGCGTTACATGCGCGGGCGGCCGGCCGAGGGGCTGCACGTCGGGATCGAGGTGGAAGGAAGTACTAGCTCGGCCAGTCGTTCGGTGATCCTAGTTGCTGCCAGGTGGGGAGAGCAGTGCCTTAACGTCCTCCAGCCTCCACCGGCTGCGGGTCGCCGACGGATGGTCGGGACCAAGGACCTTGTCGCGGATGATCGAGACGCGCTCCAGGAGCTGTCTGGCGGAAGCAAGATCGCCCTGACCCTTGTGCACCAGGGCCAAATTGTTGAGGCTCATGGCGGTGTCCAGATGGTAGGGACCGAGGACGCTCTCGCGGATGGCCACTGCGCGCTCCAGTAGGGGCCGCGCCGCAGCCAGCTCTCCCTCCGCCCGGAGCAGCCGGCCGAGGTCGTTGAGGCTGCTCGCGGTGTCAGGATGATCGGGACCCAGGACGCTCTCCCGGATGGCCAGAGCGCGTTCCAAGAGGGGCCTCGCGGGTGCCAGATCGCGCTGTGCGCGAAGCAGGCGGCCAAGGTTGTTGACGCTGGTGGCCGTGTCGGGATGCCGGGAGCCATGGAGCCGCTCCCGGATGGCGAGGGCTCGCTCGGTCAGGGGCGTCGCGAGCGCGAATTCGGCCCGCACCTCCAGGTATCTCCCCATCCGGTCCAGCAACCAACTGGACGCCTCGGGCTCCAACGTGTGGTCTTCCACCCAGAGCAGTGCGAGCTGCGCATGGGGCAGCAGGCGAGCACAGAGCGGCCATCTCTGAGGGTCTTCGACCTCGGCTGGAAACGTGGCCCGGAGAAGCCGGATGGCGGCGCCCAGCCAGCGCCGCCGGCGAATTGTCCCGAGAAGCTCTCGCGTCATAGCCTGGACCAATTCGTGTAGGTGGAGAGCGTCGCCCTGCCGGTCCGCGAGCGAGAATCGCTCCAACAGGTCGACGGCTCGCTCCAGCGCTTCCTGGTCGCCGGGCAGCTCGCTCCTCGCCTGCCTCAGTTGGCTCAGAGGGATGTCATCCGGGGCCAGGAATGCGCATAGGCCGAGGATGTCCGAAGCGGTGGAATCCTGGCCTCGGATCTGCTCGAACGACGCGCCAAATGTGGCCACCACGGGAGACGGCTGGTCGTCGGAATTGCCCGCGTGCGTCATCTCGCCCAGTCGCGCCCGCAATAGCTCGTGGTATCCGAGGAGGTCGCGCCCGGTGGCGACGACAAACGCGGACGCTTGTTCCAGTGCGAGTGGCAGGCGCTCCAGCAACTCGGCCAGGGCGGCCGCCGCGCTTCTATCCCGCCCGCCCGTGCGATTGAGCAAAAGAGCGGTCGCCTGCGTTGTTGACATCGGCTCAACAGGCATTGGCCCCTGCCAGCCTGGCACGATGGACGTGGCCAGCACATGCCCGGTTGCGGGGAGATCGGCGATGGCCGGGATCGCTTCTTTGTCCAGCTCGTCGATCACCAGCAGCCAGTCGTCGTGGGAGCGCAGCCAGGCAGTCACAGGCTCGATCACCTTTCGCTGCACGCGGGGCTGGAGGCCCTCGAGCGCCAGTTGAGGCAGCCAGGCCATGGCTGCCAAATCGCTCCTCAGCTGTGCCGCAGTCCGTCCGCGCAGCCAGAAGACGCCCCCCGGGTAGCCTGCGTGGCACCGATGCAGGTACTCCATCGCGAGCTCGGTCTTGCCGACTCCCGGCGGCCCGCTCAGGCTTACCCGCCGCTCGCTGTTCAGCCGCCCCTGCAGCCGTCTGAGGTCGGCTTCGCGATCCCGGAAGCGAGGGTTGCGAGCCGGGGGAACGGCCACGCTTCGAGGATACGGTCGCTCCGGCCAACTGAGGCACCGTTCCCGCCTACCAACAGGCCAGCTGAACCGTCGGCTTCGCTGGAGCGTCAGCCGGCTGATGTTCGCTGTCGCCGCTCCGATTGACACTCTCAAAGCGCTGGAGCTAAATGGCGGGAGGAAGGTATTCGCAGCGATGCCGGCACGTCAGCCGCCGGAGCCGAACCGGCTTGACGGATGTCGCTCGCTCTGATCCTGGAATGCGCTAAAGGCGCCGTAACACTGCTGGCAATTACCTAGACATTGCTGGCCCCGTCTGGGCACAGATTTGACTATGGAGGAGCCAGATGGTCCGGTTGAAGTCTGCTCTCGTCTTCCCAGCGGCCATCTTGGTAGCGCTGGCATGCATAGCCGGCCCGCCCTCTGCGACGCCGGCCAACTCGGCGTCCCCCCCTCGGTACGACCACATCTTTCTTGTCGTGGACGAGAGCCACGGCTTCCAGGACCTGATCGGCAACCCGGCCGCCCCCAACCTCAACGCTCTGGCCAACAAGTACGGTCTCGCGACTGCCTACTACGCCGTCAGCAAACCGAGCGAGCCGAACTACGTGTCAATGATCGGGGGCAGCGCATTCGGGATTGCCGACGACAACCCTTACTGGATGAACACGATCGCGAAGCCAAGCCTTATCAGTCAGTTGGACCAAGCCCATATCAGCTGGAAGGCATATCTGGACGGCCTGCCCCACCCCGGCTACGCGGGCGGGTGCTATCCGGTGAGATGCAACGGCGCGCCTGAGGCTGACACGCCCTACGCCACGAAGCACAACGGAATCCCAAACTTCACAACCTCACGCAACAGCGGCGATTGGTCAAAGCAGGTGCCGATCGGTCAGCTGTCGACCGACCTCTCGACAGGAAGGGTGCCGGCCTTCAGCTACATCATCCCCAACGAGTGTCACGACATGCACGGCGCCCCACCGTACTGCATCGACTCTGGCAACCCGGGTGATCCCCAGGACCAAAAGCTGACCAGCATCGGCGACCAGTACCTCGGGCAGCTCGTCTCCAACATCACGAGTGCCGCATTCTGGTCGCGCGGCAACAATGCAATCGCGATCACCTTCGACGAGGGCAACAAGAACGACAGGTCCGGCTGCTGCGATGCCAATCCTGGGACAGGTAGGGTCGCTACCACCATCGTCACCAGCCACGGTCCTCGTGGCCTCAAGGACCCCACTCCCTACAACCACTACTCGATGCTCCAGACACTCCAGGAAAATTTCGGCCGGGGCTGCCTGGAATTCACGTGTGACACCGCCAACGTGAAGCCTCTCTCTGCGCTGCTCGCTGTCACGGGCAGCGCGCCGGATGCCTTTCAGCCGGCTGCTGAACCGAAGCTCTCGACGCCCACGCCGGTCCCATCGGAGCCCACCTCGTCCACGGCGAAGACGCCGAGTGGGAGCGGCTGGTCGGTCGTCCCCAGTCCCATGCGCGGGAGCAACGACAACACCCTGGGCGCACTCGCAGCCTCCGGGCCAAACGACATCTGGGCGGTCGGCAACTTCCTGCCCGACACCCCCAACAGCAACCAGGACGCCACGTTGACACTGGCCAGCCACTGGGATGGCACTACCTGGAGCGCGGTGCCGACTCCAAACGCAGGGCCCAACTTCAACACGCTGTACGGCGTTGCCACCAGAGGTGGCAAGGCGTGGGCGGTTGGGGCCCGGGTGAACGACAACTTCGAAGTCACTTCACTGGTCGAGGTCTGGGACGGAGGGACCTGGAGCGTGGCGACGAACCCGCACCCGGGGGCGGGGCGCGACCTGTTGTTCAGTGCATCGGCCGCAGGGGATGACGACGTATGGGCGGTGGGCGAGCAGCAGCCTACCGACGGTCGGACCGGAACCCTGGCTGAGCATTGGGACGGGCACGCATGGTCCGTGTTTGCCACACCCGATCCAGGCACCGCCGGCAACAGCCTGTACGGAGTGCATGCCGTGTCGCCCAGCGATGTCTGGGCGGTCGGTCAGCAGCAGTCCACGACCGGCTCCGACCAGGCGCTGGTGGAGCACTGGGATGGGCATTCATGGAACGTCACGTCCACGCCGAAGCCCGCCGGCTCCGCCACCGCTCTCTACAGCGTGACCGGCAGTGGCGATTCGCTCTGGGCGGTCGGCGAGATCGACAGCGCCGGAGCCGGGTCACGGCCACTCGCCGAACGGTTTGCGGGCGGTGAGTGGCATACGGTGAATCTGCCGGCCGGCAGCGCTCCCAGCTTCGCGGCCCTCTGGGGAGTGTCCGCCGCCGGCAACGACGTGTGGGCCGTAGGGGCCAGCTTCGATCCGGCAGCCAAGAAGTTTCGCACCCTCGTCCTTCGGCAGCACGGCCAGGACTGGTCGGTTGTCAGCACGCCCAACCCCGGGACACGGGAGAACGTCCTCGGTGGGGTTCTCTCCACCGCAGGGACGGTGTGGGCCGTCGGCTACTACAAGGACGGTTCCCACTCGACGCTAATTCAGCGGACCAACAGCTGATTGCCCGTAGCGGAGTCCTGAGGTTCCCGCTCGGACGGGTCCTGGTCTCGTGACGACCCGGAGGTCCAAACCCGTGGCTTCGAATGGCTCAAGTCGAGGGACGATCATGCGCGGAAGACTGCGGGCGCGGTGGGATCTCATCGGTGCGACCGCGTCGCAGGATTCTGATTCACATTGCTCGTCATGTCCGCTTCGGCATGTCGGGAAGCCGGTCTTGGGCTGTCCACAACGAAAAGTGCATTGAAGGCTGCAGGAACGTGGGGCGCCGGGCCAACGCCCTGCGAGGCCCCGGTGACGATGGCGTTCCATATGCGCGTCCTGAACGGGAAGGTGGGAGACCAAGTGGTCGTTTCGCTGTCCGGCCCTTCCCTGCCGGGCGAGATCAACCAGCAGCTTCCGCAGAGCCTGACGATTGATAAGCAGTTCCCCGTCCCGAAGGACCCCGGCAGTGCCGTCTCCGCCTCCGTCCAACGACCGACCTGACAGAGGAGGTTCCCGTACGCCGCATGGCAATGGGCGAAAGCAGCCGGCGGGTGGTCGTCCAGGCCCCCGATTCCGGACTGCTCGAGCGCCCGAGGTGGCCATTTCATCCCCGAGGAGGCTACCCAGGAACTGGCGGCGGCGCTCCTGAGGTTCCTGCAACCGCTGATCTCTTGACGGATCTACCCGGCCAGATAACCCTGCTCCATGCGCTCAAGCTCAGGCACGGCGCGTGTCGCGAGCGAAAAGAACAACCGAGCCGATCGCGAAGGCGGCCGTCCAGAGCACAACGCTCAAGATCCAGGTCCAGTCGAAGGCGCCACCTGTCAGCGGGTAGCGGGCGATCGCCGCCACGCCCCAGGGCGGCATGTAGGGCGCGACGTCCTGGATGGACGAAGGCAGGAGCGTGACCGGCACGAAGAGACCGCCCACTAGGGCGAAGATCCCCAGCACCGGCCCGATGAACTGCATCACGTTCTCGGTCGGCAGGACATAGCCCATGAAAAGGCCGAAGGAGGCGAAGACAATGGCGGCGCCCCAGGCGAGCACGCCTGTTAGCACCCATGTCAGCACCGGCATCTGGACGCCGTGGAACACTCCAGCCGCATAGACGATGGCGACCGAGATCAGGCCCAGGACCATCGCATTGAGCAGCTTGACCGCGATGTAGGCCGGGGGCTGGAGTGGTGTCAGCCGAAGCTGCCGGCTCCAGCCCAGCGCTCGCTCACCCGATACCAGGGCGCCGCCCGAGGTTGCGGCCAGCATGGCGCCGTAGACCGCCAAGCCGATCATGGACGTGGCCGCGTAGTTGGCTCCGCCCAGCGCTTGGACCCGCTTGCCGCTGCCGAGCAGGAAGTAGATAGCCACCGGCACGACCAACACCAGGATCAGTGTTCGCCGGCTGCGCAGGAGCCGTCTCATCTCGAGGTAGAGGAAGGTCAGGCTGAAGCCACCCAGCGGCGGCGGGCGCCGGGTGGCCAGAGCCTCGAATGCGAGCGGGTGGTCTTTAACCACTGGCGGTCACCTTCTCCGGACTGGTCACGTCGTCGCCGGTCAGCGCCAGAAAGGCGTCTTCGAGGTTGTGGGCGACGATCTCGACGTCCCTGGCTGTCGTGGCCGTGAGGAGGTAGCGCGCGACCGCATCTGAGTCGGTCGTCTGCAAGATCACTCGGTCACCCCGGACTTCGACCGACTTGACTCCGGGCAGGCGCCGCAGGGCAGGCTCGTCAGCGCCCGGCAGTGTGGCCTGGACCGAGCGGCCGGCGGCGAGGTTGCGCACCTCCGCCGCCGTCCCGTCGGCGACGATGCGTCCGTGACGCAAGAGGATGACGCGATCGGCGTAGGCGTCGGCCTCATCCAGGTAGTGAGTGGCGAAGAGGACGGTGCGGCCGAGCTCCGCGTCTTTGCGGATCGCGGTCCAGAAGTCGCGGCGGCCCTCGACATCCATACCGGCCGTTGGTTCGTCGAGCACCATCAGCACCGGGTCCGCCAGGACGGCGAGTGCGAAGCGCAATCGCTGCTGCTCACCGCCAGAGCACTTGCCCACCAGGCGGTCTGCGATCCCGCTGATGCCGGCCCGCTCGAGCACCTCCTTGACGGGCCGCGCCTGAGGGAAGAGGGCGGCCGTCAGGCGCACCGTCTCGGCGACGGTGATGTCCTTGAGCAGTCCGCCGTTCTGCATTACCGCAGAGACCAGACCGAGCGCTATGGCGCCGGTGGGGCTCATACCGAGGACCTTGGCGCTGCCGCGGTCGGGTCTGCCGAGTCCCAGGATGATGTCGATCGTCGTCGTCTTCCCGGCCCCATTGGGGCCCAGCAAAGCCGCGATCTCGCCGATCTCCAGGCGGAGATCGATGCCGTCGACGGCGCGGATTGCGCCAAAGCTGCGTTCTATGCCGTGGAGCTCTACCGCGGCTGGAGGTTGAGCGGCCG
>CAZHAC010000036.1:0-17241 GCA_964529765.1 uncultured Actinomycetes bacterium
CGAGCCGACCGGTCCGGATCTTCGGTCCCTGAAGGTCCTGCAGCAGGGCCACCTGGCGATCCATCGAGCGAGCAACTTGACGGACGAGCTTCACAGCCCGGCGATGGGTGTTCGCGTCGCCGTGCGAAAAATTCAGGCGCGCGACATCCATACCCGCCGAGATGAGCCGGCGGAGAACGCCCGGCTCCGTGCTCGATGGCCCCAATGTGCAGACGATGCGCGTTCGACGCATCGCGCCGAGTTTACCGATCAGCGGCGGTCGACCTCTGGCGCAGGACCTCGTAGAGAAGTGCGGCAGCGGCCGCCGAAGCGTTGTAGCTCCCGACTCGACCTCGCATCGGCAGCCGGACACGAGCGTCTGAGCGCTCCCGCACCAGGCGGTGGACGCCCGCTCCTTCGCCGCCGACGATGACGCAGACCGGGTTCCGAAAATCGAACTCCCAGGCCGCCATCTCACCGCGAGGATCGAGAGCGACGCACCAGATCCCGGCGCGCCGGACATCGCTGACGGCGCTCGGCAGCCCAGCCACCTGTGCGATCCGAAGATGCTCGCTGGCACCTGAGCTTGCCTTCGCGGCGACGGCACTTAAGGGGGCGGTACGGCGCGCAGGCAGGATCACGCCGCCGGCCCCTGCCGCTTCCGCGCTGCGCAGGATGGCGCCTAGATTCTGTGGGTCGAGAACCGAGTCGAGGGCGACGAGAAGGTCCGGCCGGCCGGCCAGAAGCTCGCGCAGTGTCTCGAAGCGCCGCGGCGCGACCTCGGCGATGACTCCTTGGTGGACTCCGCCTGGCGCCAGCCGGTCGAGCGTCCGCCCGTCGACCGTGTCCACCTTTCGGGCATGCGAGCGAATCTCGTCAAGCCGGACATCCGCCTCCGCCGTCCGGGCCATGAGAACGCGCCGGACCCGACCGGCACGAACGGCCTCGAGGACGGGATTGCGTCCGTAGATCAGGTCTTCGCGCAGGGTTGCCGATCGTCGCTGCGTCCGCTCCTCACGCTCCGTGCGGCGAGCTTGAACCGGGCGCTCGAGACGCTCGCTGGGGCGGGCTGGAACCGGACGCTCGGCGCGCTCGGAGCGCGAGGCCGCCTGCCGGCGTGGAGCGCCCTCGGCGCCAGACGCGCGTGTGGAGCGCCGGGAACGCTCCCCCCGGCCGTCGTTGCTCCGCTGTCCATTGCGCTTCATCCGCCTGTCTCGCCGGGCGTGGCGCGCCTCCAGCGAACGCCCTCCGCCGTGTCCTCAAGCGTGATCCCGCGCTCCCGCAGCTCCGAACGGATGCGATCGGCGGTCGCAAAGTCCCGCCGCGCGCGAGCCTCCTCACGCTGGGCGATCTGCGCCTCGACTTCCTCGTCGAGGACGAGCTCGCCACCTGTAAGGACGTCGAGATGGAAGTCGGCGTCCCGAAGCACCTCGAGCACCGCCCGCCGAGCGGCCGGACCCACAGCGCCCCTGTCGAGGTGGGCGTTCGCCTCCCGTATCAGGTCAAAGACGTATCCAACAGCCTGGGGAAGATTGAGGTCATCATCGAGCGCTGCGCGGTAGTGATGTCTTGTGTCGGCCGCGTTCTGTACGAGTGCCGCGTCCTCAGCGTCAGGATTGGGAGGCGTCCTAGCAAGCCGTTCGTTGAGATCCCGCAGACGCCGGACCTGCTCCGCGGCCGAGTGTAGGCCGGTGTCGTCGAACGTCACCCGGCTGCGATAGTGGGCGCCGGCGATCAAGAAGTAGCGGATAGCCAAAGGGTCATGCCCGGCCTGGACCAACTCACCGAGCGTGCTGATGTTGCCGGTGCTCTTTGACATCGTCTGCCCGCGCGCGTCCGCCAAATGCTCGTTGTGAAGCCAGTAGCAGGCGAAAGTCTTCCCGGTGTACGACTCCGACTGAGCTATCTCGTTCTCGTGGTGCGGAAAGAGCAGATCGATGCCCCCCGCATGGATGTCCACCGTCGGTCCCAGGTAGCGCATGGCCATCGCCGAGCACTCGATGTGCCAGCCGGGACGGCCGGGGCCGAAGGGCGACTCCCAGCTTGCCCCCAAAGCCTCGTCGCCCGGCTGCGATCGCTTCCAGAGAGCGAAGTCGGTAGCCGATTCTTTGTCGTAGCGGTCCTGCGCGACCCGCGCGCCGGCCTTCAAACCAGACCGATCGATATGCGACAGCTCGCCATAGCGAGGAAAGCTCGAAACCCGGAAGTAGACGTCGCCGTCGGCCACGTAGGCGTGGCCGTTGCCGACCAAGCCCTCGACCATCTCGAGGATGTCGGGGATGTTGTCGGTGGCACGCGGGTAAACGTCGGCTGGCAGCAGGCGCAGCTGGGCGATGTCCGAGAAGAACGCCCGCGCGTACTTCTCCGTGTACTCCTGGATCGTCTGCCCGGCGTGTTTGGCCTCGTGCAGGATCCGGTCGTCGATGTCGGTGATGTTCATGACGTGCGTCACCTGGTAGCCGGAAAAGAGCAGGTGGCGCTTGAGCAGGTCGTAGAAGAGCATCGCCCGGAAGTTCCCGACGTGCGCGTAGTTCCAGACGGTCGGCCCGCACGTGTACATGCGGACAATGCCCGGCTCCAGCGGCTGGAACTCCTCCTTGCGGCCAGTCAATGTGTTCGTGAGCCGCAGCGTCATGTCTCCTCGACCAGTGCGACAGCTTGAGCGGCGATGCCCTCCAGCCGCCCGAGCGATCCCAATCCCTCCGGGCTCGTTGCTTTCACGGATACCACGCTCGGGGCGACACCAAGACGTTCGGCCATCCGCTCTCCCATGGCGGACAGGTGAGGCTGCAGCCGCGGCTCGGCGGCGACTATCACGCTGTCGACATTCACCAAGCGATACCCGGCCCCCGTCAGCATCTCGCCCGCCGCCGCCAGCAGTTCCAAGCTGAGAACCCCGCGATAGCGCTCGTCCGTGTCGGGAAAGTGCTCGCCGATCGTCCCCAACGCCGCTGCGCCGAGCACCGCGTCGACCACCGCATGCGTCAGCACGTCGGCGTCGGAGTGACCCGCGAGCCCCTTTGAATAGGGGACGGTCACCCCGCCAAGGATGAGTGGTCTGCCCTCCACCAGCGGATGGAGGTCGTAACCAAGGCCGACTCTCAAGACCTGGCCGCGCTCTCGGGCGCCCGCGCCGCCTCACTGCCTCGGATCAGCGCCTGCAGGACCTCCATATCCTCGGCGGTCGTCAGCTTGATGTTGGTCGGTTCGCCGGCGACGACGGACACATGGTGACCGGCCGCTGCCACCAGCTGCGCATCGTCGTCACCAACCAACCCGGCGTCGGCGGCCTCGAAGTGAGCCCTCAGTAGCAGCTGATACGCGAAACCCTGCGGGGTTTGGGCGAGCACGATCTTCGAGCGGTCGAGGCTCTCGACCAGCCGTCCGCCCTCAACACGTTTGACCGCGTCGCGCGATGGCAGACCAGGCATAGCCGCGCCGTGCTCGACTGCGGCGGCCAGCACGCGTCGGGCCAGGCCGGGTGTCGCCATCGGTCGAGCTGCGTCGTGGACGAGGACGTGCGTGCAGCCCTGGAGCACCCCGAGGGCGGCGCGCACCGACTGCTGACGCGTGTCTCCGCCCGCGCACACGTGGACCGGCTTGGCCGGCGCAAGCAGGCCGACCTCGGCTTGGGCACGCTCCAAGCGTCCAGGCGGACCAGCCACGACGACCTCCACAACCTCCTCGAGCCCCAAAAAAAGCTCCAGCACCCGGCTCAAGGTCGTGCGCCCGTTCAGCTGCACGAGCGCCTTGCTGCCAAGGCCTAGCCTGGTACCAGCGCCGGCGGCGGCGATGATGACGCCGACGCGAGTATTGGGGGGAAGCTTCATCACAGTTACGAGGTAGTCCTGGTGCGCCGCCGCGGGCCGCTGCCGTTTTCACCGGCGGGCGCCGCGAAGATCATCCGTCCGGCGGCTGTTTGGAGGATCGAGGTCACGGTCACATTGATCGTCGCATTCATGTGGCGACGTCCGTTTTCGACCACCACCATCGTACCGTCATCCAGGTAAGCGACTCCCTGGCCGGCCTCCTTCCCCTCCTTTACGACCAGCACATTCAGGTCCTCGCCGGGAATCGCGATCGGCTTCATGGCGTTCGCCAGCTCGTTCAGGTTGAGGACGTGGACGCCCTCCAGGCCCGCGACCCGGTTGAGGTTGAAGTCGTTTGTCATCACAGACCATCCGGTCTGCTTTGCCAGTCTGACCAGCCGGGCATCGATGTCGAGCTCGCCGCTGACGTCGTCGTCATGGAAACGAAGGACCGCTTTCGGCTCCTCCTGAAGCTGCCTTAGGACATCCAGACCGCGCCGGCCGCGATTGCGCCGAATCGCGTCGGCTGAGTCGGCCACGTACTGAAGCTCCTTGAGCACCGAGCGGGGCACGTAAAGCGGCATGTCGAAAAAACCCGTCCGGACCAGGTCGAGGATGCGGCCGTCGATGATCACCGAGGTATCGAGGAGCACGCCCTTGATGCGGGCCGGCTCGACATCCCGCTTGTCTGGGGGACCCGAAAAGAGCGCCACGAGTTCTTGCCGGCGCGTCACACCGACCTGGGCGCCGGTGAGAGCAAGCAGCGCTGCCAGAACGGCGCTCAAAGCCACCCCGTATTGGAAGTCATGGACGAAGTAACCGATGAGGACCGCAAGGATGAGCCCGATGATCAGCCCGAACACGCCACTGATCAGGTCGGGCAGCGGGGTGGTCGTGAGCCGGAGATTCAACTGGCGCCAGCCTCCGAGCACGTAGGGGATACCCAGGTAGAGGAAGATGAGCCCCTCGAGCGTGGTCAGCGTGATGATCACCGCACTCGCGGGCGCTTTGATGTTGGCGCTGAGGACCATCGCGTAACCGAGTGCGAAGCCGCCCAGCACGCCGAGGACGGCGCTGGCGATTCGCACCCAGCGATGGGACCTCACCTATCCTCCCTCCTTCCGTTGCTGCCGGCGTCAGCCAACCGGTTGCCGAAGGTCTCGACGAGCGCCTGCGCGACATCGCGGACCTCGATGAGCTGGAGTCCCGGCGGGCGCGGCTGGCCGGGGACCAGCCGGGGAATGATCGCACGTGAGAATCCCCGGCGGGCCGCCTCCTGCAGGCGACGCTCCATCTGGGTCACCCGACGGACTTCCCCGGTGAGGCCGATCTCACCCAGCACGATGGTCCGTTCGCCCACACCCGCCCGGCAGAGGTTGCCGGCAACGCTGACCACGACGCCAAGGTCGGCCGCGGTCTCTGGTATGTGGATTCCGCCAGTCACGTTTACGTAGACGTCCTTGTCGCTCACGACGACGCCGGCGCGCTGCTCGAGCACGGCCAGCAGCATGTAGAGGCGGTTGAGATCGATCCCGGTCGCCGTTCGTCGGGGAAAGCCAGCGTTGACTTTGGCGACCAGGCTCTGGAGCTCCACCAGGAGTGGACGCGTACCTTCCATCACTGGCACGGCGACCGTGCCCGGCCGGTTGAGGCTGGCCTCGGCGAGCAGCATCGCGCTTGGGTCCGCGACTTCCTCCAAGCCCGCCTCGCCCATCGCGAAGACTCCGATCTCCTCAGTCGACCCGAAGCGATTCTTGTTGGCGCGCAGAATCCGGTGCTCCTGGCGCCGCTCACCCTCGAGATAAAGGACGGTGTCGACCATATGTTCGAGCACGCGCGGCCCCGCGATCGCCCCCTCCTTCGTGACGTGGCCGACGAGGACCACGGGGACCCCGGTCGCCTTGGCCAGCTGGAGCAGCCGCCCGGCGGCTTCCCGAACCTGGGTCACGCTGCCCGGCGAAGCATCGATGGCCGGGTCGAACACCGTCTGGATCGAGTCCACGATCAGCAGGCCGGGCAGGCTGTCTCTTGTGGTTGCGTCAAGGATCGACTCAAGGTCGTTTTCAGCCAGGAGCAGGAGGTTGGGATGGAGCGCCCCTAGACGGGCCGCTCGCATGCGCACCTGGCGGCTCGACTCTTCACCGGTCGCGTAAAGGACGCGCTGACCCGCGCGCGCGAGCTGGTCCGAGACGTGCATAAGGAGCGTCGACTTGCCCACGCCAGGCTCACCGCCGATCAGCGTCAGGCTGCCGACCACGAACCCGCCACCGAGGACGCGATTGAGCTCCGACCACTCCAGCGTTAGGCGCTCGGCGTCGGCTTCACTGACATCGGTTACGGGAGTCGGCCGTGACCGACCGCCGACGCCCGCCTGGCTGCCCTGACCAGAGGCGGTCTTGGCGAAGTCACGCGTGGAGTGGCGATTGGCGGCGGGTCGGACCGTGAACTCCTCGAGGGTGTTCCACTGCCGGCAGTGAGGGCACTGGCCCGACCACCGGAGCGACTCACCGCCGCATTCCCGGCAAACGTACACCGTGCTCGACTTAGGCATCGGAATCCCCGCCCACGGTGCTCTCGGCGGCGGGCCTGAGCAACGATTTTTTTCCGCCGCGAATCTTTTTTGGCACCTGCCACGTTATATGCCTTGGAGCAAGCCGGATGTGCGCCCGGCCGAACTCCTGTCCCGCGGCGCCGGCCTGACTACCCCCAGGACGGCGCCGTCCTTTTATTTCTGGGCTAGGGACCGGCTCGGCGAGCCCCCTGCCGTCTTTCGCATCCATGTGAGGCGGCGATTGTGGATCTTGGGAGCCCGCGTGGGGAACCCACCGTCGCCTTCTTAACAGCCACTGATGACAACCTCGCACCCGGGGACCGAGCATCTCGGCGATGGCGGTGCTGTCCGTCCTGGTTCGATTAGCTCGGGGTTGGCTCCGGTTCGTCCGGCGCCTTCTGCGTGCCGGTCCGTTCGCCGCTGGCGGCTTTGGCCACCTTGATCGCAGCGAAGAGGACCGCGGGCGAGTAGGGCAGGCGATCGAGAACGGCACCGAGCGGGCGGACCGCGTCCGCGACCGCGTTCGAGATCGCCCCGTAGGCCCCGACCGTCCCCGCCTCCCCGACGCCCTTGCTGCCGAGGACCGTCCGCGGACTCGGCGACTCAAGGTGGCTCATGGCGATCGGCGGCACGTCGGTCGCCAGGGGGAGAAGGTAGTCAAGCAGCGTCGACGTAAGGATCTGCCCGTCCGCGGCGTACGCGTGCGCCTCGAGGACGGTCCCCCCGATGCCCATCGCCACTCCACCCCGGACCTGACCATCCACGAGCGCCTGGTCGAGAATCGTGCCGATGTCCTCGACGGCCGTGTACGAAAGCACGGAGGGAACGTAGCCCAGCGGGTCGACCTCGACGACGGCCAGGTGGGCGCCGCTCGGAAACACCTGACTGGGGTCGACGGTCCGGGTGACCTCGAGTCCGGGCTGGAGGTCGGCGGCCGCCACGGCACGCAGGCACTGGACAACCGCTTCGACGACACCGACCGCGCCCCGGCTCGCAAACGTGCCCGTTCCACTTGGCGCTGCATCCGTGTCGCCCTCGCATACGTCGACCCGCCCGGGGTCGATCCCGAGCTCGCCCGCCGCGAGGGCGCGGTAGGTGGCGGCGTGTCCCTGCCCCGCCTCGGCGGCGCTCGTGTAGATGAGAAGCCGGCCCTCCTCGGTGACGCGAACAGTCGCGGCGTCGATTCCGGGAACGCCGGAGACCCCGCGCCGGCGGTAGTCGGCGGAACCGGTGCCGCTGTGCTCGTTGAAGAGAGCGGTGCCGATCCCGAACAAGCGGCCGGCCTGGCGCGCCGCCTGCTGCTGCTGGCGCAGCGACTCATAGCCGGCGCGCTTCGCCAGCTCGTCGAGAAGGCCCGGATAGTCGCCGGAGTCCAGGTCGCGGCCGCTCGCCGTGGTCACCGGGAGCTGCTGGCAGGCGTTGCGACGGCGGAGTTCAAGGGGATCGAGGCCGAGTTCGACGGCCACCTCGTCGACCATCCGCTCGGTGGCGTAAACGGCGGCGTTCATACCGACACCGCGGAGGGCGCCGACCGGGCACTTGTTGGTGAGAAAGGCGCGCGCTTGGAATCGAAACGCCGCGACGGAATACGGCCCAAAGAGCGTCGTCGCGCACGTCATCGGCTCGAGCGACGCCGAGAAGGGCTGAATCGAGTAGGCGCCGACGTCGGCGGAGACCGCCGCGTCGACGGCGAGAAAGCGGCCGTCTCGGGCCGCCGCCAGCGCAAGTCGAACCGTCGTGTCGTGAGCGTGGCTGCTCGCAATCAGGTTCTCCCTCCGATCCTCGACCCAGCGCAGGGCGAGGCCGGTTCGCCACGCCGCCGCCGCCAGCGCTATCTCCTCCGCAAAAACGTGCGCTTTGAGCCCGAACCCGCCACCCACCTCGGGAACCAGGACTCGGATCTGCCCCTCGGGGATCCCGGTGGCGGCGGCGACGTCTCGCCTGACCAGATGCGGCACCTGCGTGGCCGTCCATAGATGCAGCCGCCCGCCGTCGGCCGGCGCCGCGATCACCCCTCGGGTCTCGATCGGGACGCCGGCTTGGCGGGCCGAGATGAAGGTGCGCTCGAAGACGTGGTCGGCACTCGCGAAGGTCGCTTCCACGTCCCCGGTTCCCCCGCTTGCCTCAAAAACCAGGCGTGGAGGCTCTGGATCGAGCGCTTCCCAGTCGACCTCGACCTGGTCAGCCGCATCCTCGGCGCGGTAGCGGTCAGCCGCCCACACCATCGCGATCGGCTCTCCGACGTAGCGCGCACGCTCGCTGGGCAGGGCTGTCCAAGGTTCGGGCTGGAGACCGGGACCATCGAGCCGCAGAGGGCGGAGTCCAAGCGATTGGCCGGTTTCGTTGGCTCCTCGAATCGACGTGAACCTGGCCTGGGCGAACGGCGAGCGGACGAAGGCTACCTCCAGCGCTCCAGCCGGAAGGTCGATGTCGGCCAGATAACGGCCGCGACCAGCGAGCGTGCGCTCGCCGGAGCCAGTGTCCATCAGAGGCACTCGAATACGGCCTCCACGATCGGCTCGTATCCCGTGCAGCGACAGATGTTCCCCGCCAGCTCCCTTCGCAGATCTGCCTTCGACAGCCGGACGCCCGATCGGATCAGCGCCTCGGCGGTCATCAGGAAACCGGGCGTGCAGAAACCACACTGGAAGGCGCCCCACTGGCGGAAGGCCTCTTGTAAACGGGAAAGATCGTGCTCGCCACTGAGACTCTCGACCGTCGCGACCTCATGCCCGTCCGCTTGGGCCGCGAACATCAGGCAGGACCGGACCGCCGCGCTGTCAACGAGGACGGTGCAGGCTCCGCAGACGCCCTGTTCGCACCCGAGATGTGTGCCCGTCAGCCGAAGGGTGTCGCGGAGGAAATCCGCGAGCGTCTGCCGTCCCGGCACCTCGCCGGTCCAGGGGCGTCCGTTGATCTTTGTGCTGATGCTGATCAGGCCAGGCACTGGCTCACGACCCTGGCGACGAGCTCGCCTCCAACCTTCTTCCGATAAGCGGCCGGCGCATGCAGGTCGCTGACCGCTTCGATCATGTCTTCAGCCATGCGGGCCACTTCGCCGAGATGGCGGCCACCAGCGTCCAGGTAGGACTCGAGTTCGGGCAGTCGCTGGGGCCGCGAGCCGGTGCCGAAGACGACTACTCGGCCCGAGTCACAAGCGGCACCGACGAGCGCGAAGTCGCCATGCCGGCGCTCGACCTCGCCAAATGCCGAGGGCCCTGGACTGGCAGGCATCCGCACCTCGACCACGACTTCGTCCGGCTCGAGGGCCGTCATCAGCGGTCCGACGTAGAAGTCGGCGGCGGCGATCCGTCGTTCACCGCGCGCCGATCGAGCGGTGATCGAGGCATCGAGGAGAAGGAGGAGAGCCGGCCACTCAGCGGCGGGATCACCGTGAGTGACGGATCCGCCCACGGTTCCGCGGTTCCTGATCTGGAAGTGTCCGATGTGCGGAACAGCTTCACGAATCGCCGCCGGCAGGTCGAGCCGCTGGCCCTGGCGCAGGACATCCGATTGAGTCGTCATTGCTCCGATGGTCACGCCGCCGCTGTCGCGCTTGATACCCCGCAGCTCGGGAACCCGTTCGAGGTCAACGATGTGCGCGGGCTGCGCGAGGCGCATGGCCAGGAGCGGCACCAGGCTCTGACCGCCGGCCAGCGGCTTGGCTTCGTCACCCAACTCGCTGAGCAGGCTCAAGACCTCATCCAACGATTCCGGCCGGTGATACTCGAAGAGCGCCGGCTTCACGCGCGCACCGCAGGCAGGATGGAATCGCGAAGCACGCGCAAGCGCTCCATGCGACCCCCACCGAGAAGCGGGAAGATACAGCTGTCTACCCCGGCCGCCAGCAGGCTGCTTACGCGCTCGGCGCATTCATGGGTGGTACCGGCGACGGCCAGAGCCCGCGTCAGCTCGTCAGACACCGACACTCGATGCTTCGCGTGGGTCGAGAGATGCTGCGAATAGTCGTACGTCTCTTTAGCACGGACGATCTCGCCCCGGAACGGCTCCAGGCTGGGCGGGAACTCGATGAAGTCAGCGATCAGCCGGGCTTGCGTGCTGGCCCAGGATCGGACGGCCTCGAATGCCAACGCCGGGTCATCGTCATTCGCCGACAGCGTGGTCATGAGTCCGATCTCGATTTCGTCGCGTTTGCGGCCGCCCGCCGCGAGTCCAGCCTCCACCCACTCCACCTGGCGGCGGACGAAATCAGGATCGGCGGGACCCATCAGAATCACGCCGTCGCACACCTGACCGGCAAGGCTGCACATGCGCCTCTGACTAGCGGCCAGCCAGACAGGAACCGGGGGCGTGGCCTGCGGAAGCGTGTAGCAGCGGCCAGCCAGCTGTCCCGGCCGGCCGCTGAGAACCGATCTGAAGAACCGCAGGCTCTCTTCCACCTCGTTTATTCGGGCGGGCTTCCAGCCCAGACCGTAAACGGCCGAGTCGCCAGCGCCGACGCCCAGGATCGCGCGGCCGCCGGAAAGCTCCGAAAGGGCCGCAATCGCGTTCGCGGTGACCGTGGGGTGCCTCGTGAGCGGGTTGGTCACTCCCGTGCCGAGCTCCATCTGGGAGGTTGACGTGGCGGCCAGATAGAGTCCCGCAAAGACGTCTTTCATGGCCAGTTGGGAGTCGATCAGCCACAGCCGGTCAACACCGGCGCGCTCCAGATCGGCGGCCAGCTCGGTCCAGCTCGCCAGCGACTGTCGTGGGCTGATGCCGATGCTGATCGCCAGCTTCACTCCGGCGAACATAGCGCCTCGGGCGGCCGGACGAGATCCTTTTTTGCTCTCGCACGGCCAAGCGTGACTTTCGCTGGGTGTAACGTCACAATTCGTGCGTCTGACATCGATAGCCCAGCAACGTGGCAGGCGCTTAGTGCGGGTGGAGGAGGTGACGATCTAGTGGCAGCGGGTGCAGACGATGAAGTCCATGTGCTCTTCGTTGAGGACGACCCGGCGGTCGCCCAGATGTACAAGCTGAAGCTCGAGCTCGACGGCTACCAGGTCGAGATCGCGCCGGATGGAGAGATCGCCCTCAAGATGGCTACGGAGTCGACGCCCGACATCATCTTCCTCGACATCAGGCTCCCCAAGCTCGACGGTCTCGCGGTACTGGAAGCGCTGAGGGCGGATGAGAGGACGAAGCAGGTGCCCGTCGTGATCCTCTCGAACTACTCGGAGCGAGAGCTGGTTGAACGTGGTCTGAAGCTGGGCGCGCTCGAGTACCTGATCAAGAGCCAGACCACTCCCGCCAAGTTGGCGGGAGGCGTGGAGAGCTGGCTTCGAGGCTGATACCGGCGTTCAGCCGCCGACGCCGTGCTCCATCAGGTGTTCCCGAAACGAACGCGGCTGGAAGTGAAACGCTCTTTGCACGGCGTCAACGTCGGTGGCGTTGTCGAAGCTGAACAGCTCGATTGTCGCCGGCGTTAGTGGAGGCTTCGGCAGCAGGGCCGTCATTATCCGGGCTTGAACCCGAACGACCGGCAGCGGCACCCTGACGAGCAGGCGTCGCTTGCCCATAGCGTCGGCGATGGTTTGGATCACCTCGGTGAAAGTGAGCCGCTCGGGCCCACCGAGAGGCAGCTCCCTCCCGAGTGGCGCACCGTCACCGGTGCTCTGCAGCAGGCAGGTCACAAGGTCCTCGATCCAGAAAGGCTGGAACTGCAGCGTGCTCGGTCCGATGACCGGAACGACGGGTAAGTCGCGGACCAGGCCGGCGAGGGCGGCGACAAACGCGGCGTCATCGCCGAAGAGCACCGAGGGCTGGAGGATCACATAATCGAGGCCTGAGGTGCGCACCGCCTCCTCCATGCCCCATCGCGTCGCCATATAGGTGCCCGCGGCAGCCTCCACGGTTCCTAGCCCGGACATCAAAACGATGCGGCGGACGCCGGCCGCCCTGGCGGCGGCAACCAGGTTCTCCGTCCCCTGCCGGTTGACCAGGTCGTAGGCTCCCCGGAACGGTTCCTTGATGTTGCCCGTGATCGCGGCGGTGTGGACGACCGTCTCGACGCCCGCCATCGCCTCGCCAAGCGTGTCGGGCATGGTCACGTCGCCAACCGCCATCTCGACGCCAGGTACTCGATTGGGCTGGCGAACAAGGGCTCGTATCGGCATTGCCTCCTGTACGGCTCGTTTGACGAGGTGCGAACCGACGAAGCCGGACGCGCCGGTTACCAGGATCATCGCCTCACCTCCGCTGGTCGTCGACCAGGCGCGAAATCGCCGAGCGCAGGTCGTCGAGCCGCAGCAGCACGTCGACCGCGCGGTCCACTGCTGCGTTGAACTCGCGCACCGCCCCGATTCGCCGCTGTAAGAACTCGAGCTCACCAGCGTCAGCGGTCCCGCCGGCGTTTCGAAGCTCCTCCAGTGCGCGATCGGTGCTGGCGAGCGCACGGTCGAACTCGACCTCACCACGTTCACGGAGGACCCCTCGGGCGACCTTCCAGATGTCCGGCTCGGCCGTGTACCAATCGCGCCGGTCCCCGGGTCGGTTGATCTTCGTGACCATGCGCAGACGGAGCAGGGTCCGAAGATTCGTGCTCACGTGGCCCTTTGTGATTCCGGCCGCACTCGCGAGCTCGTCCATCGACATCGGTCGCTCGCTCAGGTAGAGAACCGCCCAGAGCCGGCCGGTATGGCGACCCGCACCCCAGAACTCCGTGACCGCGCCCATCCCTTCGACGAACTCTTCACGCGCGTCACGTACTGGGCTCACGTTCGGAACATTCTAAACGTTCGCCGCGCAGCATTCTCATCTGGTAGCCGCGGAGGCTAGCTAGAAGGACAGGAAGTCGAGGATCAGTGAAGACACCTCGACGGGCTTTTCGACGGGGATCGGATGTCCGACCTCCGAAATCACCTCGAGCCTCGAGCCGGGGACGCCAGCCTGAATGATCTCCGCGGCTCGAGGCGGACAGTGCTGGTCGCGATCGCCCGCGATGACCAAGGTCGGGGCTTGGATGCGCCCCAATTCGGGATCGAGTGGCCGCTCATTAAGGGCGGCCATGGCCGCGCAAGCGTTGCCGTAGCCGATCGGGTCAGCCGTCGACTGGTTCCGGATCAGCCATCCAGCCTCGAACTCCTCGGGCTGGTTGAAGTAGATGTCGCGGGTGTCCTGCTCGAGTGTCGAACGCAGGACAGGCGAGTTCGTACGCACCATCTCGGCGCGCTCGGCGTACCACCCGGCGGCCGACCGCCCCACGCGCGAGGATGTCGCGACGGGGATCAAGCGGTCGATCCGCGTCGGCTGATCGATTGCTGTTCGCATGACGATCGTGCCGCCGAGCGAGAACCCGATGAGGCTCGCTCTCTCGAGCTCGACCGCATCCATGAGGGCGATCAGGTCGGCGCTCAACTGCTCGAGAGTGCCATTCGGGTCGCCCGCGGTCGTCTGACCATGTCCCCGAAGGTCGTAGAGGACGACCCGATGGCGCAGGCTCAGTGCTGGCAGCACGCGCCGCCAGGCGCGGTGATCGTCGGCGAGGCCGTGAACCAGAACCACCGGCGCCCCGCGGCCCACCTCGTACCAGGCGACTTCTATGTCACGGCAGCGGGTTCTCGGCACTGGCCATCTCCTTGAGCAAACGCCGGTTTACCTTCCCCGGTCCGGAGAGCGGGATCTCCACGATCGGCACGATAGCCTCCGGCCACTTGTAGCGCGCGACGCCGCGACCGCTGAGGTGGTCGCGCATAGACTGCAGAGAGAGCTCGCCGACGACGAACGCCACCGGTCGCTCACCCAACTCCGGGTCTGGCCGGCCAACTACACAGACGTCCCGCACCGCCGGATGGGCTCGCAGCTGATCCTCGACCTCGTATGGGTTGATGTTGGTTCCGCCCCGAATCACGATGTCTTTGAGGCGGCCGACCACCTCCAGGTAACCGTCCCCGTCGACCCGGCCGAGATCGCCCATGTGGGCCCAGCCGTCCTCGGCGAAGGGTCCGCGCTCCTCCCCCCAGTAGCGCTCCTGCACGGTCGGGCCGCGCATGCAGATCTCCCCCACCTCGCCCCGCGGCAACGCGCGGCCTTCGCCGTCGCAGATCATCCACTCGGCGCATTCATGAGGTCTGCCCACCGTGTACCAGCGCTTCGACGCCGGGTCGGACGGGCGGCCGACTGCGAGCTGGCCGGCATCCATCGAGCCATAGAAGGAGACGACGCGCGAGCCCGTGGCTTCCTCCCATTTGCGCGCAATGTCTGGAGGCATAGGAGAGCCGGCGACAGCCGTAGAGCGCGCCGTCGACAGCTCCGAATGGCCGAGGGCGGGCGACTGCAGCATCCTGATCACGTTGGTTGGAACGCCGACCAGCAGCGTGGAGCGCGTTCGTGCCCCGAACTCGAGTGTCCACTCCGGGCTGAAGCGTGGTTCGCGGAGCATGACGAGTGCGGCGCCACGGCGGAGGCAGAACAGACACATGCCACCAATCCCCTGCATCAGTGGCGACATGACGAGAACTCGGTCCTCGGGCACGACTTCGAGCCGCTCCGTAAACCCCTCAAAGGTCGCTTGCTTGAGGCGCGCCGAGAGCGCCGCCAGCTTGGGCATCCCGGTTGTGCCGGAGGTCAGCGCGACCTCGACGATGACATCCGGATCCGGTGCGTCACGGCGCCAGGAATTGTCTTCACTGGAGCCGCCGCTCGGCGGCGCGCAGATCTCGCGAGCATCCACGACCGGGAGGCCGCGACCGCGCGCCAGGTCGATCGCAGTACGGTGATCTTGGCTGTCGTAGGTGATAAGCGCTGAGGCGCCCGCGGCGTCGAGTGCCCGAGAAACCTCGGCTGACCCAAGGTTCAGCGGCAGCGGCATCACCACCCCGCCCGCACATGGGATGGCGAGCTCCAGAACGACGTACTCCCAAACGTTCGGGAGCTGCACCGCCACCGGCGCGCCGGCGCGGAGTCCAGCCGCCGGCAGCCGCCTCGCGACCGCCTCCACCAGCAGGAGAAGTTCGCGGAATCCGAGGGTGCGCTCGGGATCAATCACCGCGGCAGCGTCGGGCCGGCGCGCGGCATTCCACGCCAGGTAGCTGACGGGCAGGTAGGGGAGCGGCTCTGTCGCCGCCGGCTCCGGCCCGCGCATAAGCTTCTGACCGTGGACCTTCAACTCTCGGGACGCGGCGTGGTCGTGACCGGCGGCGCCTCCAACATCGGCCGGGCGATCGTTCATGGCTTCGCTTCCGAAGGAGCGCGGGTGATGATCGCAGACCTGGACGAGGCGCGGGCGCGCGCCAGCGCCGACGAGGCCCCGGGCGACGTCGCCGTCCAGCGCACCGACGTCACCTCCTGGGAATCCGCACAGGCGATGGTGATGGCCGCCATCGAACACCTGGGAGCCATTGACGTTCTCGTCAACTGTGCTGGCTGGACGATAGACCGCCTCTTCATCGAGAAGCCTCGCGAAGAGTGGGAGAAAGAGATCGCGATCCACATGTGGGGCTTCATTAACTGCACTCGGGCAGTTCTGGACCACATGATCGAGCGCCGGCGGGGACGGATCGTCTCTATCTCTTCCGATGCCGGTCGCATTGGCGAGTGGCGCGAGGCCGTGTATTCCGGCACCAAGGCGGGCGTGATCGCGATGTCGAAGGCGATTGCCCGCGAGGTCGGGAAATACGGGATCACCCTCAACACAGTGTGCCCTGGCTTTGTTCCCGGCAAGCCCGAAACCTCAGGGGCCGAATCGATGTGGGCTCAAGAACAGGGCGACATGTTCACCCCCGAGATCCTCGACCGGGTCGCCAAGTCATATCCGCTGCGCCGCCTGGGCACCCCCGAGGACATGGCGCCGGCCGTGCTCTTCCTGGCCTCCGATCAAGCCTCCTACATCACCGGTCAGACGCTCTCGGTGAACGGCGGCTACGCGATGCTCTAGCCGCGGACGATGGAGACCCTTGTCGCCCACTACCCCGACGAAGGTGCCGTAGAGCCGGCTCGCGAACGCGTGCGCGAAGTCCTCGACATCGTCTTCCGGCCGAGGCCGGCCTGGCCGAGCCTCGACGAGTGGCGGGAACTGCTGCCGCCGTGGTTCGTCGACAGCTGCAGCGACGACGTCCGCGTCATCAACTGTGTGATCGACAAGTGGTCGCTTCGGGCCTGGATCTACTGGTTCCAGCCCGACCAGCGCCGCTGGACGCTCACAGACGTCCGCGCCGAGGATGCCCGGCTGTTTATCGACATCGAGCCCACCGGACAGGGGTCACTCCTGCTGGGCTCGCTCGAATGGCTGATAAAAGTAACCGGGGGGCGGCTCGAAAGCCGCCCCCCGGAATGATTATTCGCTCGGGCTCGGAGCCGCCGGCTCGGGCTCCTTCTTCTGCGCCTTCCCACCAGGGATGGCGTTGAAGGTGAACCCGCCCTCCGGGTCGACGTCGATTGTCACCTTGTCGCCCCGGCTGACACGCCCCCGCAGAAGCTCCTCCGAGAGCTGGTCTTCGATCCGCGTCGTGATCACGCGCCGGAGCGGGCGCGCGCCATAGACCTTGTCGAAGCCCTCCTCGCCGAGCTTGTCCTTGGCGGACGTCGTCACCTCGATCTCGATCTCCTGCTCCTCCAGGTGCTTGGACAGGCGCCGCAGCTGAAGGTCGACGATCTCGCGGATCTGGTCTGGCGTCAGCGGCTTGAAGGTGATGATGCCGTCCACGCGGTTGAGGAACTCGGGGCGGAACATCCGCTTCAGCTCCTCGTTGATCTTGTCGGACATCAGCTTGTGCCGCCGGTCGGCATCGCTCTCACCCTCGCTCAGCGCCGGCTGGAAGCCAAGCGCCGTCTGGGCCTGGTTGATGTCGCGCAGGCCCAGGTTGGAGGTCATCACGATCACCGTGTTCGCGAAGTTGACCACCTTACCCTTGGCGTCCGACAGCCGCCCGTCCTCGAGGATCTGCAGCAGCATGTTGAACA
>CAZHAC010000037.1:0-17235 GCA_964529765.1 uncultured Actinomycetes bacterium
CCGCCAGCAGGGCGGTCGGCGCGTTCCCAACCACGACGAGGCCGCCGGCTCCGAATTCTTCCCAGAGCAGCCTGACGCCGGCCGCCGTTCGTGTGGTCCGGCTCCTCACCGCCAGTTCGGCCGCACCCGGGGCTTCGACCGCCACCGCGGACTCTCCCGAGAACCGAAGGCCCACCTTCACCATCCCAACGTCAACCAGCACTCGCACCGCGTGGGCGTGCATCCGTGGGCGAGAGGACCTGTCCTGACCGCTGTGTGGCGTGCATTCGCCCACGGATGCCCGTGTTTCGAGCTCGAGTGGACCGCGAACCGAGATCGAATCGATCAGCGAAGGGTCCCCCGACGCGTAGACGATGGCCGCCGCCACCTCCGCGTCCAGGCCCTCCCATCGCGCCTCCGCCAGTTCGCGCGCGATCCTCCGGCTCCTCCCCTCGATCTCCTCCGGCGGGGCGCCCAACCGCTCAAGCCAGCCTCCAGGCACCGGCCAGGTCACGAGCACGCCGCCGCCACCTTCTGGGCCAGTCCCGGCTGAGCGCCGAGATGGAGGTGGATGTAGGAGGCGAGCAGCCTCGCGGACGCCCAGCCCTCCGTCCGGCCGTCCTCATCCAGCACCTCCCAGGCGGGCGCCGATCGGGGCCTGCCAATGGCACGCGAGTAGTGGAATTCATGCGCGTGCACCTCGAGCGGGTGGAGCAGGTTGCCCGGACAGGTACGCACCGATCGGTAGCCGAGCTTGAGCCGGCGCCCTCGCAGGCTGGTCCATCCCGGCCACAGCCCAGCCATCCGGTGCCGCCGGCCCTCCGCGTCCTCGATGCCACCGCCCACGTACATGGCACCACCGCACTCGGCGTAGACGGTGACCCCGCGCCGGTGGGCGCGCCGCAAAGACGCCAGCATTGAGTGGTTGGCGGCAAGGTCGGAAGCGTGCAGCTCGGGATAGCCGCCGCCCAGGTAGACACCGCCCACACCGTCGGGCAGCGAGGCGTCCGCGAGCGGTGAGAAGGGCACGAGCTCGGCCCCCCAGGCCTCGAGCAGATCGAGCGAGTCCTGGTAGTAGAAGTTGAACGCCGCATCGCGCGCCACCGCGATCGCCGTCCGCGCCCGCACCCGCCGCTCGGGAAACAGCGGCGACGGAGGGGTCCGCGCCTCCTCGAGAACCCTCGCCCGCCTGAGCAACCCATCCAGATCCACCCCTCCCGCCGCCGCCCGCAGCGCCCGCCGGGTACCCGCGCTCGGCGCCCGCTCCTCGGCACCCACCAGCCCGAGGTAGCGCTCCGGCAGCTCCAGCGCCGGCATCCGGTTCAAATGGCCCAGGAAGGAGAGCCCTGCAGCCACCACGCCGGCCCGGCACGCCTCCAGATGGCGCTCGCCGGCGACCCGATTGAGCACGACCCCCGCGGTCTCCAGCCGAGGGTCGGCGCGGGACAGGCCGAGCGCCACCGCGCCCGCCGTCCGGGCAACCGCATGGACGTCGACGACGATCAGCACCGGCAGTCCGAGGAGACGCGCGATGTGGGCGGTGCTGGCCAGGTCGCCGTCGCCCGAGCGCCCGTCGAAGAGCCCCATCACGCCCTCGACGATCGCGACGTCGGCGCCGCGAGACCCGCGCTCGAAGAGCTCGACCAGCGCCGCCTCGGGCACCATCCAGGCGTCCAGGTTCCGGCAGGGCCGGCCCGAAGCCCACGCCAGGAGCGAGGCGTCGAGATAGTCGGGGCCGACCTTGTACGTCTGGACCCGCAGCCCGCGCGCCCGGAGCGCGAGCACAAGACTGAGGGTCACGGTCGTCTTCCCCGATCCGCTCTGCGGAGCCGCCACGGCGAACCCAACGGTCACAACATCCCCTCCAACCGCCCCGCAATGACCTCGACGAGCACCGGATCGTTCCCGATGTGCGGGAGCTGCACGGCCTCGACACCCACCTCGACCGCCGCCGCCCCGGTAACCGCGTGGACGCGCTCAACCAGCACCCCGGTGTGGATCAGCCAGGGCAAGACGATCACGCGGCGCGCACCCGGAGCCGCAAGCCGCACACCCTCCGCGGGATCGGGACGGCTGATGCCCGCGTGACAGACAACATGGGGCAGCCCGGCTCGCGAAGCGACCATCCGCGCCACGTCGTCCGTCTGATCGAGGGCCGATCGCTGGCTGCTGCCCCGCCCCACGAAGAGCAGCACGTCGCCTTCTCGGGGCCCCACCGATCGCACCCGCGACAGCGCGAGATCGACCAGCGCCTTATCGCAGCCGAACGGCGTGCCCACCCGCAGGTCGAGTCCCAGCGCCAGCACCGCCTGCTCGGCCTCTCGCGGCATGTCGGTTCTCCCGTGCAGTCCCTCGAAAAGCACGAGCGGCTGGGCAGCCGCGGGCCGCGTCCGGTCGAGCAGCCCAAACGCTTCGGCAAGCGAAGGCAGGTCGGGGCGCGCGAACTCGAGCACGCCCAGCGCCACCGGCTGCGCAAGTCGCTCGGCGACCAGCCCGCGGAGCTCTAGCAGCTCCTCGTTCGCCGCCCGATCGGGGCTGCCGTGGCCCATCAAGAGCACTGAAGTCATGTGGCGGCGAGCGCCTGCCGGGCGGCCGCGATCCGCCCAGCGATCCCGACCACCTGACCGACCACGAGCAGGGCCGGCGCCTCCACCGCCGCCTCGGCGGCCGCTGCAGCGATCGATTCCAGCGGCGCCTCAACCTCGCGCTGGCGCACCATCGTCGCCGAGCTCACGACCATGGCCGGGGTCGCCGGGCTCCAGCCGGCCTGCAGCATCGCCCCGGTGATGGTGGCCAGACGGGCCGCGCCCATCAGCACGACAACCGTGTCCGCGCGCAGCCGCCCCCAGTCGAGCCCCCCGTCAGGCTCCTGCTGGTGTCCGGTGACGATCAGGACCGAGCGCGCGAGGCCGCGGTGCGTGACCGGAACACCGGCCGCAGCCGGCCCCGCCAGCGCGGAGCTGATGCCGGGCACGACCTCGCAGGGCACGCCCTCCTCGATGAGCGCCTCCACGTCCTCGCCGCCGCGCCCGAACACGAACGGGTCGCCGCCCTTGAGCCGGCACACCACCTGGCCCAGCCGCGCCCGCTCGGCCATCGCCGCCGCCACCTGGCGCTGGTCGCGCTTTACCTGTCCCGACCGGTGCCCGGCCTCGATCAGCTCGGCAGACGGCCGGGCGAGAGCAAGCACCTCCGGTGAGACGAGCTGGTCGTGGAAGACCGCATCCGCCGCCCCCAGAACGCTTGCCCCGCGCAGGGTCAGCAGCTCGGGGTCGCCCGGGCCCGCCCCCACGACGTACACGCGGCCGGCTTCCACCGGGCGGCTCATGAGCTCCGCTCCCGCCTCAAGTCGCTCCACTCTTCGAGGTAGGCGTCGAGCTCCCAGTGCAGCCGGCGCAGGTCCGCCATCACGTCGTCCGGCGGCTGCTCCCACATCCGCCGGTCGGCCGCCTCGAAGAGCCGCCGGATGATCCCCATCAGCGCCCATGGGTTCTTCTCGCGCAGGAAGGCCTGGACCTCCGGGTCGAGGGCATAGGCGCGGGCGATGCCCTCGTACATCCAGTCCTCGGCGACGTCGGCGGTGGCGTCGTAACCGAAGAGGTAGTCGGTCGTCGCCGCCATCTCGAACCCGCCCTTGTAGCCGTGGCGCATCATCCCGGCGATCCACTTGGGATTGACCGCGCGCGTCCGGAACACGCGCCGCACTTCCTCTTTGAGGTCGCGCACGCGCACGCGCGAGGGATCCGAGCTGTCGCCGTGGTACTGGCGCGGCGAGCGCCCGGACAGCGCCCGGACGCTGGCGATCATCCCGCCGTGGTACTGGAGGTAGTCGTCGGAGTCGAGGATGTCGTGCTCTCGGTTGTCCTGGTTCTTGACGGCCACGTTGATCGCCGCGAAGCGCCGCCTGAACTCGGGCACAGCGTCCGCCCCGTACTCGGCACGACCGTAGGCGTAGGCGCCCCAGGCCTCGAAGGCGCGAGCCAGGTCGCCCACCTCCTTCCAGTTCCCGGCGTCGATCAGCGGCAGGATGCCCGCGCCGTAAGAGCCCGGCCGGCTCCCGAAGATCCGGTAAAGAGAGGTCCGGGCCGCCGCTTCCTGGCTCAGGCCGGCCTCCTGCTTGCGCGCCCGCTCCTCCCGGAAATGCTTGGCGACGTAGTTCATGTCATCCGGCTCGTCCAGCCCGGCGACCATTTCGAAGGCGCGGTCGACCAGGTGCACCAGGTTGGCGAAGGCATCGCGGAAGAAGCCGGAGATGCGCACGACGACGTCGATCCGCGGCCGCCCGAGCTCTTCCAGCGGAATCAATTCGAGACCGGTGACCCGCCGGTTTTCGCCGTCCCAGACAGGGCGGACGCCGAGCAGCTGCAGGATCTCGGCCACGTCGTCGCCGTGCGTCCGCATCGCCGCCGTCCCCCAGACCACGATCCCGACCGTCTCCGGATACGCCCCCTCCTCCGCGAGATAGCGGTCGAGCAGTGCCTGGGCGAGCTCGCCACCAACCTCAAAGGCGATCGGCGAGGGCAGGCTCTTGGGGTCGACCGAGTAGAAGTTGCGGCCGGTCGGCAGCACGTGTGCCATGCCCCGGGTCGGCGCGCCGCTCGGACCGGCCGGGACGAAGCCGCCGGCCAGCCCAGCGACCACGCTGTCCAGCTCCTCGCTCGTCCGCTCCAGGCGGGGCGCCAGTGAGGACCCGATGTAGCGGATGGTGTCCGCCACCTCTGGGCCCGAGGCGGCGAGTGCCGCCTCGACGCCCTGCTCCACCGTCAGGCGTACGAGGTCGCGCGCCCGCTCGTGCGCGGCGTCGAGCTCCTCGCGCGAGCTCCCGGTCTCGAGCAGGCTGCGCAGGCCCGGAACTCCCTCGTTCGACCGCCGCGTCAGCTCGACCAGCAGGTCGACCAGCTGATCGCCTTCCGGCCGGGCACCGAGAACGTGCAGACCGCCACGGATCTGGGCGTCCTTCAGCTCGCAGAGGTAACCGTCCATGTGCGTCACGAAGGCGTCGAAATCCTCGGGCCGCTCCTCCTCGCCGAGGTCGCGGTCGAGGTTGGCCTCCTGGACGAGCCGCCAGATCTGGTCCTGGATGCGGGGCAGCTTGGAGGGATCGAGCGTCTGCAGCTGGTAGTACTCGTCCATCAGCTGCTCGAGCTGGGCGATGTGACCGTACGAGTCGGCGCGGGTCATCGGCGGGATCAGGTGATCGACGATCACCGCGTGGCCTCGCCGCTTCGCCTGCACGCCCTCCCCCGGGTCGTTGACGACGAAGGGATAGATGACCGGGAGCGCGCCCAGGAGGGCGTCGGGGAAGCAATCCGCGGAGAGCCCGACCGCCTTCCCGGGCATCCACTCGAGCGTCCCGTGCTTGCCCAGATGGACGATCGCGTCGGCCCGGTAGTCCTCCTCCAGCCAGCGGTAGAAGGCGACGTAGTGGTGGGTCGGCGCCAGCGACGGGTCGTGATAGATGGCGACCGGGTTGTCGCCGAACCCGCGCGGCGGCTGGACGGTCAGCAGAACGTTGCCGAACTGGAGCCCGGCGAAGTGAAGGTGTCCGTCGTTCAGGTAGATCCGGCCGGGTGGCTCTCCCCAGCGCTCGACGACGGCGCGCCGTAGAGGGGGCGACAGCCGAGCGAACGACGCCGCGTAGGCGCCGGCCGGCTGCCGGGCCGGCGAGCGCTGCATCTGCTCCGAGCTCAGGTACTCGCGGTCGTAGACGCCGGCCTCGATCAGGGCGTGGACCAGCTCGTCGCCGGTCGCGGGAAGCTCCCCCACCTGATAGCCCTCGTCTCGGAGCCGGCGGAGCAGCGCGAGCGCGGAGGCGGGAGTGTCGAGGCCGACCGCATTGCCGACGCGCGCGTTCTTGGTCGGATAGCAGCTGAGGACGATGGCCAGCTTCTTCTCGGCGTTCGGCCTCGAGCGAAGCCTTGCGTGACCCACCGCGAGCCGGGCGACCGCCCGGCAGCGCTCGGGGTCGGCCACGTAGCGGACCATGCCCTCGACCTCTTCCTTGAAGCAGAAGGGCGGACCCACGATCCGGCCGTCGAACTCGGGCAGCGCGACCTGCATGGCGACGTCCAGCGGCGCCAGCCCGGCGTCACTGGCGGCCCAGGCCTCGCGCGAGCCGGTGCTGGTCACCGCCTGGATGACAGGGATCCCGAGCCGCTCCAGCCAGCGCGAGGTCCAGGCGTCGGCGACCGTCCCACCGTCAACCTGAACCTCGGCCACGGAGAAGCTGAGGGTCATTACGAGGCAATCGACAAGCACCTGGCCGTCGTCGATGAGGCACTCCGCTACCGCCGCCGGAGTGCCATCAGGTCCCTGGTCGCGGAGGCTGTAGCAGAAGAACGCGTGCGGCTCGCCCCCCGCCTCCTCGACGGCGCCGCAGAGCTCGTCGACGAACTCCAGGTTGCCGCTCATCCAGTGCGCCCGATAGAACGCGATCCCGATCACAGGACGCTGCGAGTCGCCGGCTGCCGCCCGGTAGACGCCGTTGCGCGGCACCTCGCTGGGCGGGGCGGCCGCAATCCCGCTGCCCCGAACCGCGTTGCTCAACGTGCCCAGCAGCCCGGCCAGGTTGTCGACCCCGCCCTCCTCCCAGTACCGGCCGGTGAGCAGCAGAAGGTCCCGATCGCCGGTAGAGGCGGCCTCCAGCTCCAGGTCCTGGCCGCGTTCGCCCGGCCAGGCGAGGAAGGGCACTCTGGCGTCGATGCAGGCGGCGCGCAGCGCGTCGAAGCCTTCGGGGAACGCCCGCCGGCCGCCCAGCAGCCGCAGGCCGGCGGCCCAGTAGCGTCCGGCTCGGATCGCCTCCGCCAGCTCGGCCACCCGCTCGCTGTCAACGCGAGCCGGGTTCAGCGCCTCGATCGGGCCGTAGTCGCCCGGCGCCGCGCGCCTCAGCGCGAGCAGGTCCGTGTCGGCGGTCGAGAGCACCAGCAGGGAGCGAGTCGGGCTGCTCAAAACTCGATCCCTCGCTGGGCCGGGATGCCGGCGCGGTAGTGGTGCTTGACCTCGCGCATCTCGGTCACCAGGTCGGCGGCCTCGACGATCGCCGGCGTCGCGCCCCGCCCGGTCAGGACCAGGTGGAGATCGGCCGGACGTGAGCGCGCCAGCTCGAGGACCTCGTCCTCGCTGACCAGGCCGGCCTGGATGGAACCCAGGATCTCGTCGAGCACGATCATGCGGTAGCGGCCGGAAGCGACCGCTTCAGCGGCCATCTCGAAGGCGGCGCGCGCCGCCAGGTGATGCTCGGGCATCGGGATCTTGGGGTCCCGAAGGCGGTCGATGGTGAAGCCCTTGCCGCCGACTTCGACCTCGATCTCGGGGACGCCCCGCGCGATCGCCTCTCGTTCACCGGTCTTCCAGGCGCCCTTGATGAACTGGATCACCTTGACCGGGTAGCGGTTGCCGGCGGCCCGGAGCGCAAGTCCGAAGGCGGCCGTGCTCTTGCCCTTGCCGTTGCCCGTGAACACGAGCAACAGGCCGCGGCGCCGGGCCTTCGCCTCCCGCCGCCGCTGCTTCTCGACCTCGTCCAACCTTGACCTCCGCGGGTAAGGAGAAGAGGTCGCTGACCCTATGGGTCGTGGGCGCCAGGGCGCGTCCGCGCGGCCTCTGCTCCAGCTCGATTCGAGGCAGGTCTCCTGGCTCCCAGCGTTTCGATCCCCGGCCTACCTTCCCGGACCTCGGATTAGGCCCAGTGGCGCTCCGCTGGCGGAGCACGGCCGGGACGCTGGCTACAGTGGCGGGACCGCTCCGGCTTTCAACCGGATTCCCTATTGAGCCCTAGCAGGCTGATCCTGCCTAAGGGCACCTCGACGCTATGGACTTGTATTGCCTGCGAACTCTAGCACCTACGTCAGTCCCGGTCCGAAACGCCGGCCTCCGCGAAGGTGGCCATACGGTTGAGGGTGTTGACGGCCGCTTCGAGAAGCGGCAGCGCGAGCACCGCGCCCGTCCCCTCGCCCAGCCGGAGCTGGAGGTCGAGCAGCGGTTCCAGACCCAGGTGCTCCAGGACACGTCGATGCCCGAGCTCCTGGGAGCGGTGTGACGCGATCAGGTAACCGGTGATACCGGGGGCGATGGCGGCCGCGGCCAGGGCGGCAGCACCCGAGATGAAGCCATCGACGACGACCGGCCGCCGGTTGGCGGCCGCTTCCAGGATGACCCCGACCAGGCCCGCGATCTCGAACCCGCCGAGCGCCGCCAGGGCTTCGATCGGGTCCTCGAGACGTTCGTTATTAACGGTGAGCGCGGTGCGGATCGCCGCCCGCTTCCGCTCCAGGCCGGCGTCGTCGACGCCGGTGCCGCGACCGGCGACCTCGTCCGGGTCGAGCCCCGTAAGAGCGCAGACGAGCGCCGCCGAAGGCGTGGTGTTGCCGATGCCCATGTCCCCGGTCAGCGCGACGTCGAGCCCCTTCTCGAGCTCTCGCGCGACCAGCTGCCGCCCGTGCCCGATCGCGACCAGTGCCTCTTCGCGCGTCATCGCGGGACCGGCCGTGATGCTGCTCGTGCCTCGCCGCACCTTGCGATCCGCGAGGTCGGGATGAGCCTCAAGGTCGGCGTCGACTCCGAGGTCGGCCACCACCACGCGCGCCCCCATCTGCTCGGCCAGGACGTTGATCGCGGCGCCGCCGGCCAGGAAGTTGGCCACCATCTGCGCGGTCACCTCGCGGGGGTAAGCACTGACTCCTTCGCGCGACACGCCGTGGTCGGCGGCCAGCGTGAAGACCACCCGATGCGTGAGCGGCGGGTCGAGCCGGCCGCTGATGCCGGCCAGCTGGATCGACAGCGTCTCCAGGCGGCCGAGGCTGCCGGCCGGCTTGGTGAGGACCGCCTGCCGCGCGCGCGCCGCCGCCATCGCACGCTCGTCGAGTTCGGGGATGGCGATCCCAAGGTGTTGTTGTTGCTTCATCGCGCTGCCGCCTCCTTTACCTCATGCCCGGCGTCGCTGAGGCGCCAGACAGAGAGGCAAGAGCAGGGCGCGCCAAAGCGGGCCGAGCGACTTTGCCTGTCTTTCTCGGTGGTCACCGCAGGCAGGTCTCCTGGCTTCCAACCTTCAGGCGCTCCTGCTGCCTTCCCGGGTGATTCCGGTGGCGCCGGCTGATTCCGGCCGGCAGGACGCAGCTGGCTACAGTGGCGGGACCGCTCCGGACTCGACCGGATTCCCTATTCTGCCGCCCGCTTCCGTACGGACGGCCACCTGCGGCGTCTATTCAGTTGTCGCGGGGAGCATACCAACTGCCACCCCAACAACCCCTATACCGTGCATCCGTGGGCGCACGCACGCCTCCCACGCGCACCAACACGTGGATCCGCGGGCGTATTCACCCTTCGGCGACGTCTGCAAGCGCGCTTGTGAGTCTTGGCGACCACCCTGACCGCCCCAGTTCACCGACCTTAACAACTCTGAACCGATTCTGAAGGCGCCAGCTTGCCGTCGCCCCCTCCAAAATCCCCTCCACGCTGCTGAGGTGGAGGTCACTCCAAGGAGGGGGATTCAGCGTGAAACGCATTCTCGTGGTCGGGCCGATCGCGGTAGCCGCGGCCCTCATGCAGGCCGGCACCACGGCCGCCGCGGCCGAATGGTGCTCCGATGACCCGGCGATCTACATCGTCGATGCCGCCGGCAATCGTCACACGGTCTACCTCACCACCTACGCGGAGGGCCAGGAGCACAAGGCACAGGTGTCGGCGCAGAGCTACACGTACTCACTGGAGTCCGCCGACGGCGGGCACAAGACGAAGGTGAAGCTCAAGGTGTTCGTCCCAGACGGCAGCCCGCATCACTTCCATGTCCACTCGGTGGTGAGTGCCGGTCCGAACGGAACCGGACGGGTTCTGGGGCATCACGACGGTGACAGCGGTCACGCCAACGGCATGGATTTCGAGCTCGAAAGCTAGCCACCTCATGAGCCGCCCCGAGAGCCGATTAATCGCGCGGGGCACGCAGCCGCGAGAGTTCGTGGCCCTGCTTGCGGTGGCGGCCTTGCTGGTGTCCGCCTGGACGATCGCTGGGAACGGCCTCACGCCCGCACAGGTTCAGCTCGCCGTGGTCCTGCTGGTGATGGCGATCATTGCCACGCAGTTCCCGCTCCAGGTCACACCGTCCGTCAAGGTGAACACGTCGAGCGCGGCGTACTTCGCGGCCGCCTTGACCCTCGATCCCGGATTGGCCGTGCTGGTCGCCGGTCTGAGCCAGCTTGCGGGCGGTCTCATGCTGGGCCGGCGCCGGAATCCACTGACGGGGCGGCCGCGACGCCGCCTCCTCGACACGGTGTTCAACGTCTCCCAGTGGATTCTGGCGACCGCCGCCGCGACCGCTCTATTTCATCGGATCGGCGGCGGCTCCAGTCAAGGTAGCGCGTGGTTGGCGGCGGTCGCCGCCGCCGCTCTGGCGATGTACATGCTCAATACGGGATTGGTGGCAGCGGTGGCGGCCCTGCCGCGACGGATGAGCGTCCTTAGCGTGTGGATGTCGGGACGCCGCGTCGACGCAGTCACCGAAGCCGGGCTATACGTCATCGGCGCCACCGCCAGCGTCGCCGTCCCGAGCCATCCCTGGGTGCTCCTGGGACTGGTCATCCCCACCGTCCTCCTGCACAACTCGCTGCACAAGACGCTGCAGCTGCAGCGGCAGACGGTCGCGGCGGTGGAGCAGATGGCCGACCTCGTGGACCTCCGCGACGGCTACACCGGGCAGCACTCCGAGCGGGTGGCCGACCGCGCGGAACAGATCGCAAAGCGGCTCCGGCTCAGCTCCGAGCAGGTGGCCACGATCCGTCTGGCCGCGAGGGTCCACGACATTGGCAAGATCGCCATCCCGGACCGCGTGCTGCACAAGCCAGGACCCCTCGACGCGGCCGAGTGGGAGCTGATGAAGACGCACGTGGAGGACGGCTGCCGGGTCCTCGAGCGCTTCGCCGACTACCAGGCGGGCCTGGATCTCGTGCGGTCCCATCACGAACGCGTCGACGGCAGCGGGTACCCCCGCGGGCTGAAGGGCGACCAGATACCGCTCGGGGCTCAGGCGATTGCGATCGCGGACTCCATCGACGCTATGACCAGCCGCCGGCCCTACCGGGGCCTGATGCCGCTCTCCTATGTGGTGGCGGAGCTTGAGCGTGCGAGCGGCTCTCAGTTCAGCTCCGAGGTGGTAGCAGCGGCGCTGGAGGTGCTCGGAGTCAATCGAGCCCCCCAGCCAGAGACCAGCCTGCAGGTCCGCGGCGCGCTGACCTGACGAAGCGCCGCGGCGCTGCGGGATCCAGGAGCGGCCGCTACCCCACCCCCAGAATCAGTCGCGCCGTCGCCTTGATCACTCCCGCGATCTCCTCCCGCCCCCGCCCCTCGGCGGCCAGGTGCTCATACGACTCGAAGCCGGTAAGCACCCAGATCACGTCGATCTCGCGCGTCATCTCCTGGCCACCCGCCATCCGTCCCACCACCGCGCCGATGGCCTGCCGCCGGCGCAGGTCCCGGTTGGCCCCGGCAAGCTCGGGGTCCAGAGCGCTGAATGCGCGCAGGCGCCGGAGCGCCAGGCGCTCGGAGTGCCAGAAGCCGGTGAAGACGTCGATCAGCAGGTCCAGCCCGGCAACCGGATCCGCCGCCTGAAAGGCGGCCGGCAGACGAGCTATTCCTCCTCGCATCGCCAGTTCATCCGATAGGGCTTCGACAAGGCCCTGCTTGGACCCGAAGTGGTTGTAGACCGTCATCCGCGCAACGTCCGCCCGCTCAGCAACAGCGTCGACCGCGAAGCTCACCGCCCGCTCATCGCTGAGCAGCGAACGTGCCGCGTCCAGGATCCGGGTGCGCGTCTCTGACGAGGCCGCCTGACGCACTTCCGATCGATATTCCCGAGGGCTCACGAAAGCAACTTTAGCGGCTGATTGGCTAGACTGCACATCCAATCAATGGCCAACCCGAGGAGGAAAACGGCAGATGACCCGAGCTAACCACCCCTTCCGATTCGGCGTCGTCGCGTCGCAGGCCGAGTCCGGCGAAGCCTGGATCGCCAAAGCCCGCCGCATCGAGGCCCTCGGCTACTCGACGCTGGTCATGCCCGACGGTCTTCCCCGCGTCTGGTCCCCGCTCCCTGCCCTGGCGGCAGCCGCTGCGGCCACTCGCGCTCTGCGGCTCGGCACCTACGTGATCGCCAACGACTTCCGAAACCCGGTGTTGCTGGCCAAAGAAGCGGCGACAGTCGACGTCCTCTCCGGCGGCCGTTTAGAGCTCGGTCTCGGCGCCGGGCGCCCGGCTGCCGCCGAGGACAATCGCATGCTCGGCCTCCCCTTCGACTCCGGGCGGGTGCGCGTGGATCGGCTCGCTGAATCGCTGGGCCTGATCAAGACGCTTCTCTCCGGGGGGCCGGCGAGCGCTCCCGGTCCTTACTACGCAGCCGAAAGCGCCCAGATCGCACCGGCTCCGGTCCAGCGCCCGCACCCGCCGATCCTGGTCGCCGGTTGGGGCCGCCGGAACCTGTCGCTGGCGGCGCGGGAGGCGGACATCGTCGCTCTGTCGATGACCCAGACCGAGTCCGAAGAAGGCGTGGCGGAGCGGATCCAGTGGTTGCAGGACGCGGCCGGGTCGCGGTTCGACCACCTCGAGCTGAACATCAACCTGATGGCGGTCGGCGACCAGGTGCCTTCCTGGATCTCGCGTCAGCTGGGTTTGACTGTCCGCGACCTCGCCCAAGCCGGCGCCATCCCCGCTCTCATCGGAACCCCCGACGAGATGCGTGAAACCCTCCTGCGCCGCCGCGAAACCCTGGGCATCTCCTACATCGTCGTCTCCGACGAGTTGATGGAAACCCTAGCCCCCGTAGTCGAACGCCTGGCCGGCCGCTAAATTACCCCCGCCCTATGCGCACCTCCCAGCTCGGCCGAGCCCTCGAAAACCTGGCCGAGAACGCCTGGACCGCCGGCTCCGACGGCCGCCTCGTCACCTACCTCCCAGTCCTCGACTCCCGCGGCGTCGACCGCGCGATCGCCCTCGGCGCCGGCCCGCCCCTCTTCGTCCAGATCAAGGGCCATGAACACCCACGCCTCGACGGCCGCCTCTCCTTCGCCATCCCCCTCGCCGCGATCGGCGCCTACGACCGCTGGGCCGCCCTCCTCCTCCACGGCAACGCCGAGCGCCTGGAGGAGGCCTACCTGATCCCTTCCTTCGACCTCCTGCGACTTGGCGAGCGCGGCCGTACCGCCGACGGCCGCGACTGCCTCCACGTCACCCTGAGCCCAACCTCCCCCACCTTCGAGGAGTTCCTGGTCCATCCCGACGCGCTCGGCTCACGCCTGACCACGATGGCGGGGCCAGTCCTCCCTGAACTGGCGAGGCCACCCGAGCGCGAGCCGGAGCCACCGGAGCGCTCCCAGGAGATGGGGGCCTATTTCGAGGAGTCGGTGGTGGCGGCCATCTACGGCGGCAGCGACCAGCTGGCCGTCTATCGACCGGCGGTCGACGTCGGCCGCGACCTCCTCGTCCAGCACGCTGGCACGAACAGCTTCGTCTACCTTCAGATAAAGGGCACCGAGCGCCAGGACCGCCCCGGCCTCGCCCGCTTCCAGGTCCGCCGCCGCACCTTCACGCGCGACGCCGCACTCGTCTACCTCTTCTGCTACCGAAGCCCCGCCGCCACCGCAATTGGCCCCCTCTGGCTCGTCAGCTCACAAGAACTCGACGCCATCGCCGCCCACGGCGATAACGACCACATCTCTTTCGAGGCACACCTCGACGGTCCCGACCGACGCTGGGAAGACAGGCGCCTATCCCCTACCGATCTCTCATCCCGCCTGCTCCACCTGCTCTCGTCCGTGGGTGGCGTTCGCGTTTAACTAGATACCGCCGGTACCTGCTTTCTTGACAACCCTGATTACCAGTCGCAGGCTAGAAAGAACCGTAACTCTCGGGTGGGGAGACTGTGATGGCAACTGCTCAGGGACAGGCCGATAACCCCTTAGCGCGGCTCGACCGGAATGTGCCGACTGCCTTCATCTGGCAGCTGACCATGCTGGCGACGATCGGCGGATTCCTCTTCGGCTACGACACCGCCAACATCGGCTCGGCGCTGCAGTTCATCCCCTACCAGATGACCGGCCTCGAGCTCGGGTATCTGGTCGCCGGCACCTCCATCGGCGCCGCCGTCGGCGCCCTCGCGGCCGGCTTTCTGACGGACCGTTTCGGCCGCAAGTCGATGCTGATCGTGGACGCCGGGATCTTTGCCGCGGGCGCGATTCTGTCCGCGGTCACCTGGCATGCCTGGGTGCTCCTGGTCGCGCGGACGCTGATCGGCCTCGCGATCGGCGCCGACTCCGCGATCGCCACCGCATACATCTCGGAATACGCGCCGAAGGACCGGCGCGGATCCCTGGCGCTGCTGCAGCAGTGGATGATCACGATCGGCATCCTGGTCTCCTACCTCATCGGCCTCCTGATCTTTCTCTCGCTCCCGGGCCTGGCCTACTCACTCGACTGGCGCCTGATCTTCGCCATCGGCGCCATCCCAGCCCTGATCGGACTGGTCCTGCGAACGCAGATGCCGGAATCTCCGCGCTGGCTGCTGGTCAAGGGGCGCTACGACAAGGCGCGTGACGCATTGGCCCATTTGGGCGTCCAAGCGACCGAGGCAGACGTCCAACGCACCGCCGACCAGGTTCGCGCCGCCGAGCGCCAGCAGCAGGCCCAGCGCGCCGCGCGTTGGACCCCGGGTGCCAAGCGGGCACTCTTGGTGGTCTGCGTCTTCTTCATCTTCCAGCAGATCACCGGGATCAACATCCCCTTCTATTACGGTCCGCTGGTCCTGGCCCCGCTCTTCCCCGGCGGCGGTTCCGCGGTCGTCTCCGCGGTCCATTCGATTGAGGCGACGGCGATCATCGCCGTGTTCAACGTCGGCGCGACCTATTTCGCCTTCCGCTTCATCGACCGCGTCGGCCGCCGCAAGCTCGCCATGGGCGGCTACGCGGGCATGGCCCTCTTCATGCTGATTGGCGCGCTGCTTTACACGACGACCGCCGGCACCGCCAGAGGCATCCTGGTCACGGCCGCCCTCACGCTCTTTGTGATCTCATTCGCGATCGGTGTCGGGGGCACCGGCTGGCTGATCCAGGGCGAGGTCTTCCCCACTGCGATCCGCGGCCAAGCGGCCGCCATCGGCGCCACCGCCGACTGGGTCGCCAACTTCGCGATCATCTTGATCTTCCCCGTGCTCCAGGCGAGCCTGGGCCTGCCGCTCGTCATGGTGCTGTTCGCGCTGCTCTCGATCCTGGCCATCCTGTTCGTCAACGCCTTCCTGCCCGAGACGAAGGAGCTGTCGGTCGACGAGGTCGTCGAAGTCTTCGAGCGCGCCGCCCAGCGTCCACCGAGACCCCAGATCGCCTCCCCCTAAAGCGTGGGAGCAGGCCCTCCTCCCCGCGTGGCGGGGAGGTCGCGCGACCGCGAAGCGGAGCGCGGGTGGGGCATCGCGAGACGCCGCGCCCGAAGACCAACCCGGCAGCGACACCAAACGTGTTACCGCGGTCCGGCGCTCAGCCCGCGGTCACATCGAAGACCGCGACCAGCCCGCTTGCGGTGGCCGCGGCGAAACGGCCGCCCAGTCCCCACGCGACCTGGGTCACCGATCCCGCGATATCCGTCGACCCGTGATTCCGGCGCCCGCTCGAGGGATCCCAGACCACCAGGTGCCCCTCGCTGTCACCGGACAGCAGCCAGGGCCCATCGCTCTGAAATGCCATTGACGTGACCTGGCCTTGCGATTCCAGGCTCCGCGGCGTGGTGCCCGCTGGGCCCTTGCCCGAGCAGTTCCAGACCAGGATGTCGCTGCCGCCGGCAGTGGCCAGGAACCGCCCCGAACGGTCCCACGCCAGGCTCCGCACCTTGGTCTCGTAACCGGAAGCCATCAGGTCCTTGCCGGAGGCGACCAACCAGAAATGCACCGTCGCGTCCTGGTCGCCGGTGGCGATGTAGTCGCCGGTCGGGCTCCAGGCCAGTCGCAGGCTGGCTCCCTTCCAGTTCAAGTGACGGGGCCGATCCGGACGGTCAAGACGCCAGATCCACACCCCTCCATAGCCGGACGTGGCGAGGGCTCGCCCTTTCGGCCGCCAGACCACGTCGTAGACCGTTTCCGGCGAGCGAAGGTCGTGCAGCAGTTTCCCATCGGCGTCCCACACCCTGAGGCTGCGCCCGGACGCTGTAGCCAGGAGCTCGCCATCGGGGCTCCAGGCCAGCCGTTCGACCCAAACGGAGCCACCCTCGAGCTCGCGTAGCTGAGCGCCGCTCTCGGCTTCCCAGAGCCGCGTCACACCGTCCTGGCCCGCGGTCGCCAGGAAGGACGCGCCAGGACGCCACGCCAGGTCCAGGGTCCCGAGCGCGTGGCCGGCCAGCCGCTCAGCCAGCCGGCCGGCGCCCGCGTCGAGGACCAAAACCGGGCCGCCGGCGGTGGCCGCCGCCAGCCGGAGACCATCTGCGGACCACGCCAGGGCAGTGACGTAGTCGTCCGCGCTGGCCCGCCAGGCGAGCCTTAGATCCGGGCTGCCTGCCTTGTTGGCTGCTAGCGATCCTGAACCAGGCAAGCCTCGAAACCTTCGGTCAGCGCGCGGCGGTCGAGATTTCGACCGATGAAGATCAGCATGTTGTGGCGGAACTCGTCTCCCCAGGGACGGTCCGGACGGCCGTCGAAGAGCATGTGCACGCCCTGGAAGACGTAGCGCCGGCTCTCGCCCGCGATGCTGAGGACGCCCTTCATTCGGAAGATATCCGGCCCTTGGGTCTGGAGCAGCTTGCCAATCCACGCGTTGAGCCGGCCCGGGTCAAGATCCCCAGGCGTCGTGATGCCGACTGAGGTCACCGCCGCGTCGTGGACGTGATCGGGGGCGAACTCGCGCTCGTAAACGGGCTTGAGGGGCAGTCCCGAAAGCTCGACGCGAGCCTGGAACTCGACCGGCAGGTGTTGCGTGAACAGAGCATGCGGGCCGCCGGCGATGATCTCCACCCCAAACCGAGACTCCTCGCCCCCCAGCTCGAGCAGGTGAAGGGCGGGGCCGGGTTGGATCACGCCACCCGGCCGAACCAGCGCCGGCTCGTCAGAGAAACAGCGCACGGCCAGCTCCAGCACCTCCCGGACCGATGCCTCGTCGCCGGCGTGGACGGGCAGCAGCACGGTCTTCATCGAAGGGTCGGGCCCTGCCTGCAGGCGCAGCTGGTAGCTGCCCGGAGTCAGCTCGAAAACGCCCGCCCACTCGAACGGGTACTCGGGCTCCATGAACTTCGGATCGACGACCA
>CAZHAC010000038.1:0-17075 GCA_964529765.1 uncultured Actinomycetes bacterium
CTGTTTTCATGCCGAGCTGGGAGGCGCGGATGGCGGCGACGTAGCCACCCATCCCACCTCCGAGTACGACCACGTCGAACTCGTCAGGCACGATCCGTCAGTTTACGGAGGTTAAGCACCCAACCCGGCCGGCGGCCGCTCGCTGCCTCAGGCCTCTGAGGCCGTGACGACCGCCGCTCGCGCCGTCTGCAACCGGTCATGTGGTCCCTCAGCTGCGGTCAGCGGGCTTCCCACTGTGGTCAATGCGTACATGAGGAGGGTTGCAGGCACGAAGTAGTAATTGAAGAAGGCCTGCCGCGCCAGCAGGAAGCCGACCACTGTGATGACAGCGCCTCCGATCAGCACATCGGCCAGGCTCCGCGGCCTTCGGAGCGACACCGCCGCAGTCGCGACCAGGAAGCCAGCCGCAGCCAGCCAGTCGGGCAGCGGATGGCCGCCCAGATGCAGAAGCACTGCGGAGACTGTGAGTGCATCGGCTCTGGGCGCGAACAGCGATAGGTGGACACCGGCGATGTCCTCGACGAATGCCCGAAATCCGGTAGCGGCGGCGAAGGGCAGCGCAATCGTGGCCGCGAGGACAGCCGCTGCGACTGTGTCCACCAACCACCGCCGAGACCACGGCAGGCCTGGCAGCAGTGCGAGCGCCGGGAACGGCTTGCTGGCGAAACAAACGGCCAGCGATGCTACCGCTACAGCTCGGTAGCGATCTCTGAACAGGATCCACCCGGCGAACGCGCACAGCGCGATCGTGTCCACCCAGGCGGAGACGATCATCCCGAGCGTGAACGGGGAAGCGGCCACCAGAGTCGTCACGTATCGCGAATATGGCGGCGGCGCAGTTCGCGTGAGTACGACCGCGCCACCGTACACACACAGCAGCAGAAGTGCGATGCCGGATCGAACATCGCCCGTCAGAGAGAACGGCGTAACGATTAGGGCGATCGATGGTCCGTATGCGAAGTGTGCGACATGATCCATAGAGCCATCCACGAAGACAGAACAGACGCCTGCGTAGGGGTTGGCAAGGCCGGCAAGCCGGTGGCCGGCCATTTGCAGGCAGCCGAACACGTCGATGTTGGCTGTGCCCCAATGCCAGAGTAGGTCGAGCTGGAACACCTGAAGCGCGGCGAGGGCCGCGAGTGGTAACCACCAGCGTGCGCGTTCGACCCATATAGCCGCCAGCCAGGCGAGGGTGGCCGGCACGATGCAGAGTAGGCCGAGCGTGGACCAGCTGCCCAGTGCCGAGACTGAGGCGGCCGCCACCCAGGCACGGCCCGATGGGGGGCCAGGCTTCGAATAACGAGCGGCGAATGCACACACGCCGCCGGCGACAACCAGTGCAACGGCGGCTGGCGAGAATGTTCCCCAGGTGTGGGTTGCACCGACGGCAATCAGAGCGTAGGACGCGGCTGCGAGGTCGCCAGTCGTGATCGACTCCACTGATACCCGTGACCGATCACGCATTACGAAAAGGGGATGACGGAACCAGATATCAGCCGACCTGGACGTGGCGTCATCAGCGCGTCGGAAAGTAGCTCAGATATGCGTGCGCGGAACCGGCTTGGCGCGAATTCCTCGGCTCGGCGGCGGCAGACGGCCGGATCGTAGGCTGCTGGCTCGAACGCTTTCAGCGCTTCGACAAGCGCGTCCACGCCGGCGTCCGGATAGAACTCCCCGGTGTCGCCCGCGACCACTGTCTCAAGTGCACCGCCGCGGCCAAGCGCCAGGACGGGCCGGCCGCTGGCCATTGCCTCTATCGGAGTCAACCCGAAATCCTCGTCGGCTGGGAAGATCAGCGCGCGACAGGTCCGGTATGCGTACTCAAGGTCGGAGTCGCTCACCTCGCCCTCGAAGCGGACATTAGGGCCTGCAATGCGCTTGAGCCGCCTCAGTTCGGGACCTCGACCAATCACGCGAAGGGGCAAACCAAGACGTGTACAGGCCTCGACGACAACCTCTGTCCGTTTGTACTCGACGAGTCGTCCAACAACGAGGAACGGTGCATCAGGCGCGGGCGGTCGGCGCGTGGGTTGGAAACGCTCGAGATCGATGGGCGGTGGCACGACCTCGGCGTCCCGGTGCCAGAACCGCCGGATGCGATCCTGGACGTTTGTACTGTTGCACGCTATCGCATCTAGCCGCTGAGCGGAGCCCGCGTCCCAGTGGCGCATGCGAGTCAGGATGAAGCGCCCGATCGGGACGCTGAGCGGTCGCAGAGGCGCTTTTGCGAGGTAGACATCCTCGTGGGTCCAGGCGTACCGCATTGGCGTGTGGACGTAGCCGAAGTGAACGGCGCCGCTTCGGACCCGCACTCCGTGGCTGCAGGCATGGCTGTTGCTTATCACCAGGTCGTAGCCGGACAGGTCGAAGGCAGTGAATGCGGCTGGCATGAGGGGAACGATGAGCTCATAGCGTCGCCGCGAAAGCGGAACGTGCTGTAGGAACGAGGTCCGAACGTCGAGGTGCGCGAACCTTCGCGGTAGCCGGGCCGGATCGTGCACTGCGGTGAAGATCGGCGCTCGGGGAAACATCTCATGGAAGCGCAGAAGCACCTGTTCCGACCCGCCGTAGCTGGCCATGATGTCCTGAACCAAAGCCACTCGCAGGTCGGATGGGAACTCGGTCACGATGCAAAGATGTCTGCTGGGAGTTGTTGCCTAGCGACGAGCAGGTTGTACATGGCCTGCCCACCGGGCAGCGGTCCGTCGAGCGGGACATGGCGACCGCGCTGCTCAACGACGTGAGCGTCCGTGAACCCGGCTGCCCGCAGAGCGTTGGCCAGGTCCTTCCGGGAAAATCCCGCGCGCTCCAATGCTTGAGGGTTGTACTCGACCGCGAGCACCAGGCGGGGATTGCGACGGGCGAGCTCGAGCATCCCGCTTAGCGCCGGCGTTTCGCCGCCCTCGATGTCCATCTTGACGAGCTCAACCCGCGGCCAGCCGGCAGAGGCGAAGTGGTCATCGAGGGATTGTGTGTCGACTTCGACCGCACCCCGCCCGTCGCCAAGGTATCCACGCTCGATGTCGTTACGGACAAACGTCGCCGGGCCAGTGGTTGCGGCCACCGCAGCCGACACGACGGTGACATTGCGGCAGCCGTTCAGGTCAAGGTTGCGCGCCAGGTAGGAGCGCGCTTGTGGGTCGGGCTCGAAAGCAGTAACAGTTCCGGCTTCGCCGGTCAGCTTGGAAAACAACACGGTGTAATAGCCGATGTTCGCGCCCACATCGACGATGCGCATTCCCGGCTGCACGAACCTCTCCAGCGTGCGCCGGAGGGCGCGCTCGTAGCTTCCAACAACGAAGTTCCGGTAACTGGGGAACCGACCAGGGATCAACAGTCTCATGTCGGCACTCAACTCGACCACCGACTCATTGAAGGGAGGCGGCATAAGGCGAGGCCCTAGCCACATCAAGGCAGGCTCAATCGGTCCAGACAGCCCAGCCCGCTTGAGACCGTCGCGGACCACGACCCCGGTCTTCCAAACCACGTCGAAGAGGCCCTTCCTGACGCTCATCTATACGTCTGAGGCCTTGGTCTCGTGAGCATGCTCGATACCGAGGATGCTCAGAAAGAAGCTCGCGAAGATTGTCTCAACGCCAACCGCAAGCAGTGTCATCGCGGGGATTACGAGCCGCATGCTGCGGCCGGCATCAAGCTCACCGAATCCGACCGTCTCCCAGCGCCAGCCCGCCACGGCGAGGGTGACGAAGCCTGCTGCAGCCATTGCTACCCCAGCCAGTAAACCAACTTCAAGAGTGACGTAACGATAGAGCCGGGTCAACACTGGATTCGGCGGAAGGAAGCCGGCTCGGGTGGCGTACACCTTTGAGAAGACGGCAAAAATCACGAGCTGGTAACCAACAATTGCCATGGCAGCTGCTACAAGCAACGTGTTGATGTCAAAGCCAAAGCGTCCCACCCGATGGCCCCCAGGCAGCAGCCAGCCAGCGACACTGGTGCCGATTAGCATCAAGCCTGCCCCCGGGTAAAGGAACAGCCAGCGCGGACTGTAGAGGAGCATGAAGCGAAGGTGCCGCCAGCCGTCACGCCACCGGCGGAGGTGTGGCGGCCGAGACCGACCATCACGCCGAAGCACGACTGGAACGTCGGCGACCCGGAGACCGCGCAGCGAGGCCTTGACCACCATTTCACTCGCGAACTCCATGCCCCCTGTGCTGAGTTGCAGCCGGTCGTAAGCCTCGCGCGAAAAGGCTCGCAAGCCGCAGTGGAAGTCGCCAATAGATGACCCGAAGAACAGCCGGCCGATGCCGGAGAGCACAGGGTTACCGATCCATCGGTTTGGCCACGGCATCGCGCCTGGTTCGATCCCGCCCCGAAAACGGTTTCCCATGACAAGGTCGTAGCCGTCCACAAGGCGAGCCACGAGGCCGGCGAGCGCGCGGAAGTCGTAGCTCTGGTCGGCGTCGCCCATCACAATGAACCGGCCGCGCGCTGCCGCGATACCTCCGCGCAAAGCATTGCCGTAGCCGCGATCGACAACATCGACAACTCGTGCGCCAAGGCGACGAGCGATCGCCTGCGAGCCGTCAGTACTGCCGTTGTCGGCGACGACCACCTCACCGACCAGTCCGCTAAGGACTATGCCCTCTTTAGCCGCCTGGATGCACTCGGCCAGCGTCTCGGCTTCGTTCAGGCAGGGGATCACAACGGAGACGTCTACTCGGACTGAGGGCGGCGACGAGGGACGCCTTCTTACTGTGACCGTGCTCATGGGCAAGCGCACGGTAGGGCGAACGGAGCGTGAGTAGGGGCATTCGTTCGTTAAGAACTATGAAGCGAACCGCACGTGACTTCGCTAGACTAGGCGCCCTTTGCCACAAACCACGGTCCTGAACGCTGTTGCCAAGTGGCTCCCCACCGCTCTCTGCAGCCGTTTCGATCGGCTCTCGCTCCGGGGTCAGCTCTTAGCCCTGTACTTGATCGGACTCCCGGTCGCTCTTCTGAACGCCGCACTACAGCCGATGTGGTCTCCGCTCGATGAGGCAGCGCACTTCGACCTGGTGGCCCAGTACGCGCACGGCGTGTATCCGATCGAGGCGGTCACCAAGATTCGGCCCGAGACCTTGCTCATCATGGAACGGACTGGCCGGATCCGCTGGGAAGGCCCGGACGGCCCCCAACCAGCCCTGCCGCCAGCCAGGTGGGTTGACCCGCCGGCCGGCGTTAATGGACATAACCTCAGCGTTTGGGCTCGCCGTTACTCATGGCAGTTCTCGAACGAGGCGATCCAACCGCCCGTGTACTACGCGCTCGCCACACCGCTCTGGGCAGCAGCGGACGCCGTCAGAGGCCCGTTCGCCGCCGCCTATTCCCTTCGAGTCCTAAACGCTCTCCTTGCTGGCTTGCTGTCGCCGCTGGGCTTTCTGCTGGCTCGCCAGCTCTGGCCAGGCGATCGGCGGAAGGCTCTTGTGTCCGGGCTCATGGTTGCTTGGATTCCGGGGCTGATGCTCCAGACGACGCACGTCTCAAACGACGGGCCCGCGGCAGTTGTTGGTGCGGCTGTCCTCCTGGGAGCGATCCATGCCTCGCGGTTGCCGCCAAGCAGCGTTCGCGCGGTGGGGATTGGAGTCGCGGTTGGACTGGCGACCCTGGTCAAGCTCAACGCCATCGCTCTGGCCCCGGCGGTGGCGCTCGCCATCTGGCAGGCATCCTCGGGTCGAACCGTCGTCCAGCGCCTGATAACGGTCGGCACCGCGGCCGCAGCCGGGAGTCTGCCATTGGGAGCCTGGGTGGCTTCGAACTTCATCATCTATCGCGCACCCACCGCGGCCGGTGCCGCGGCCGTCCTGAATGGCGCCGGACTGCGACATCCGGTCCTGCCGTTCAATCCGTTCTACGCATTCATCTCGTTTTGGAGTGGTGAACCGATCGATCGCACAACCTCAATGGACATGGGGCTCGATGTGATCATTTGGATGATCGCGCTTGTGGGGCTCACCGGGCTCATATACACGATCGTTCGCCGCTCACGCGACCCGGCACTCGACGCTCCAGCATTGGGTGTGCTGGTTGCCTCGGCGTTGGGCGTGACCCTGCTCGCCTTCGCGCTTCCCATCGCGTCTCATGACGACTACCCGGTTCCTGGCCGCTACCTGATGCCCGCAGCCGTCGCAGTCGTATTGCTATTACTGGTCGGCCTGTCTGCGTTCCGGTGGCCGAGAGGTCTGACGTGGGCCGGGCCCGTGGTGCTGGTCGGGGTCGGTGCCGGAATAACCGTGATTCGAGCGCTGGCCTGGACGGCCCCGCCGCCAGAACCGCTCCGGCCGCCGATTTCGGCCGCTCGCTCGGTCGCCGCAGAGGCATCGTACGGGCCTCTACACATCACAGTCGACGAGGTCGCGCTGGAGTCTGGCCCGGGACAACGCAACGGGGCTTGGCTTTTCGTGACTGCGCGGAACACCGGCGGCACACCCGTTGATTGGACTCCTAAGCCCGTGCTCGTGCAGGGATCGAATTTGGTCGCAACGACTGACTACCGATCGGGGGCTAAGCTCCTGGAGACCCTGCAGCCCGGCCAGGAAACTTCCGGGTGGCTGCACTTCTGGGTCGGCCCAGCTGAATTCCACTGGGTCGACGGGACACTTCTAGTCTTCGGCGATATCGCCGAGGATGACTACCGGCGCGTCGGACGCGCAACCGTGAATCTTGCTGTCGGGGGATGAGATGCGGACATCAGCGGCCTGATTCCAATCCGATCGGAACGGCAAGGTCGCTGATCGTCCTGTAGTCGTCGGTAGGGGCGATGTCAGGGAACCGCGCCGTCAGCTGAGTCGCCCGATCGAGCTGCCGGACATCCGCCTTCACGTGGATCCAGCCGGTGGCCGGGCGAGCCATCGTGACTGTTTCCGGGAGCGGAGTCGAGGATGGGTAATCCGAGGTGCCCAGGAGTCGACCCTGGTCGTCAAAGACGTCGGGCAGGGGACGCCAATCATACGGCGTGTCAGTCGTCGAGGCTCTCACATGCAGCCATAGCCCACCCTTGTCCACCTCGATGGCGTCGACCGCGACGCGAAATGAAGCCAAAGTAGCGACACCGCCACCCGCCAATTCCCGCGCCGAGGCCGCGGGATGCCGCGGTCCATACTCGGGTCGGTGAAAGGCATCGGGGTAGCGAACGAGGCTAAAGATCGAGGCGCCGACCAGAGCAATCGAGGCTACGGCGACGGCCCGGCCGCGCAGCGCAGACGCCAGCCCGGTGGCAAAGAGCGCGAGAGCGGGGCCAAGCGCAGGGTAGAGATAGCGACCGGGAACGCGATAGCTGTCGGCCGAGAGTAAAGGCAGAACTAGCGCGATGACGAGAACGCCCGCCACTGCAGCTCCCAGCACGGCGACATACCCGTGAGTCTCGGGCCTAGTTCTTAAGAGCCGAAACAGGCCCGTCGCGGAAGCGCACGCGAGAACAGTCACCACCGGAAGGATCCAGAGCGCGGCCCGAAGCGCGAGAAACGATGGTTCGCCGGTCCAGAAGGTGATGAAGGCGTTGACAACGTTCACGGATATGAAGGCGAGCGAGAAAGTCCAAGGTGCCGGTGACGTGTTGAGCCAGCGGCCGGCCAGGGCGGGCGTTGGCGAGTGGTAGAGATACTCATTGAGGGTGATCCACGGCAGAACGCACGCAGCGGCGGTAGCGGCCGCGACTGCCAGTGCCCAAACGCGCCGGTTCCTCGCCAACCCCTCGTTCGGAAGAAGAACGGCGGCTGCGATCGCCGGGGCGAGGGCCAGCGTGTTCAACTTGATCAGCAGCGCCCCGCCAGCAAGCAGTCCTAGCGCGAGCGCCCGTCGTATGCCCAGCCAACGTGCCCAGCGAGCGGCCAGTAAGACCAGCAGCGAACCGATGACGGCCGCTGCTGTGTCGTTGGTGACGCTCGTGCACGTCAGCAGGTAGCCGGGCAGCACGGCCCCGGTTGAGCCGGCTATCCATGGGGAGAACGGGACCTGCGGTCGGAGCGACCAAGTCATAAGGACTGCCAGTGGAGCAATGAGCGCCGCCAGTAGCGCGTTCACAAATCTGAGGGTCACAAGAGAGCCGAAGTCGCCTCCGACGGCGAATCCCACCCACCACACAGGGACTGCGGCAAGGTAGTACGCGGGCGGCTGCAACGCTTCGTAGGAATAGATCCAAAGGTGGCGCTGCGCCCACACGGCCCGGGCGATCGGAGTCAGGTCCGTAGGAGCCGGTCCGATTGAGGCCTCAGCTACATCGGGGGGCGGCGAGTAGTAGGAGTCCCACCGGTAGACGCCTGTCGAGACAGTTATGCGCAGGGTCTCCGGGCGAATGGTCGTCCGGGCAACGACAGGCCAGTTCGCGTGGGCCAGCTGGGCGACGTAGTCGAAATGCGCGGCCTCGTCAGTCCTCGTCCAGGCTGGCTGTGCTACGGACAGGAAGACGGCCGGAATGAGCGCCAGCAGGTACGTGAGAGCAAGCGTCCGGGCCGGGATGCCTATTTGGTCGTCTTCTCGCACGAAACAGACATCGTATGGCTGGAGGCCGCGGCTATACTCCGCCCGTTTTGCCTCGGCTGAGCGTTCGGGCGGTCGCGGCGGCCGTCAGCGCAATCGCCTTCTGGTGGCTGCTGCTGTTTGACATCCCGGCATTCTTCGACGGCTTCCCGGCGCGACAGGCTGGTGGGGACTTCAGCCATTACTACGTCGCAGCGGAGATCGGGACGCAGTTTGGCTGGTCCCGCATCTTTGACCTCGGGCTCCAGCACCGCCTCTACGACGCGATCGGTGTTGCCCACGTTGCGTTCTCGTCGTTGACCGAGTTCGTCAACCCACCCCCGGTCGCTTGGCTTGTGGTTCCGCTGCTCGGCCTTGGTGTCACTGGCGCCTACGCTGTCTGGCTGGCCACGCTCGCGGTGGCGATGCTGGTCACCTGCGTGGCGATCGCCCCCGGACGCCCGTTAACGCGAGCGGCGGCGGTGCTCGTAAGCCTGAGTGTCCACCCGGTGATGTTTGCCTTCGTAATGGGCCAGGTCAGCGTCTTCATCGCCGCCGCTGCCGGTCTGACGCCCATGCTGCTCCGGCGCCGGTGGGCGGCCCCCGCCGGCGCTCTGCTCGCGCTGACCGCCTGCCTGAAGCCGCAGGATGCGCTCTTGCTGCCGGTCGCGCTGGCGGTCACGGCACCGCGGCGGGCGTTAGCCGCCTTCGCCGCCACCGCTGGCGCGCTCCTGGCGCTGACGTCGGTAGCCATCGGACCCTCGGGAGTCCGGCAGTACATAGAGGCGCTGGCCGGACAGCAGGGCCTGCGGAGCAACATCGTGTTCACACTGGCCACGATCGTGCCCGTGTGGGCGGTGCTTCCTCTAGGGCTTCTCTGCGCAACCGCCGCCGTCTTCGCGATCTGGCGAGAGCGCCGATCAGTTGAGCTGCCTTTTGCGGCAGCGCTGCTGGGCAGCATCCTCCTCTCGCCCTACCTGCACGAGGGTGACTTCGCGGTCTTGGTCGTCGCCGCCCTGCTCCACCTCCGGGCGCGGCCCGACGCCCCGCACTGGGCGCTCTTCGGGCTCGGCGCGCTGGCGGCCGAAGTGCTGCCCCGCACCTCTGTCCCGTTCGTTGGATTCGAGCTGGTGTGGCTGGGCGTGATGTTGTGGGACGCGAAACCGGCCGCGCTCCGAGTGCCTTGGTTTGCGAGAGGAACGCCACGACCGGCCGCCGCTGGCGACGAAGCGGGCGGGCTCGGTTAGCCGGCGGGGGTGACGGTCTCCCGGGGGGCGGGGCCGACCCACCTCGACGCCGGTCGCAGGATCCGGCCGTCCTTGGCCATGTACTCGATTACGTGCGCGCTCCAGCCGACGATCCGTGAGGCGGCGAAGACGCAGGTGAAGAAGTCGGTCGGGAAGCCGGCTGCGGCCAGGATGGCGGCCGCCCAGTAGTCGACGTTGGTCTGGTTCGGCCGCTCCGGGTTCTTATCCTTGAGGATCGCGAGCGCGACCTCCTCAACACGGAAGGCGACCGGGTAGTACTCGGGATTGGCCGTCTTCGCCATCTCGCGCAGGATCCGGGCGCGCGGGTCGTAGGTGCGGTAGATCCGGTGTCCGAAGCCCATGAACTTCTCATGGCGCTCGGACGCCTCATGCAGCCAGCGGTCCGCGTTCTCGGCGCTGCCGATCTTCTCGACCATCCTCTTGGCCGCCGTCGCGGCGCCGCCGTGGGCGGGACCCTTGAGGGCGGCTATCGCGCCGACCAGGGCCGAGCAGAGGTCGGTGCCCGTGGACGCGATCACCCGGGCGGCGAAGGTGGAGGCGTTCAGCCCGTGGTCGGCCAGGAGGACGAGGTAGGCCTCCAGCCAGCGCACCCTTTCGGAGCTCGGCTCCTGCCCATCCATCATGTAAAGGAAGTTGGTCGCGTGATCGAGCTCGACTCCTTTCGGTTCGACCCAGTCCTTCCCGTTCCGCTGCCGGTGGAAGGCGGCGATGATGGTCGGCGTGACCGCCGTGTAGGCGATCGCCTGCTGGAGGTCGGGCTTGGGCACGTCCGGCCCCGCCCCCTGCGCCGAGACGACCGTCCGCAGGACGTCCATCGGGTCGGCGTCGTTGGGCATCCCACGAAGAGCCGCCTCGGCGGCCGCGTTCATCCTGCGGCCGGCGGCGAGCTTCTGGCGCAGGTCACTCAGCTCGTTCGCTTCGGGCAGGCGCCCGTTCCACAAAAGGTACGCGACCTCTTCGAAGGAGGAGTCTTTGAGCTGGTCGATGAGGTAGCCGCCGCGGTAGATCAGGCGGCCGTTCTTGCCGTCGACCTCTGAGATCTCGGTCTCGGCCGCGACGACGCCCTCGAGTCCGGGAACGTACTCAGTGGCCATATGCGTTAAGTCTAGGAGTTCAATGTTCGGGGTGTTGGCGGGCCGCGACCTCCCCCTGCGACGGCTCTTCGGGTCGGTGCTGGTCGTGCGCCGGGCCATGCTGGTGCGCCGCGGTTCCCGGGTCCATGTGAACGTCGAGCCGGCCCAGGTCGACGGAGTGGGAGACCTCGTGATGGACGCGCTCGGCCAGGTCGTGGGCTTCCCGCAGGGTGGCGTCAGCATCGCAGTCGATGTGCAAGGCGGCCCAGAGCTCCCGGCCTACCCAACGCGCCGTGACATCGTGGACGGCCAGCACCCCGTCCACCCTCTGGGCAGCGGCGGTCATGTCGGCGGTGACGCTGGGATCGACCGCGTCCATCATTCGGTAGAAGAGGGAGCGAACCGTTCCCGCCAGCACGTAGACGATGGCGATCGTGATCAGCACGCCGGCGATCGGGTCCGCGAGTCCAAGACCCAGACCGGTCAAGCCGATCCCGGCAAATGCCCCCGCGCTGACCAGCGCGTCGATCCTCGAGTGGATACCGTCGGCCTGCAGGGCTGTCGAGCCGATTCCGCGCCCGACCCGAAGCTTGTACTCGGAGACGGAAAGGTTGGCGACTACTCCGACGGCAGCGGCGAAGAGGCTGAACCCGATGCTGCCGTAGCTCTCGTGGACGAAGAATTTTCGGATCGACTCGTAGAAGGCCGCGGCCGCCGTGACTACGATGACGAGAACGATGAGCAGCGTCGCCACATCCTCGATCCGGCCGTAGCCGGCCGTGAAGCGCCGAGTCGCCGGCCGTCGGGCGATGTGGAACGCCCCCAGCAGGACAAAGGTGGTCACCACGTCGCCGGCGTTGTGCATGCCGTCGGCGAGCACCGAGGCGGAGTTGCTGACGATCGCGCCCGCAAATTCGACGGCCGACGCGATGCCGAGCGCCAGCCCGCTGACGACCACCGCGCGTACCGCATCACGGTTGCCATAAACGGCGCCGTGTTCGTGCGCGTGTCCAACCGTCATAAATAGGCATTGTGGAGGTGCCGCCCAAACGCCGTAGGGCCCTGATCGGGCTCGCTGCCCTGACGCTGCTCGCGGGCCTCGCGGTTTGGGCGTCGACGCTGAAGCTGCCGGCACCCGCTGCCCGCGCTTCGTCCGCGGTCGGCTCGCCTTTCGCCGCGCCGCCGCAGGAGTCGACCCCGACGCCTGCGCCGCCTCACCCATCGGCACGCGCCCGAGCTGCCATGGCCTACGACCCCGCCCACTCCGTGGTTCTGCTTTTCGGCGGCGGTCAGGGACCGCACAGTGACGACGAGACGTGGACATGGGACGGGTCGCGGTGGAAGCTTCAGGCTCCGGCTCATCACCCCAGTGCGCGCAGCGGTGCGGCGCTCGCTTTCGACTCCCAGCAGGCGACCATGGTGCTCTTCGGCGGCCAGGACGTGACTGGGCGCTGGCTATCCGACACCTGGCGCTGGGATGGCTCCGACTGGAGTCTCCTGAGCCCACGCACCTCACCACCGGCCCGGCTCGGCGCCGGCATGGTCTACGACCCCTCGATCGGCCGCCTGGTCCTGTTCGGGGGTCTTGGCGGCATCAACAACCGTCTCCACGACACCTGGACCTGGGGAGGAGGCGACTGGTCGCCGGCCCCTGAAGCTGGAGAGCCGACGCTCGACATGCCGGGTTCCGTGCTTGCCTACGACGCCCGTGCCGCTCGCGTCCTTCTGGTCGGTCTTCGAGCCCAGCCCCAGACATGGGCGTTTCTGGCCGGTAAGTGGTCACAGTTGGGCGCCGCGCCGACGGAGGCTTGTCCAGCCGTCGGCGGAGTCTACGTGTCCGCGGTGGCGGCGCCAGTAATCGTGGGAGCCGCCGGGCCAAACCCCATCACTGTCTGCACCTGGTCGGGGACCGGATGGCAGCCGCGTTCCGCGGACGGTTCGCCGCCTGGGCGGGTGGACACACAGTTGGCCTACGACGACAAGTCGTCCGAACTGGTCATGTTCGGCGGCCTTCAGGACGGCGGCGCCTACCTGGACGACACCTGGACCTGGACGCCGGGCCGAGGCTGGTCGAGGGCCTACTAAGAGACCTGCGGATTCCCTCCGCGCGCTAAATCATGCCCAGTTCCCAGCGCGCGTCTTCGGTCATGCGCTCTGGGGTCCAGGGTGGCTCGTAGGTCAGCTCGACGCCGGCGTCCGCCACGCCCGGCAGCTCGAGCAGCTTATCCCGCACCTCGGTCATCACCTCGCCGGCCATCGGGCAGCCGAGCGCGGTCAGGGTCATCTTGACGTCGATCCGGTCGGGCTGGATGCGCATGCCGTAGACGAGCCCCAGATCCACGATGTTGACCGGAATCTCGGGGTCGTAGCACTCGCGCAGCGCTTCGATCACCTGCTCCTCGCGAACGGTCGCGCCTTCGGCGATATCGATGTCTATCTCGGGTGCGATGCTCATGGCTTCTCCAGGGGTAGACCCGCGTCTCGCCACGCCTTGGTGCCACCGCGGAAGTTGACGACGTCATTCACCCCCAGCGCGGCCGCCATTTCAGACGCGACGGCACTTCGCTCCCCGACCTCGCAGACGAAGATCGAGCGGTCGTTGAAGCTCTGGCCGGCCGGGTTGGCGAGGATTGACGCCAGCACGACGTGGCGGGCGCCCGGGATGTGTCCGCGCTCCCATTCCCAGTTCTCGCGCACGTCGACCACCTCGTAGCCGTCGTCGATCAGATTGCGAATGTCGTCGACCTTGAGGTCGCGATACGGGGCCTGGGGTTCGGTCATTCGTCATCCTCTCCTATTTGATTGATCCGCCGAGGCCGACTATTCGTCGTCCTCGTCGCCGGTGAGGCCATATGCCCCAACCTTCAGGACTTTTAGGGGAAGCAGGGCGCACTTGAGGCGGGCTGGTGAGATCTCGATCCCCAGCTCGTCGAGCACGTCCTCCTTGCCGATCTGGCGGGCCTCCTCGAGGGAGATCCCCTTGAGCCGCTCGGTCAGCAGTGAAGCCGACGCCTGCGAGATCGCGCAGCCGCGCCCGTGGAACTTCACGTCCTCGATGAAGCCGTCGCGGAGCTGGAAGTCCATGCCTACCACGTCGCCACAGAGGGGGTTGTTCTCCTCGTGCGAGATGTGGGCATGCTCGATCCGCCCGTAGTTCCTCGGGTTCTTGTAGTGATCGAGGATGTACTCCCGATAAAACTGATCGTCTTGCATTGCCTACTGATCTATACCCCGAAGATCCGCTTCGCTTCGTTCAACTGCGTGACCAGGCGATCGATTTCGCCGCGCTCGCTGTAGAGGTAGAACGAAGCACGCGCGGTCGCCGCCACGTCATAGCGCTCCATCAGCGGCATCGTGCAGTGATGTCCGGCGCGCAGGCAGACGCCGCCCCTGTCTGCGATGGTGGCCAAGTCGTGCGGGTGGACACCGTCGAGGTCGAATGAGAGCACGCCGGCGTGGTCGGGGCCGGGCGGCGGGCCGAAGATCTTGATCCCCGGAATCTCGCTCAGAGCCTCATAGGCGTAGTCGACCAGCTCGTGCTCGTGGGCCTGGATGTTCTCCAGGCTGACCCCGCTCAGATAGTCGATGGCGGCGCCCAGCCCGATCACCTCGGCGATCGCCTGCGTGCCTGCCTCGAACTTCCAGGGCAGGTCGTTGTAGGTGGTGTCGCGCAGGCGAACGGCCTTGATCATGTCGCCTCCGGACATGAAGGGCGGCATCTCCTCCAGCAGCTCGCGCCTGCCCCAAAGCACGCCGACGCCGGTCGGCCCGCACATCTTGTGACCTGAGAAGGCGTAGAAGTCGACGCCCGCCGCCTGGACGTCGATGCCGACGTGGGGGGCGCCCTGGGCGCCGTCGAGGAGCACGGTGGCTCCGGCCGCCTTGGCCTTCCGCGTCATCTGCAGGTAGGGGTTGATCGTGCCCAGGGAGTTGCTGACCTGGTTGAACGCGACGAGCTTCGGCTCCTGGGCGAGCAGCGCCTCGAACTGATCCTGGCGCAGCCGCCCCTGCTCGTCGACGTCAACGAACTCGAGCCGCACGCCGCGCTCCTGGGCGAGGATCTGCCAGGGCACCAGGTTGGAGTGGTGCTCCATCACGGTCAGCACGACGAGGTCGCCCTGGCCGAGGTGCCGGCGGGCCCAGGAGTAGGCGACCAGGTTGATCGCCTCGGTGGTCCCGCGCGTCCAAACGACCTCCTTGGTCGACCGGGCGTTGATGTAGGCCCGAACCTTCCCGCGCGAGCCCTCGTAAGCCTCCGTCGCCTCCTCGGCGATCTTGTAGGCGGCCCGGTGAATGTTCGAGTTGAACTTGGTGAAGTACGCCTCCATGGCGCCGATCACCTGCCGCGGGCGCTGCGAGGTGTTAGCGCTGTCCAGGTAGGCGATTCCGGTTTCGAAGATCGGAAAGTCCTGCCGGATCGCGGTGACGTCAAACAGTGACGTAGACATCGTCCCCCTCGACTTCGACCGGGTAGGTGGCTACCGGCTCGACCGCGGGCAGAGCGTTGGGCTGGCCCGTTCGGAGGTCGAACCGGGAGCCGTGGATCGGGCACTCGACGCTGGTGTCCCAGATCTCACCGGCCGACAGCGAATACTCCTCGTGTGAGCAGATGTCGTTGATCGCGTAGACCTCGCCGTCGTCAGTGCGCGCCACGCAAATCGGCGTGCCCTCGACCTCGACTTGGGTCAGCGACTCCGGCTCGAGCTCGCTCAGAGCAGCAACTCGGTGCTTAGCCAACGCGCGTCTCCAACTCCTGCTCGACGAGATCACGCGCCTGCTGGACTGGAATCCGGTCGAGCACCTGTCCGAAGAAGCCATGGACGATCATCCGCTCGGCAGTCGGGCGGGGAATCCCCCGGGACTCGAGGTAGAAGACGTGGTTCGGGTCGACGGGGGCCACGGTCGCGCCGTGGGTGCAGCGAACGTCGTTGTTGAGGATCTCGAGCATTGGGATCGAGTAGGCGTTGGCCGACTTGGAGAGGAGCAGGTTGCGGTTGGCCTGGTAGGCGTCGGAGCGCTGCGCGCCCTTCTCGATGCGGATCAGCCCGGCGTAGACGCTCCGCGCCGTGTCCCGCAGGGCGCCCTTGAAGAGCAGGTCGGAGACGGTGTTGCCGACCTCGTGCCGCTGCAGCGTGTGGTAGTCGAAGAACTGGTCGGCCGAGCCGAAGAAGAGTCCCTTCAACTCCGCGGTCGAGCCTGGGCCACGCATGTCCGCCTCGACACGGGTCTTGGCGAACCGGCCGCCGAGACCCACGTTGACGACCCGGATGCTGGCGTCCCGCTCGGCCACAACGCGCTGGTCGGCGAACTGCCAGGCATGACGGCCCCAGCGCTGAATCGAGATATAGCCGACATTGGCGCCCTCGCCCGCGAAGACCTCGGCTGACCCGCTGGTCAGCGCCGGCTTCTCGAGAGAAGGCGAGAGGAACTCGTCGATGTGGTTGAACTGAGCCCCGCGGCCGGCCAAGATCAGCGTGTGCGGCAGGACCGCCGCGCCCCCGACGCTGGACCAGAACTGGCTGACGAAGGGCCGATCGACGACGACGCCGTCCGGCACGTACAGGAAGGTGCCGCCGCTGAAGAGCGCTCCATGCAGCGCCGCGAGCTTGTCGCGGTCCGTGCTCACCGCGCCGAACAGCTTGTCGCGGACCAGGTCCGGATGCTCCTTGGCGGCCTGGGAAAGCGGCATGAAGATCACGCCGCGACGCGCCAGCTCCTCGTCGATCTCGACCTTGCCCGGCTCGGAGCCGCGCTGCCGCAGCACCGCCACCGCATCCTCGATGGGATCGGAAGAGGCGGCGCCGTTGGCGGTCTCGAAGGGCTCGAACTGGTCGAGCTGCAAGCCCTTGAGGTCCGTCCGCCGCCACTCCTCGTCGGAGCGCGATGGCATGGGCAGGCGCTCGAACGCCTCGAACGCCCGCCGGCGCCGAGCGCGCAGCCATTCAGGTTCACCGTGGAGGGAGCCGAGCTCCTCCGCGGCCTTGATCGTGAAGGACATCTTTAGCGGGGCCCCTCCGAAATCGCGAGATTTTGTGGGGTGGTCATCCGATCGACCCCTCCATCTCGAGCTGGATCAGCCGGTTGAGCTCGACCGCGTATTCGAGCGGCAGCTCCTTGGTGAAGGGCTCGATGAAGCCGTTGACGATCATCGTCTCCGCTTCGTTCTGTGAGATGCCCCGCGACATCAGGTAGAAGAGCTGCTCGTCGGAGACCTTGGACACGGTCGCCTCGTGACCGATGTCGACCTGGTTCTCGTCGCACTCGATGTACGGGT
>CAZHAC010000039.1:0-17025 GCA_964529765.1 uncultured Actinomycetes bacterium
CGCTGAACACGACAGGTGGCGCCATTTGCCTTACCTCCAAGACGATCCGCCCCTGACCGTCGCGTTCGCGACGGCAATCACGTCATCGCTTCAGCTGTTGCTCTCACCCCCCGACGTTTGTATTCAGTTAATCCGCCGATGCCCGCAACCTAATGTCCATGGCCGACTGCCCAGGGATGCCGGCTGACAACGGGCTTCCGGACTGCTGACGCGTCCTGACCCTGCCTTTGCCTGACCACGACATCTGGTTCTTGGGCGCTCTTCTCCTCCAGAGTCCTGGCCTTCCGAGCGGCAGGTGATGTGCGGACGAGATTCGGTGGCGTAAACACGCGCCGGGCCGTCGAATGGCAGTTAGGGCATTCGACCGGATTGCGCAACTCTCGCATCAGGCGCCAGACATCGAACGGTCCGCAGTTTGCGCACTCGAACTCGTACACCGGCACGCTTGATCCTCCTCACTCACGTGGCGACCAGAAGCTTCCCAGCTCGGGTTCCCGGATACGGCATAGCGCAAGTTTGTTGCGCAAAGATCACTGAGTTAACGCAAGTTCGTTGCGCAAGGATCGAAGGTCGACAAGGTACCCCGCGAGTGAGACTAGCCCCGCTGGTCGTGGCCACGACCGTTCCCCAAGCCAGTCTGCTCCGACCGCTAACCAGCGGTCAAGGGCAGCGCTTGATTGAAGATTCGGTGCCCGGCTCGCGTGCCAAATGCGTTGTAGGTTGACCGCCAAGCCGCTGCTTTAGCGTCACCTAGCCTGGCTTGGTCGGCTAACTTCGTGGCCGGTGGCACGCTAGCTAACGCACGCCGACGAGTTTCGAACGCCCAAGCCATAGCACGCAAGCATTAACTGCCGGCCGTGCATCGCCGTTGGTGCTCGCACTACGGCAGCAGCGCTCGCATTTAGCAATATGCCCAGGCGCTACGAGCTAGGCCGGGCCGGTCAGCGCGTCGCCTGGTTGGCCACCTTCGCCGGCTGGAGGATCCGGATGGCGTTGCCGAAGGGGTCGCGGATGCCCATGTCGGTGCCGTAGAAGTGGTCGGTCGGCTCCTGGGTGAAGTCCGTGACGCCGCGTGCCTTCAGTGTCTCGTGCAGACCCCGGACGTCGTCCGTCTGGAAGGCGATGAAGCCCACGGCGCCCTTGGCGATCAGCTCGCGGAGCTGCTCAGCGGTGGCTTCGTCCTGCACCGGCGGGCCCGGCTTTTCCAGGTAAATCATGGTGCCGGGGTCACTGGGGACGCACACAGTCAGCCAGCGGACAGGACCCTGCTGGAAGTCCTGGGCCACCTCCAGCCCGAGTTTGTTGACGTAGAAGTCCAGAGCCTCGTCCTGGTCGAGGACCTTGAGGGAGGTGACGTTCAGCTTGGTGATCATCGCTTGACTTCTCCACTGCGCGATTAGATGGCGACGACCCGCATGCTAGGGAGCGACCGCAGGGGTGGCTTGTCCAAAACTGCTCGATGGCATCGCCACCCTTGCCCGCACCACCGGCCAGGTGGCCGCCATCTGGAAACAGTTGGGCGCCACCATCGGCCAATGCCCCGCGCGGTAATCCGACGGCGTCTCGCCGACGATCTCACGGAAGGTGCGGCTGAAGGTCGCCGAGCTGCTGAAGCCGACGTCGAAGCAGATGTCGGTGACGAGGCGGTCGGTCTCGCGCAGCAGGAACATCGAACGCCCCACCCGCCGCCGCTGCAGGTAACGGTGCGGCGTCTCCCCGAAGGCGGCGCGGAAGCTGCGGATGAAGTGTGCCTCGGAGAGATGGGCTACTGCGGCCACGGCGCGGACATCGAGCGGCTCAGCGTAGCCGCGGTCCATGGCGTCGCGTGCGCGCAGCAGGCGCCGGTTCAAGTCCTCGACTTCCCGGCTCACGGTGCAACCCTACGCGACCAGGGAGGATGGGCGGCGCCCCCTCCGTCAACAAACGCCGCCCCCTTCTTGAACTCGGAAACGGGGCCGCCGAGTAAACTGCCCTACCGGATCGGGGAGTAGCGTAGCCCGGCAGCGCACTTGGCTGGGGGCCAAGGGGTCGCGGGTTCAAATCCCGCCTCCCCGACCACTCGCCCGGGCGTGTCCTTGGCTGAACTCGACTCAAGTTCAGGCCAAGGATTCGCGTGAACCGTCGGTGGCCGTCCTCTATAGATTTACACGTCAACGCCCAGGAGAAGGCGGATTGGTGCCCGTGACAGCCAAAGTGACAGCCAAGGACCTCAGCTAGACCGCCAGCGCGGATCCAACCTCGGGTTAGCCCCCCGCCGTTGCTAAGGTGGTTCATGCGTCGATCAGGGTGGCTTTAGGGCTTGACGACGAATTGCGAAACAGCGGTGCTGGCTGCGAGCCCGCTGTCTGTGCGGCAGCGGCACCACGGCAGGACAGAGCGAGTGCAGGTGGGACCGGGGCACGCGCCCCGAGCCTCACAGTTGACAGTGGCGTCGTTGCAGCGCATCGTCCCTGCGCTTAGCGCTCGGGGAGAAAGGCCAGGGCTGTTGCGCGGCGGCGAATACATCAGCATGGAAGCTGATGGACCGATCGATGGATGGCACGCGCGCTGCCCGCAGCTAAGGAGGCAATGTTGAGCGACCACAGTCGGACTGAACAGGGCACCCGCTCGCCCGGAATCCCCCCGATCGTCGACAGGGCGACTTGGCAGGCTGAAATCGATGCGCTCCGCGTGCGAGAGAAGGAATACACGCGTGCCGGTGATGCGATCGCCGCGCAACGGCGCCGGTTGCCGATGGTCGAGATCGATGCGACGGTGCCGCTGATCGGCCAGAACGGTGCTGTAACTCTGCTCGACGTGTTCGAGGGCCGGCGGCAGTTGATCGCGTATTTCCATATGTGGTATCCGGGCAGGCCCGCCGCGGAGCAGTGCGAGGGCTGCACGCTCTACAACGGACAGGTCAGAGAACTGTCGTTCCTGCACTCCCGTGATGTCACCTACGCCACGCTTTGCCAAGGTCCGTACGAGGAGAGCGTTCGCTACCGGGACTTCATGGGTCTGGACATGCCCTGGTACTCAGTCGAGGCGTCGGCCGAGGTCCTTCTTGCTGGGCGTGAGTTCAACCACTTCTACCTTGTCTGCTATCTGCGTGTTGGCGAGCGAGTGTTCGAGACCTATTGGACTACCGGTCGTGGCGACGAGTCGATGGGTAACAGCTACCGCCTGCTAGACCTCACGCCGTACGGACGCCAGGAGTGGTGGGAGGACTCACCGGCCGGTTGGCCGAAGCCCTGGGTCGAAGGCGTCAACCCCTATCGGTCAGACGAAACCGGACAGCCTGTCCGATCCGGAATCGGCCGGCCCATCCTCCAGTGGCCACGGTTGAAGGCCGGGCGCTCAGACGATCTGACGGGCACTGTGTCATGACCGCGTCCGCCAACGACGCCAACCAAAGAAGGGCCGTTATGACGGAACGAGTGCCGAGGGCATCCTCGACCGCGGACTGATCGCCCACAGCGACTTCACCGATCGCCGCGAGCCTGTGCGTATTCCGACCTTGTACGCGCGACGGCGATGACCTGTACGTTCACGGTTCACGGGCCGGCTTTAGGCAAGTGGTCAGCAAGTCTGGCTGACCGTCACGTTGGCGAGCCTCGCCGAGGCTACCGCTCCTCCGGCGCCGGGGCGCCGGCGTGCCAGCCCATGTGCTCCTCGTAGTGCTCGGAGGTGTTGGCCACGACCAGGCGACCCAGGGCGAGCGACCACTGCTCCCCAGGGACAGACGCGACGCGCTCGCGGAATGCGGCGTGCGCGCGGTCGCCCCGCGCCCGCGCCTCGATGAACGTGATGCCGCAGTCATCCTCCGCCCAGCGCGCGTTCTGGCCGTCGACGTCGATCACCTCCAGCGTCGCACCGCCGGCGAGCGTGCTCGCACACGCCACCGACCACTCCTGCCACCGCGCGACGTGCGCCACGGCCTCCGCGAGCGTCCACCCGTCGGCGCCTCGGACCTCGGCGCGCCCGCGGCTCCCGTTGCCTTCGAGGAAGGCGGTCCAGCGAGGCCACCACTCGTCCATGAGGGCGAGCGCCTCGGCCGGGGACCCTGGCAGGGGCGGTGGAGCGGCCATCACGCAGCAATCATCCGACACCGCCGACCGATCGTGACGCCCTCTGGAGCCTAGCGCTCGCACGTTGCATATCCAGGCGGCATGCAATAGCATGCCGCACCAGTGCGGACGGGGCAGGGACACCCGACGAGCCACACGCCGGTTGACGCCGAGGACGGAGAGCTAGGTCGGCGGCTTCGCGCCCTGCTCCCGACCCTCTCCCCGAAGCAGATGCTGCTCGCCCAGGCGATCCTCGACGAGCCGTTCACAGTCGCCGTCGCCACCGCCGCCGATCTGGGCGCCCAACTGGGGGTGGACCCGGCCACTATCGTCCGCTTCAGCCGGTCGCTCGGGTACTCGGGTTATTCGGAGCTGAAGGAGGCGATCCGCTCCGAGCTCCCGCACATGCTCACCGTGACCGAGAAGCTGCGACGGCGCCTCTTCGACACCGGCCTGGAATCAGACGCCGCCTCGGTCGCCGGCACGATGAGCCAGGACATCCTCAACATCCAGGCCGCCGCGGCGTCAAACGGCGAGGACAGGGTGCGGGAAGTCGCAGCCGCGATCGCGTCCAGCGATCGCGTCGCGGTGCTGGGAACTGGGATCTCGGCTCCGGTGGCAGACGTGCTCGCCCACCTCCTGGAGCTAGCAGGTGTGCCCGCCCGGACCCGGACCGATCCGGTCTCGGCCGCCGCCGACGTGGCCACGCTCGGGCCAGCATCGTCCGTGATCGCAGTCGGCTTCTGGCGATACGTCCGTTCCACAGTCCACCTCTTCGAGGCGGCGACCCGGCGGACGAGCCGCTCGATCGCCATCACCGACAGCCATGTGTCGCCCCTGGCTCGGATCGCCCGCTTCACGCTCCTGGCGCCAACCGACGCGACCACGATCAACAACTCCCTGGCGGCCCCGATCGCCGTGGTCAACGCGGTGATCACAGCCGTCACGACGCAGACGTCACGACGGGCCTACACGTTCTCGCGGGCGCTGGACGCCGTGTACGAGGCGGGCCAGGTCACCGTCGGCGGTACCGGTAAAGGAGGAGGCCTTTGAAGATCGCCGACATGAACTGGATGCAGGTCGCCGACTATCTGACCCGCGACGACCGCGCCGTGGTCCCGTTGGGCAGCACTGAGCAGCACGGCTACCTGAGCCTGGCGACTGACGCCCTGCTCGCGGAGCGCGTGGCGGTGGAGGCGGCCGAGCCCCTGCGCGTCGTCGTCTTCCCCACCATCGCATACGGGATCACGCCCTACACACTCGGCTACCCGGGCAGCGTGAGCCTGCGGGTATCGACCTACCTGGCGCTGGTCCGCGACGTGCTCGACTCTCTCGCCTCCCACGGGTTCCGGCGTTTGGTGCTGGTCAACGGGCACGGCGGAAACAGCCCGGTCGCGTCGCTCGCGGCCGAGTGGATGGCTGACCACCCAGAGACGAGAGTGGTCGTCCACAACTGGTGGAACGCGCCCGACACCTGGCGGGCCGTGCAGGCGATCGATCCTGTCGCCTCGCATGCGTCATGGGTCGAGAACTTCCCCTGGAACCGCATCGTCGATGCACCCGAGGGTGCCAAGCCGCTCGCCAACCTCGACCGCTTGCGCACGCTGGCGCCCCACGCGATCAGGGAGGAGCTCGGGGACGGCAACTACGGGGGCGCCTACCAGAAGCCGGACAGCGAGATGCTCCGGATGTGGCAGGTAGGCGTCGAAGAGACGCGAAGGCAGATCGATGGAATCTGACTTTCAAGGGAGAGCGGCGCTCGTCACCGGAGCGGCCCATGGCATCGGCCGGGCGATCTGCGTCGAACTCGCCCGACGCGGCGCCTCGGTCTGGGCCACCGACGTGCGAGCGGAGGAGCTGCCACCGGTGGCCAGGGCCTGCGAGCAGGCGGGAGGGCACGTCTGGTGCCGCCCGCTCGACGTCACCCGCGAGGAGCAGGTCCAGGCCGTGGTGGAGGAGATGGTGGAGGCCGAGAGGGCGGTTGACATCCTGGTCAACGTTGCCGGCGGCGTCCTGGGTCAGGTCGGGAAGCCGGTCGAGGAGGTGACCAGCGAGGAGTGGAACGCTGTCGTGGCCGTGAACCTGACTGGCGCCTTCCACTGCTGCCGCGCGGTAGCCCCGGTCATGAAGCAGCGCCGGTACGGCCGCATCGTCAACATCTCCTCCGGCGCCGGCCGCGGCACCAGTCTCACCGGCATCCAGGCCTACGCGAGCGCCAAGGCGGGCCAGATCGGGTTCACCCGCCAGCTCGCCAGCGAGCTCGGCCCGTGGCAGATCACCGTCAACAACGTTGCTCCCGGCTTCGTGCTCAGCAACCCGACTACCCAGCGGCAGTGGGAGTCGTACGGCAGCGCCGGGCAGGCCGCCCTGGTCGAGGGCATCCCCCTCCGGCGCCTGGGGACACCCGAGGACATCGCCTACGCGGTGCTCTTTTTCGCCTCCGAGCACGCGGCGTGGTGCACGGGCCAGACGCTCAGCGTGGACGGCGGGAAGTGGATGGGATGAGCGCTCCGATCGGTACGCGAGAGGCGCTGCGGAGCCATCAGCAGGCGCGCCGGGACGACGTGTTTGACGGCCTGACGTCCTTCCTCCGCATCCCGAGCGTGAGCGCCGACCCCGCCCACCACCACGACGTCCGGCGGGCAGCCGAATGGGTCGCCAGGCGGCTCCGGCAGGCCGGACCCGTCACGGTGGAGTTCGCCGAGACGGCCGGCCACCCTGTCGTCCATGGGCACTGGCTGGGCGCGCAGGGGATGCCGACGATCCTGGTCTACGGCCATTACGACGTGCAGTCGCCCGACCCGCTCGGCGCCTGGGCGTCGCCGCCGTTCGAGCCCGAGGTCCGGGACGGCCGGCTGTATGCGCGCGGGGCCAGCGACGACAAGGGGCCGATGCTGATCCCCATCGAGGTGGTGCAGGCCTTCTTCGCCACCACGGGCGCGCTGCCGGTGAACCTCAAGTTCCTTTTTGAGGGCGAGGAGGAGATCGGGAGCCCGAGCCTGGAGGCGTTCGTAACCGAGCACGCGGAGGAGCTGGCCGCCGACTACGCGCTGAGCGCGGATGGGGCCATGTGGCGGATCGCCGAGCCCTCGGTGATCACCGGCAGCCGCGGCCTGGTCGCGCTCGAGGTGGAGGTGCGAGGACCCGCCAAGGACCTCCACTCCGGCCGTCACGGGGGTGCCGTGCTGAACCCGCTGCACGCCCTGGTCGGGCTCCTCGCTTCGCTCCACGACGCTGACGGCCGCGTGGCCGTGGCCGGTTTCTACGACCGCGTCCGGGAGGTGACGACCGCAGAGCGCCAGGCACTCGCCGCCCTCGATTTCGACGACGAGGAGTATCGACGCCTGGTCGGGGCGCTGGCCCTGTTCGGCGAACCGGGATACGGCACGCTGGAGCGCCAGTGGCTCCGCCCGACGCTGGAGCTGAACGGGCTCTCCGGCGGCTACCAGGGCGAAGGCGGGAAGACGGTGATCCCGGCGGTGGCGAGCGCCAAGATCTCCTGCCGGCTGGTTCCCGACCAGCGCCCGGACGACATCGCGAGGCTGGTGACCCGGCACCTCGAGGAGCGCCGACCAGCCGGGGTCGAGTTGCGGGTCCAGACCCGCCCAGGCGGAGCGGTTGCATACCGCATCCCCGCCGACCATCCCGGGCTACTGGTGGCGCGCCAGGTGCTGCGGCGTCTCTACAAAACGGAGCCGGCGTCGGTACTGATGGGGGGCACGCTGCCGGTCAGCGAGATCTTCTCCCGCGTGCTCGGCATCGAGACCGTCTACTTTTCGTTCTCGACCGCCGACGAGGACTTCCACGCCCCCAACGAGTTCATCCGGGTCTCCCGGCTCTGGGACGGCCTCGAGGCCTGGGCCGATTTCCTGCTCACGGCGGCCACGACGGCACCGGAGGCAGCCACCACGTGAGCCGGGTCGTGATCTGGGGTGCCGGCGCCATTGGCGGGGTGCTCGGAGCCTGGCTGACGCGCTCGGGCCAAGACGTCCTCTTGGTGGACCGGGACCGCGAGCACGTCCGGGCCATCCAATCGGAGGGGCTGACCATCACCGGCACGCGCGGCACATTCCGGGTGCACGTCCCGGCGGCCCTCCCGGAGGAGGTGGAGGGTCCGCTGATGCTGGTGCTCTTGGCGGTCAAATGCCACCACACAGGTCAGGCGATCGAGCAGATCGAGCCCCGGCTGGATCCCGCAGGAACCGTGGTGTCGGTGCAGAACGGCCTCAACGAGGAGACGATCGCAGCCAGGATCGGCGCCAAACGGACGCTCGGCTGCTTCGTCCACTTCTCCGCCGACTGGCAGGCGCCGGGCCGGGTCGAGCACGGGGGAGAGCACCCGCTCTTCGTCGGGGAGCTGGACGGGCGTGACACCGACCGCGTCCGCGCCGTGGCCGGTCTTCTCGGCCACTTCGGCGAGGCGGTCGTGACGGCCAACATCTGGGGCTACCTCTGGTCGAAGCTCTGCTACGCGTCACTTCTCTTCGCGACCGCGCTGGTCGACGCCCCCATCTACGAGGTCGTACGGCGGCCCGGCGTGGGGCCCGCCTTGTACGCCCTGGTGCAGGAGGCGATGACCGTGCCCGATCGACTCGGTGTCCGCATGGAGGACCTGCGCGGGTTCCTTCCCGGGCAGTACCGGGAGGACGACTGGACGGGGGCCATGGAGGCGGTGGCACGCTTCTATGAAGGACAGATCAAGGTCAAGACCGGCATCTGGCGCGACCTCGCCGTCCGCCACCGGCCGACCGAGGTCGACTGCCAGGTGGGCGTCCTGGTCGAGAAGGGTGCCGCCCTGGGTCTCGAGATGCCGCTCAACCGCCGGCTGGTCGAGCTGATCCACGACCTGGAGGCGGGCCGGCGGGCGATGGGCTGGGACACCGTCGAGCAGATGGCCGCGGTGCGCCCGGCACCGGACGTGCGGCATTGAGCCGGACCAGTCTCGCTCAGCTCACCCCCGCCCCGGGCGAAAGCGCCAGGGGCATGGTCCGCATCCCGGGTTTGGAGCCGGGGTGGGAGGTTCCGGCGTTCGTGGTCCGGGGCGTACGGCCGGGACCCACGCTGGCCGTGACCGCCGGCGTCCACGCCGCCGAGTACCCGCCGATCGAGGCTGCCACCCGCGTGGCTCGGGAGCTGGATCCGTCCCGGCTCGCCGGCACCGTGATCGTGATCCCGCTGGTGAACACTCCCGGTTTCTTCGTTCGCAGCATCTACATCAACCCGGTCGACGGCCGGAACCTGAACCGGGCCTTTCCGGGAGCGCCTGACGGACCCGCATCGGCGCGGGTCGCCCACTTCCTGCTGGAGGAGGTGATCGCCGGCTGCGACGCCTACGTCGACCTCCACTGCGGCGACATGATCGAGGCGCTGGTCCCCTTCGCCGGGTACCACGTGACGGGCAGGGACGAAGTAGATCGAGCTTCGAGCGGCCTAGCGGGCGCGTTCGGCATCGAGCACGTGATCGCGAGCCGGAGCACGGACCTCCCTGGCACCGGCTACGCCAACGCCGCCCTCCGCGGGGTCCCGGCCCTGCTGGCCGAGATCGGCCAGCAGGGCGTCTACGAGCGCGAGTCGGTTGGACGCCTGGTGAACGGGGTCTGGAGGGTGCTTGCCCACCTGGGGATGCTGCCCGGAGTGGATCCGCCGCCTCCCGGTCCCCAGCGCAGGTTCAGCGGGTTCAGCTGGCTGTACGCGGATGTGTCCGGTACCTTTCACCCCTCCATCTCGATCGGTGAGGGGGTGAGCGAGGGACAGGAGGTAGGGGAGCTACGCGACCTCTTCGGTGACCGCCTTCGCGAGTTGCGGGCGCCGGCCAGCGGCCCGGTCCTGTTCCTGGTGACCTCCCTGGCCATAAACCAGGGCGATCCGCTGTTCGGCATCGGGACGGCTAAGTGATCAGTTCCGCAGCCTGGCCCCGCCTGAGCCGGCGCGCTCAAGCCCTCGAGCCCTCGCCCACCGTCGCCCTCGACACCCGCGCCAAGGAGCTGCTTGCGGCCGGCGTGGACGTCGTAAACCTCTCGGTGGGGGAGCCCGACCAGGACACCCCTGAACCCGCCCGGCTGGGGGCGGAGTCGGCTATCCGCCGCGGGCTGACCAAGTACACCGCGACCGCAGGCACGCTCGAGCTGCGCCGGGCCATCTGCGACAAGCTCTGGCGCGACAGCGCGCTGCGCTACGAGCCGGACGAGATCGTGGTCTCCAACGGCGCCAAGCAGTCGGTGTTCAACGCAATGATGGTCCTGGTCGACGCCGGCGACGAGGTCCTCATCCCGGCGCCCTACTGGGTGAGCTACCCGGAGATGGTGCGCCTCGCCGGTGGGGTGCCGGTCTTCGTCAAGACCGGAGCTGCTGACGGCTTCAGGCTGACTCCGGACGCCCTACGGGCGGCCATCGGTCCTCGCACCCGCGGTCTGGTGCTCAACAACCCGGCCAACCCGACGGGCGCCGTGTACGAGCGGCAGGAGCTGGAGCAGATCGTCACCCTGGCGCTCGAGCACGAGCTGTTCCTCATCAGCGACGAGATCTACGAGAAGCTCATCTACGGCTCGGCCACGGCGTTCAGCATCGCCTCGCTGGGACCGGAAGCACGGCGGGCGACGGTGACCGTGAACGGGTTCTCGAAGGCGTACGCCATGACCGGCTGGCGTCTCGGCTACGCCGCCGCCGAGCAGAGCGTCGCGCGTGCCATGGCCGACCTCCAGAGCCAGGTCACGTCCGGGCCGTCGTCGATCAGCCAAGAGGCGGGCCGAGCGGTCCTATCTGCCGACTCCACGGACCTCGAGCGGATGCGGCGACAGTTCGACGACCGTCGGCACTACGTCCTGGATCGGCTCGCCGGGATGCCCGGCCTGACCGTAGACGTGGTTCCGCAGGGTGCCTTCTACGTGTTCCCGGACGTGTCCGGCTGCTTCGGGCGCCGGCTGGCGGGTCACCGGGTGACCGACGCCCGCGAGCTCGCCGCGGTGCTGCTGGAGCGCGCGAGGGTGGCGGTGGTGCCGGGCGACGTCTTCGGCGGTCCGGGCCACGTCCGGATCTCGTACGCCACGTCGATGGAACGGCTGAAGGAGGGCATGGACAGGCTGGAGGGCCTGCTGGCCACGGCGGAGCTGGAGGGGGAGGGGGGCGCGGACGATCCCGGCCCGGGACGCCCATGAACGACAGAACAACGGATCGGAGGTGGACATGATGGATCGGAGGGAGATCTCTCGGCGTACGTTCCTGTCGGGGACGGCAGGAGTCGGACTGGCCGCGGCAGCCGCCGGCCCGCTGGGCTTCCTGCTCAGCGCCTGTGGCACGGGCCAGCAGTACGGAGGCGGCCAGGGGGGCGGTCCACAGTCGGGCGGCACTTTGCGGATCGCGATCGGTGCCGATCCCAACGGCCTCGACCCGGAGTCGGTGCTCAACAACAACGCCGGCTACGTGATTTCCACGATCTACGACGGGCTCACGTCCTATCAGCCCGGCACCACGCTGGTGGGTCCGGGGCTGGCCCAAAGCTGGGACGTCTCGACTGACGCCACCAAGTACACGTTCCACCTCCGCAGGGGCGTTCAGTTCCACGACGGCACGCCCTTCAACGCCGACGCGGTCGTCGCCTGGCTGGACCGGCTGCTGAACAAGCAGAACCCGCACTACTACGGGAACCAGCAGGGCATCGACAGCTTCGTCGACTTCACCTTCGGCGGCATCCAGACCTACAAAAAGATCGACGACTCGACCGTCCAGCTCCAGCTGAAGCAGCCCGACGCCACACTGCTCACGAACCTGGCCATGGCCTGGTCGGGCGTGACCAGCCCGGCGGCCGTCGACCGCTACGGCTACGGCCTGATGCAGCACCCGGTCGGCACCGGACCCTTCTCGTTCGTCGAATGGGTGCCAAACGATCACATTACGCTCAAAGCCAACCCCGCCTACTGGGCCGGCAAGCCGCATCTCAGCCAGATCATCTTCCAGGTCGTCCCCGACCCCTCCACCGCGCTGCTCAAGCTGCGGAACGGCGAGGTCGAGGTGCTGACCGACGTCTCTCCTGAGCAGGTCAGCGTGGTCAAGCAGGACCCGAATCTGCAGCTGCTGACGCAGCCGGGCCTGGTCGTGCTGGGGGTCGCCCTGCCCGTCGACCACAAGCCATTCGACGATAAGCGGGTTCGGCAGGCTCTCAACTACGCAGTGGACAAGCAGAACCTGAACAAGTACCTGTTCTCGAACCTGGCTGACCCGATGAAGGCGCCGGTGCCGGTTGTCGAGTGGGGGACCAGCACCTCGCTGCCGCCCTTCAACCAGGACATCGCAAAAGCCAAGCAGCTGCTCGCCCAGGCCGGGTACGGCAGCGGCCTGAACCTCACCATGTGGGTCTACAACACGACGCGCGGGTACAACCCGGCCGGTGGCTCCAAGCTGGGCACCGCCCTGCAGGCCGACTTCCAGAAGGTGGGGATCAACGTGACGCTCAAGCAGCTTGAGTGGACTGCCTATCTGTCGAAGGTCCGGAATCGGGCGCTCTCGGACATGGCCCTGACCGGTTGGTCCGGGGACAACGGGGATCCCGACAACTTCCTGTCGTCACTCTATGGGACCTCCGGAATCCCGGCCGGCAACCAGAGCCACTACTCGAACCCGACTGTGGACCAGCTCCTGGCTCAAGCCCGCGGCGTCCACGACCAGTCGAAGCGGACGCAACTGTACGAGGAGGTGCAGAAGGCGGTCTGGGACGACGCCCCCTGGGTCTGGCTCAACACGGTACAGCAGGTGAGGGCGGCCACCAAGAAGGTGAACGGCCTGGTCCTCAACCCGACCGAGATGTACTTCAACATGCACCAGGTCTGGCTGAGCAAATAGGACCTCGGGCGGCCACGGTCAGCGTTGGCACAATACGTCGCGAGCCGGATCCTCCAGGCGCTCCTGGTCGTCTTCGGCGTGACTGTGATCACCTTCGTAGCTCTGCACGTAATCCCTGGCGATGTGGCCCAGATGATCGGAGGAGAAAAGGCGACGCCGCAGCAAATTGCGCAGATCAGGCTGCAGCTGGGCCTCGATGACCCGCTCTGGGTGCAGTACTGGCGGTACGTGTCCTCGGCCGTGCGGGGGGACTTCGGGATATCGCTGCAGACCCACAGGCCGGCCACGACGGAGGTGCTGAACGCGTTCCCGCTGACCTTCCAGTTGGCGACGCTGGCGTTGATCGTGGCTACCGTGGTCGGCATCTGGCTGGGCATCGTTTCGGCGACTCGGCAGGGGGGCATCGCCGACGCCGGGGCCCTGATGGTGACCCTGGTCGGTACCTCCGCCCCGGTGTTCTGGACCGGCCTGCTCCTGCTGCTGGTCGCGGGCAGCGACCTCCGGCTGTTCCCGATCGGCGGCATCCTTTCGTCCAACGTCCAGCTCGACCGGATCACCGGGATGCCGGTCCTCGACAGCCTGCTGACTGGCAATTGGCCCGCACTGGGCGACACGCTGATGCACTTGGTGCTGCCGGTGCTGACGCTGTCCTTACTGCCGACCGCCGTCATCGCCCGAATCACGCGGGCGGGAATGCTGGAGGTGATCCACAACCCCTACGTCCGGACCGCCCGGGCCAAGGGCGCCGCCCGGGCCCGGGTGCTCTACCGGCACGCGCTGCCCAACGCGCTGCTCCCCGTCATCACCGTCGTCGGCCTCCAGTTCGGCACGCTGCTCAGCGGCGCGATCCTGACCGAGACCGTCTTCTCCCTTCCCGGTCTCGGCCGGGTGGCGGTGAACGCCATCCTCTCGCGGGACTACCCGGTGATCGAGGCCATGGTCGTGCTGACGGCCGTGATGTTCACGGTGATCAATCTCGCCGTCGACCTGGCCTATGGGCTGCTCGACCCGAGGCAGCGGGTGCGCTGAGATGACCCAGGAGCTCGCCATACCTGACGCAGCCGAGCCCGTCGAGCCACGGCTGTCGCCAACTGCGCACGCGCTGCCGGCGCTGAGCGTCCGCCCGCTTCACGCCCTGAGTGTGGTGATGGTGGTGGCGCTGGTCCTGGTGGCGCTGATCGGGCCGATCGTTGCGCCCTACAGCCCGACGGCGCAGAGTCTGCCCGACCAGCTCCTGCCGCCTTCGCCCCAGCACTGGCTCGGCACCGACGAGTTCGGCCGCGACATCCTGAGCCGGATACTGTCCGGCGCGCGCCTGGCCCTGCTGATCGGCCTGGTGGCGGACGCGGTGGCGCTGATCTTCGGCTCTCTCCTGGGCCTGCTCGCCGCGTTCTACGGCCGGTGGGCCGACGCTGTCGTGATGCGGGCCATGGACATGTTCCTGGCCTTCCCTTACCTGCTCCTGGCCATGGTCGTGATCGCCGTCCTGGGACCGGGGCTGACCTCGGCCATGATCGCGATCGGGGTGGTATACGTCCCGCAGTTTGCCCGACTGGTCCGCAGCTCGGCCCTCGCCGTGCGTGAGGAGCAGTACGTGGAGGCGGCCCGCGCGCTCGGCGTTGGCCGAACGCGAATCGTCCTCCGCCACGCGCTCCCCAACGTGGCCCCACCGGCCATCGCCCAGGCTACGCTGCTGTTCGGAATCGCCATCCTCGAAGTCGCGGGGCTGGGCTTCCTCGGCCTGGGGGCGCAGCCGCCGACTCCGGAGTGGGGAGCCATGCTCGCGGAGAGCCGGACGTACATCCTGACCAGCTGGTGGCTCAGCGCGTTCCCGGGGCTCGCAATCATGATCAGCGTGCTCGCCTTCACCCTGATCGGCGACTTCCTGCGCGACCTGCTCGATGTTCGCGCGAGCCGAGGCTAAGGCGCCTGGTGGAGACGCCCGACAGGGTTGACAACCGGATCGCTCAGTCGTCGCTGACCGTGAGCGGCCCTCGGACGCGAGGCGGTCCGTCGGGAAAGTCTTCATGTCGATGCCCAAGAACTTCGTTACGGAAGACGTCGCGGTGCCCATCTCGTATATCCCGGAGATGATGCGGCGCGTCCAGGAGCGCGCCCGGCAGACCGGCCTTGGGATGGTCACAGTCGGCCACGCCGAGGTTGGCCTCTAGAGGTGGGCGGGCTCCTGCAGGTCGAGAACCTGCGCACCTACTTCCACACCCGGGCCGGCGTGATGAGGGCGGTCGATGGGGTCGACCTCGACGTCTCTGAGGGGCGGACCCTGGGCGTCGTCGGCGAGTCCGGTTGCGGCAAGAGCGTGACCGCGCTCTCGATCATGCGCCTGATCGACCCGCCGGGCCGCGTCGAGGACGGCAGCCGCATCCTTTTCGGTGGCCGGGATCTGGCGGAGCTCGACGAAGAGGAGCTGCGGGCGGTTCGCGGCAATGAGATCTCGATGATCTTCCAGGAGCCGATGACGTCGCTCAACCCGGTCTACACGGTCGGCGACCAGATCGTCGAGGCGGTGGTTCTGCATCGGCAGGTGAGCCAGCCGGAAGCGCGCCGGCGCGCGATCGAGATGCTGAGGCTGGTCGGCATTCCCTCCCCAGAACGGCGGGCGGGCGATTATCCGCACCAGATGTCCGGCGGCATGCGGCAGCGCGTGATGATCGCGATGGCGCTGGCCTGCGATCCCAAGCTGCTGATCGCCGACGAACCCACGACCGCGCTCGACGTCACCATCCAGGCCCAGATCCTGGAGCTCATGAAGGACCTCCGCGATCGTCTCGGGATGGCGATCATGCTCATCACCCACGACCTCGGCGTGGTCGCCGAGATGTGCGACGACGTGGCCGTGATGTACGCCGGCAGGGTGGTCGAGAGGGGTCCGGTGGAGGCCATCTTCTCCAGCCCGCAGCACCCGTACACCGAGGCACTCCTGCACTCGATCCCGGTTCTCGGAATGACCCAGGCGGAGCCGCTCCAGGTCATAAGGGGCATGGTCCCCAGCCCGCTCGACTGGCCGGGCGGCTGCCGGTTCGCTGCTCGCTGCGACTACGTCTTCGACCGCTGCCGGCACGAAGGCCCGCCGCTTATGGCGGCGGGCAGTCAGCGGTCGGCCTGCTGGCTCTGCGAGGACGGGCCGCGTTCTTCGACCGGAGTCGAGGCGCCGGCATGACCGGCGAACCGCTGCTGCGAGCGCACGGGGTCGTCAAGCACTTTCCGATCCAGCGCGGAATCCTTCAGCGGACCGCCGGCTACGTCCGGGCGGTCGACGGAGTCGACCTCGACGTGATGCCGGGAGAGACCGTCGGCCTGGTCGGCGAATCCGGCTGCGGAAAGTCGACCTTGGGACGGACGCTGCTCAGGCTGCTCCAGCCAACCGCCGGCGAGATCACCTTCGAGGGCCGCGACCTCGCTCGCCTGCGCGGCCGGGACCTGAAGGCGATGCGGCGCGACATGCAGTTCATCTTCCAGGACCCGGTGGGTTCGCTTGACCCCCGGATGACGGTGCGCGACATCATCGGAGAGGGATTGGGCACGCACGGCCTGGCCCCGGGCCGCCAGCGCGAGCGCCGGGTGCGCGAGATGCTGGAGCGTGTCGGTCTGCGCCCCGAAGCAGCCGGCCGCTATCCGCATGAGTTCTCGGGCGGTCAGCGCCAGCGGATAGGAATCGCGCGTGCTCTCGTTCTCCAGCCACGGCTGGTGGTCGCCGACGAGCCGGTGTCGGCCCTCGATGTGTCGATTCAGAGCCAGGTCCTGAACCTCCTTGTTGAGCTCAAGCGCCAGCTCAATCTGACCTACGTGTTCGTCGCTCACAACCTGGCCGTCGTTGGCTACATCAGCGATCGGATTGCGGTCATGTACCTGGGCAAAATCGTCGAGATCGCCAGGGCGGACGAGCTCTACCGGAACCCGCTCCATCCGTACACCCAGGCGCTGCTGTCCGCGATCCCGGCGCCCATTCCCGGGCGCCGGCGCCACCGCATCGTGCTCCGGGGCGAGGTGCCGAGCCCGATCAACCCGCCCTCCGGCTGCCGCTTCCGGACCCGATGCCCACTGGCGCAGGACATCTGCGCCGAGCAGGAACCCAAGCTCGAGGCCAAGCCGGGCCAGGCTGCTGATCAATTGGCCGCCTGCCACT
>CAZHAC010000040.1:0-16866 GCA_964529765.1 uncultured Actinomycetes bacterium
TGATTCCGATGATCGGCGCGATGATCGTGGGTGCCGTGCTGGCCGACCGGCTCGCGCGTCGCGCCGGGAAGCGGTTGACCATCGCTGGTGGGCTCACAGTCGTGGCGGCCGGCCTGCTGCTGTTGTCGCGGGCCACCGGCTCAAGCGGCTATGAGCTGATCGCTGAGGGCATGGTCGTCACCGGGCTGGGCCTGGGGCTTGCGATGCCGACGGCGCTCGACACCGTGCTCGGCTCACTGCCGCCCGGCCAGACGGGCACCGGATCCGCGCTCACCCGCGCGCTTCAGCAGGTCGCCGGGTCTTTCGGAGTTGCGATCCTGGGCGGCATTTTGAACAGCGTTTATCGCTCGGATGTCGAAGGCGTTGTGGCCGGTCTGCCGCCGGCGGCCGTGGAGGCCATCCGCTCCAGCGTCGCCGGCGCGGCCGCCGTGGCTGCTCACCTCCCCGGCGGGCGGGCGAGTCTCGTGCTCCACACTGCTGGCGATGCCTACGCTCATGGGTTCTCGCAGGTGATGATCGTGTGTGCTGTCATCATGCTCATCGTCGCGGTCGGCGTCGCGCTCTTCCTGCCTTCGGGCGTGCCGTCTACCTCCGCGAAGCGTCGGGAAGAGGAATGACTGAACAGCAGCTCGGTCTGCGCGAACGAAAGAAGCAGCGAACCAAGGAGGCGATCCAACGCGAGGCCCTGCGTCTGTTCGACGCGCAGGGCTACGAGGCGACGACAATCGAGCAGATCGCGGCCGCTGCCGACATCTCGCCGAGCACCTTCTTCAACTACTTCCCGTCGAAGGAAGACGTGATCATCTTCGACCCCTACGACCCGCAGCTGATCGCAGCCTTTCTGGGCCGGCCCGCCGGGGAACCGCTGATCGACACGCTCCGGCAGGCCCTCGCGGAGCTGAGTCCCCTCTTCGAACGGGATCGCGATCTGATGCTGCTGCGGAGCCGGATCGCGCTCAGCGTTCCCGAGCTTCAGGGCCGGATGCTGGCTGAGGTCGAGCGCGGTCATGAGCTGCTGTTTGGCCTGGTGGCTCAGCGGCTGGGCCGCGATCCGGGCGAGTTCGAGGTGAGGGTCTTCACCCGGATGCTTATGGGCGCGATGTGGGAGGCGATGCTCGAGTGGGTTCGCCAGGATGGACGGCCGCCACTGATGCAGCTGATCGATCAGGCGATCGACGTGGTTCGGGCCCGCGGTCGAATCGAGCCCTCGACTCGCTAGACGCGCCTGACAAGCTACTCGTTAAGCGGCCCCGACCGGTGCGTTAACCGGCTTATCGCGCGCCCTTAATCGTCCATTTTGAGACTCGTCCCATGTTCCTGCGATCGTTAGCCGTCGTTGCTCTGCTGGCGGTTGTCGGCTGCTCATCCGCGGGCGGCTCGAACGACAACGCGCCCTCCAATCCGTTCGGAAAGATCAATCATCTGATCGTCATCTACCAGGAGAACTGGAGCTTCGACAGCCTTTACGGCTCGTTCCCGGGCGCCAACGGCCTGGCCAGCGCGGGCAACACCGTGAACCAGGTCGACAAGAGCGGCCAGCCCTACCAGACGCTGCCGCAGCCCATCGACACTACGCAAAAGCCACCAGCACCCGACCCGCGGTTTCCGGCCAACCTGCCGGTCAAGCCGTTTGATGCCAGCAAGTACGTCCCAGCCGACCAGAAGACCGGCGATCTCGTGCACCGCTATTACCAGGAGCAGTACCAAATCGACGGCGGCAAGATGGACAAGTACGTCGCCTGGAGCGACGCCGCCGGGCTCGTTATGAGCTACTACGACGCCAGCAACATGCCAGAGGGCAAGCTGGCCCAGCAGTACGTGATGGCGGACAACTTCTTCCACGCCGCCTTCGGTGGCTCATTCCTGAACCACATGTGGCTGATCTGCGCCTGCACGCCAAACTTCTTCAACGCGCCCGCCTCGGCCGTCGCTCAGCTGGACAGCGCCGGAAACATGGTCAAAGACGGTTACGTGACGCCCGACGGCTTCGTCATCAACACCGCCTTCAGCGTCAACTCGCCGCACCCCACGACGGCGGCCAATGACCAGTTGGTGCCCAACCAGAACTGGCCGACCGTCGGCGACCGGCTCAACGACAAGAACATCTCCTGGGCCTGGTACTCAGGCGGCTGGAACGATGCGCTGGCGGGGAAGCCGGACCCACTCTTCCAGTTCCACCACCAGCCGTTCATCTACTTCACGAATTACAAGGACGGCTCGCAGCTCAAGAAGGACCACCTCAAAGACGAGACCGACTTCACCGCTGCCCTGAGCGGCGGGACGCTGCCCGCGGTGTCGTTCGTAAAGCCGCTCGGCGCGGACAACGAGCATCCCGGCTACACGAGCCTGATGCGGGGCCAGCAGCACGTGGCAGACCTGGTCAACGCCGTCAAGTCCTCCAAGTACTGGAAGGACACCGCGATCGTCATCACCTACGACGAGCACGGCGGCCGTTGGGACCACGTGGCGCCGCCCAAGGGCGACCGCTGGGGCCCGGGTAGCCGGGTGCCCACGATCGTGATCTCGCCCTACGCGAAGAAGAGCTTCGTCGACCACACCCAGTACGACACGACCTCGATCTTGAAGACGATCGAGACCCGCTGGTCGCTGGATCCGCTTCAGAAGCGCGACTCGGCCGCGACCGACCTCAGGAACGCTTTCGACTTCAACCAAGCACCGCGGCTCTGACCGTCGCCGGCACGTGATGGAGGGTCAGCCAGGCAACCAGGGCCTGGCTGATTCCTCTGTATTGACCCACTCCTAACCACGGTTCGTGCCACGATCCTTTCACCGTGGAGCCGGTCATCGAGGTCCGCAACCTGGTCAAGCGCTATCGGAAGGCGGACGCCAACGCCGTCGACGGCGTCAGCTTTGACGTCCGGGCAGGCGAGTTCTTCGCTCTTCTGGGTCCCAACGGGGCAGGCAAGACGACCACGATCTCGATCCTGACCACGACCCTGACTCCCACCTCGGGTACGGTCCTGATCGACGGGCTGGACGCGGTGCAGGACGCGGCGCGGGTGCGCCGGCAGGTAGGGATCATCTTTCAAAAGCCCAGCCTCGACATGAACCTTTCCGGCGAGGAGAACGTCCGCTTCCATGCCATGCTCTACGGCCTCTACCCCTACCGTCCCGTCTTCCGGTTGATGCCCGCCGCCTACCGCCGCCAGGTGGCGGATCTGGCGGCCGTCCTCGGCCTGGAGAAGGACATCTTCAAGCCGGTGCGCAAGCTCTCCGGCGGCATGAAGCGCAAGCTCGAGATCATTCGCGGCCTAATGCACCGGCCCAAGGTGCTCTTCCTCGATGAGCCCACCGCTGGCCTGGACGCGGCCAGCCGGCACAACCTCTGGAGCTACCTCAGCTCCGTGCGCTCGACCGCGGGCACCACCGTCTTCCTGACCACGCACTACCTCGAGGAGGCGGAGGAGGCGGATCGCATCTGCATCCTCAATCAGGGACGGGTGGTGTCGCTGGGGACCCCGGCGGAGATCAAGGCCGAGCTGTCGGCCGAATCGCTGGTCCTGGGCGCGGAGGACAGCTCGGCGCTGCGCCGCGAGCTGGCCAAGCTGCGACTGCCGTTCGAGGAGGCGGGGGCGCTGCTCAAGGTCGGGCTCGATGGGCGTACGGCACACGAGGTCATTCGCGCCATCCAGACCCCACTGACCGTGCTCCACACGGACTCGCCCAGCCTCGAAGACGCCTACCTGCGGATCGTCGGGACGGCGATGGAGTGAGCGACGTGGGGGCGATCCTCGCGATCGCGTCGCGCGACGTGCTGAAGCTGTTGCGCGACCGCGCTCGGCTCATCTTCAGCCTGGTTTTCCCGCTCATCTTCGTGGGCCTGATGGGTGGCACGCTGCAGGGCAACCTGGGTCAGGCCGCGGGCTTCAACTTCATCGGGTTCATCTTCTCCGGCGTGCTCGGCATGACCCTTTTCCAGAGCTCGGCCCAGGGTTTGATCTCGCTCCTCGAAGACCGTGCGAACGACTTCAGCCAGGAGATGTTCGTTTCCCCGGTTTCGCGCTACAGCATCGTCTTCGGCAAGGTGCTCGGGGAGACCGTCGTTTCCATGATCCAGGCGGTGCCGACCGTCGCCCTGGCAATGGTGCTGAAGGTTCCTCTGACTCCGGTCCAGCTGCTGGTGCTGTTGCCGGTCTGCTTGCTCGCCTGCTTGCTGGGCGGGTCGTTCGGCGTGGCGTTGATGGGATTTCTGAGCAGCCAGCGGGCGGCTCAGCAGATCATGCCTTTCCTGATCTTCCCGCAGTTCTTTCTCGCCGGCATCTTCAATCCAATCAAGGTCCTGCCCTGGTACCTGGCGCCGTTCTCGCTGATGTCCCCGCTGCGCTACGCGGTCGATCTGATTCGCGGCGTGGTCTATGCCGGGCGCCCGGAAGCAAGCCGTGTGGTTCTGCTCGACCCGATCACCAACCTGGCCGTGATTGCGGTCATGTTCGGCCTGTTCCTGTTCGTGGGGACAGCGCTCTTCGTGCGCACGGAGACGAACCGCTAGCTCGAGGATGAGGTCAGCAGGTGGCTGGTGATCTCTTCCGCGTATCTCAGGTCGATGTAGCGAAAGCGACCGAAGTGGGCGGGCGACAGCGAGAGCACCACTGAATCCACGCCGAGGTCCCAGTAGGCGCGCACCGTTTCCGCAATCTCGCTCGCCGAGCCGACTACCGCCCTTTTATCCAGGGGCTCTGAGAAACCCTCGCTCACACGTTCCGCCTCCGCGACCGCCGAGTCCCGAGCTTCGCCGTCGAACGGGACTGCGGCTACGCCGGCGATCACCTTGACGTCCGCGCGCGAGCGCCTCGCCTGTGACAGAGCAGACAGATAGTCCGCGAGCTGCGTCTCGAATGCCGTCGTGTCACGCCCGTGCCACGCGGTGATCCAGCCCGAGGCGGTATGTGCCGCCAGCTCCATCATCTTGGGCCCGAACGCGGCCATATAGATCGGCGGGGCCGGCCGGGTGGCGACGATCCGCGCCCTGGTCAAATGGACGCCGGCACCGTCGTAGTCGACCCAGTCGCCGTTCAGAAGTGAGGGCAGGATCGCCATCGTCTCGCGCAGTCGCGTCACCCGGTGATCGAACGGGAGCCCGAAAGCCTTGTGCTCCGGCTCCTGTGATCCACAGCCGAGGCCGAGGGTGAAGCGGCCGGACGATGCATCCGCGAGAGTTGCGGTCTCCCGAGCGAGTTGCATCGGTGAGCGAAATGTGTTGCAGGCAACCATCACGCCGAGCTCGATGCGCGAGGTGTGTGCGGCGATGTGCGAAAGAGCGATCAGGGGCTCGTGGCCGGAGACGCGGTGCAAACCGCGCGTCATGAAGTAGTGATCCATCACCCAGGCGGAGTCGAAGCCGGCTGCTTCCGCCACCTGCGCCGCTTCGGCAAGCTCACGAACCGTAAGCGGTTGCCGCGTCTCCAGGTCGTAGGCGGGCAGGGCAATACCGAGCTTCATCCAGTTCCTCCACGAACTTGTGAGTGGTCGAGTGGTCGCGAGACCTCAGGTCGGGTCGCCGATGCGGTCGACGAAGGCGCGGCCTTCCTTCATAACCATCAAGAGGCGCCGGCTCGGGTCGGCCAGGACGCCGATGTCGGCAAGCGGGTCGCCGTCGAGGACAAGGAGATCGGCCAGGGCGCCTGGCACCAGCTCGCCGATCTGACCCTCCATTCGCAGGAGACGGGCCGCGGTGACAGTGGCCGCGCGGATGATGTCGGCGGCCGGCTGGACCTCGGAGCGCAGGCGGAACTCGTTGAGCTGGTACTCGTGCATGCCGCCCAGGAGATCGGTGCCATACGCGATCTGGACCCCGGATCGGTGCGCCAGCTCCAGCGCTCGTTGGCCGGCCTCCAGAACCTCGAAGACCTTGCGATGGCTGCTCTCGGGAAGGCCGAACTCAAGCCCATGCTCGGCCAGGGCCGCGTACGTGGACAGCGTCGGGACGTAAAAGGCGCCGTGCTGCAGGAACAGCTCGATAGAAGACCCATCGAGGAGATTGCCGTGCTCGATGCAGTGAACGCCCGCCTCCAGCCCCCGGTTGATCGCTCGCGCCGTGTAGGCGTGCCCGCTGACGTACAGGTTCGCGTTCTCTGCCTCCTCGACGGCGGCTCGGATCTCCTCGATCGAGAACTGCGCGCTGTCTATCCGGTCCGTCGGCGATGCGACCCCACCGCTGAGCATTACCTTGAGGTGGCGCGCCCCCTTGCGGATCTCATCCCGAGCAGCTCGCCGGACCTCGGCGACGCCGTCGCAGACCCGGTTCAGCGCCGGGCTGCAGTAGCAGAAGTGGACCACGTCGCGGCCCCGGTGCCTGTGGTCCCCGTGACCACCGGTCTGCGAGAGCGCCTTGCCGCCAAAGACCAGCCGGGGGCCCTCGAAGTAACCCTCCTCGACCGCTTCCGCCAGGCCGTAGTCGGCGCCGGCCACGTCGCGGACGGTCGTGAAGCCTCGCGAGAGCATGCCGCGCATGACCACGCCAGCGCGCGCGGCCACGTACGACGGAGACCATTCGGCCAGGGCCGATAGGTCAGCGGTCACCGCGCAAACGTGGACGTGGGCATCGATCAGGCCGGGCATGACCGTGTGTCCGCGGACATCCAGCAGGCGAGCTCCGTCAGCTCGCAGCTCGCCGCCGCCGACCTCGATCAGCCGGCCCTTCTCTATAAGAAGAGAGCGACCTCGAGCCAGGCTGCCCGCGCGCGGATCGAGCAGCGAGGCGTTGGTGACCAGGATCCTGCCGTTGGCTTCTTGTCGAGTCACGTTCGCTGGTTAGAATAGGCCTTCCATTGAGTGGAAGCCTCGCCGCGACGCTTACCCGTCCCAGCTACCTGGGCCGGATGCTGGATCTGCTGAGCCTGGTGGCGGACGAGCCTGGGCTGAGCCTGGGCGACATCAGCCGGCGAACGGGACTGCCTCTGAGCACTGCCTCCCGGCTGGCCGCGCTGCTGACGGAGCGCGAGTTCCTCCGCCGCGATGGCGTGTCCCAGCGCTTGGTGCCCGGGCTCCAGCTGGAACGGATGGGCCTCCGCGCCCTGCAGCGCATGACCGAGTCCGGTCGCTTCGACGAGCATGTCACCCGTCTGGCGGCCAGCTTCGGCGAGAGTGTCAGCCTGGGCCTGGTCGACCTGGGTCATATCGTCCTGGTCGCCCGGCGCGAGTCCGAGCATGCGCTCCGGATGGTCGCGCGGGTCGGCGACATCATCGCGCCCCACCGAAGCGCGATGGGCAAGGCGCTTCTTGCCTTCATGCCTCGCGACCGCCGTCTCGAGCTGCTCGCTTCCGTCACTCCTGATCCGGCCTCCCTGCTGGCGGAACTCGAAGAGGAGCTTGCCGCCGTACGGAGCGCTGGCTACGCACGCGACGAAGGCGAGTTCGTAATTGGATTGCGGTGCGTCGCCGCTCCCTTCTTCCGGGCCGGCGGCGAGGCGATCGGCGCCATCTCTGTCGCCGGTCCGGCCGCCCGGTTCACTGAGGAACAGGCGGCGGCCGCCGTTCCACCTCTGCTGGCCGAGGTCCGCTCGATCTCGCGGGACCTCGGCCATGACACCTGAGGTCGCGAACTCCGCGCTGCCTGTGGCTGGCGACTCGACGATTCCGCGCGAGGCTCCGGATGCGGAGCTGCTCTCGGTCTCGAAGGTCTACGACGATGGGACCACCGCCGTCGACCAGGTGAGCTTCGCAGTTCGCCGCGGGGAGTTCTTCTCGCTGCTCGGCCCAAGCGGGTGCGGCAAGAGCACGACCCTGAGGATGATCGCCGGCCTCGATCAGCCAACCAGCGGCGAGGTTCGAATTCGCGGTCAGCTCATGAACCGGCGGCCCGCGCACCGGCGGCCGACCAACATGGTCTTCCAGCACCTGGCGCTCTTTCCGCACCTCGATGTGTCCGAGAACATCGCCTACGGGCTGAGGATCAAGCGAGTCCCCAAGCCCGAGATCCGGAGCCGCGTGGAGGCGGCGCTCGACCTGGTGCAGCTGTCCGGCTTCGGTGCCCGCCGCATACACCAGTTGTCGGGCGGTCAGCAGCAGCGCGTAGCCATCGCGCGGGCGCTGGTGATGGAGCCCGCCGTGCTGCTGCTCGACGAGCCGCTGGGCGCCCTCGACCTCAGGCTGCGGCTCCAGATGCAGGAGGCGTTGAAGGCCATACAGCGGCGGTCGTCGACAACGTTCGTCTACGTCACCCACGACCAGGGCGAGGCGCTGACGATGTCCGACCGCATCGCCATCATGGATCGCGGCCGCATCGTTCAGATCGGGCCGCCCGAAGAGCTGTATCAGGCCCCCAAAACGCGCTTCGCGGCCGCCTTCCTCGGCGACACCAACCTGTTCGAGGGGCACGTCGTCGGCGACAGCGAGTTCGAGTCCGGCGGACTCCGGCTGCGCGTCAACGGAGGTTCCGGGATTGCCGTCTCAGTCAGACCAGAGCGGGTCGCGATCGGCTCGCCGGAGTCGCTGCAGACGGTGAACCGGTTTGTTGGAAAGCTGGACGAGGTCGTCTACCTGGGCTCCCACACCAGGTACGTGGTCGTCCTCAAGGACGGCCGGCGAGTGATTTGCCAGAAACAGAACGAGCGGGGCTCGCTTGGAGTCGGTGAAGGCGATGACGTGATGGTCGGGTGGGATGTCGACGCCGAGGTGCTCCTGGAGCACTAACCAGGCAACTCGAAAGGACGGAGAGAACGGAGAGACATGAGCAACAACTTCACGAGGCGTGAGTTCCTGATCATGACGTCTGCCGCTGCGGCCCTGGCCGCCTGTGGTGGAGGTGGCGGTGTCGCCAGCCCTTCATCGTCTCCGGGACGTGGACTTCCCAAGGGCAACGTCTCGGTGACGATGTTCGTGTTCCTGGGCGGCGACCTCGGCAAGATGCCCAAGGCGTTCGCGCAGGACTACATGCAGCGGCACCCGAACATCAAGATCCAGATCTACGAGGACAGCAACACGGTCGGCTATCCGAAGATGCTGGCGGCGAAGCGGACAACGCCGGACCAGCCCCTCGTCAACCTCGGGTTCTTCAACGCGCAGACCACCGCCCAGGGAATCCTCGACGGGATGTGGAACAAGCTCGATTACAGCGGCATGCCAAACGTCAAGGACGTGCTGCCGCTGTTCAAGCGGGACGATCGCTACGGCATCGGCTATGGAGCCGACCAGATCGGGCTGGTCTACAACACCAAGCAGATCACAACCCCGCCCTCTTCATGGGCAGACCTCTGGGATCCGCAGTTCAAAGGCAAGGTCACGTTTTTCGACTACTACTGGTACCCGGTCTACGAGGCCGCGAAGATGAACGGAGGCAGCCTCGAGAACATGCAGCCGGGCTGGGACTTCTGGAAGGCCCACGCCAAGCAGATCCGCACGATCGTGACCTCCAACCCGCAGTATCTCGACGTTCTCAGCAACGGCACGGCGCCCCTCACTTCGTACTTCAACGGAACGGGGCTTCAGTGGAAGAACGGTGGTGCGCCGCTCGACTACGTGCCGCCCAAGGAGGGCGCGATCAGCGTCCCGGTGTACCTGCAGTCGGTGCAGGGCAACACCGCCGACCAGAACGCGGTAGTGACGGACATCATCAACGAGATGCTGTCGCCCACCTGGAATCAACAGTGGGCGACGACGTCCGTCCAGGTACCGGCGAACCAGAATGTGAAGCTGCCCGACAGCATGTCCTCGCTGGCGGCATTCAAGAAGGAAACGGTCCAGAAGCTGCAGTCGGTCGACTGGACCGTCGTCGCCAAGAACAGCAGTGACTGGCGGCAGAAGTGGGACCAGTTCGTGAAAGCGAACATCTAGCATCGCAAGGCGAACGTCGGTAGCCATTTGGCGGTGCCCGGGTCAACTGTGAATCCGGCGCGACGGTGGCCGAGGTGGCAGTTCAGGGGCTATGTGTTTCTGCTGCCATCTCTGGCCGTCATGCTGCTCTTCTTCGTCGCCGCCATGGGCGTGCTGCTCGCCTTCAGCTTTCAGCGCTTCCAGGAGGGTGAATTCCTTCCCGGCACGACGACCCAGAATTTCGCGACCTTCCTTCGCCAGCCCTACTACTGGTCGGTCGTGGCGACCACGCTGAAGCTCGGACTGATCACAACGATCGTGACCGCGGTCATCGGTTATCCGGCAGCTTACGCATTGAACGCCCTGCGCCGGCCGCTGTTCAGAAACATTTGCTACTTCGCTCTCTTCGCGCCTCTGCTGACAAGCGTCATCGTGCGCTCTTACGGGTGGGCATTACTGCTCGGCGACCACGGATTTATCAACGACATCCTGCTCGGCCTGCACGTGGTGCGCGCGCCCATCCGGCTTCTCTACGAGTTTCCGGGCGTCGTCGTCGCACTCGTCCACATTCTTCTGCCCTTCATGGTCTTTCCGATCGTCGGCGTCCTCGGCCAGCTGGATCCGGCCCTCAAGCTGGCCTCAGCGGACCTGGGCGGCAACCGTCTTCAGACGTTCATCCGGGTTACGTTGCCGCTCACCATCCAGGGTCTCGTGGTGGGCTGCGAACTCGTCTTCGCGCTCTCCATCAGCGCGTTCGCGACCCCGTCTCTGCTCGGCGGGGGCCGTGTCCAGGTTCTGCCGGCACTCATCTACAACGACGTCGGCTCGCTCAACTGGCCGCTCGCCTCGGTTGAGTCCTATGTGCTGCTCGTACTCGCACTGCTGGCCATCGGAGTCTTCACGCTCGTGCTGCGGGGACCACTCGGCCGCACTCGAGGTGTCAACTCGTGACGTGGTCGTGGGAAACGATTGGCTTCCGGCTGTTGCTGCTCCTGATCGTGATCTTCATGCTGGCCCCGATCGCGATCGTCGTCGTCAACTCCTTCAACAGCGTGCCCTACGGCGCGTGGCCACCGCCCGGCTATTCACTCAAGTGGTACGTCAACCTGAGCAACCAAACCGACTTCGCGGACGCCGCGATTCGGAGTTTGCTCGTCGGCGCGGTCGCCACCGCGTTCGCGCTGATCGCCGGCACCCTGGCCTCGATTGCGCTGGTCAGACTTACGTTTCCGGGCAAGGGTTTGGTGCACGGTCTGCTGCTGTCGCCGATGATCGTGCCCAAAGTGGCCGTCGGCATGGCCGCCTTCATTCTGTTCTTGCGCCTGCACGTCTACGGAACGTTGTGGACGCTCATGGTCGGCCACTCGGCTTTGATCTTGCCGTTCGTCGTCACGATCGTTTCGGCGGCGCTGCTCAGAGTGGATCCACGCCTCGAGCAGGCCGCCCAGGATCTCGGCGCATCTCCCGCCCGCGCCTTCCTGTCGGTTGCGCTGCCCCAGCTCACCCGCGCTCTCGTCGCCGCCGGTGTCCTGAGCTTTGTCGTCAGCTTCGACGAAGTCGACGCCTCGATCTTCATGGTCTCGCACAACGATCCGACCCTTCCGATCGCGATGTATACGTACATGCAGAAGTACCAGGATCCGACGCTGGCGGCGCTTTCGACGATCCTGGTCGCGGCGACGCTCCTGCTTGCCCTGCTCTTGCTTCGATCATTTGGCGCTTCCGGCCTTTCGGAGATGGTCGGACGCTCGGAAACGCAGCTCACATCTGAAGGAGACACTCATGTCTGAAGCCCGCTCGCAGGTCACCACGATTCCGGTCCACACGCTCGCCAACGGACACGACGTCGTGCTCCACGTTCACGAACTGGACAGCGGGAGACCCGGGCCGACTCTGGGCATCATCGCCGCCATTCACGGTGACGAACCACTCTCCATCGAGATCGTCCGCAGGATTCTGAGGACGGAGGACCTGGGCGATCTCAAGGGCAGGATCCGCGCCCTACCGGTCGCCAATCCGTACGCGTTTCAGTCGGTCACCCGGAACACGCCGCTCGACATGAACAACCTCAACCGGATATTCCCGGGTGATCCGGACGGCCTGCTCTCCGAGCAGCTGGCTCATGTCATCTGCGCCAGCTACCTGCCGGGTCTGGACGCGCTCGTCGACCTTCATTCCGGTGGTGTCTGGCCGACTGTCGATTACGCCTACATCCACGACGAAGGCAGCGAGCTGTCCAAGGTCTACGGCCTCGACCTCCTCTTCCGCGGGCCCTCCTACCCTGGCTCACTCGGCAATTACGCGAGACAGAACGGAATCCCAACCGTCGTCAGCGAGCTCGGTGGCGGCCAGATCAAGAACGAGTACTTCATCAGCCGTGGCGTGCGCGGAATCAAGAACGTCATGAAGCACCTCGGGATGCTCCCCGGTGAGCCCGAGGTGCCGGAGCGCCAGACGGTCGTCCACGAGATCCGGATTCTCCGTCCACACCACGGAGGGGTGATGTGCTCGGAGATCCCGGTGGACAGGTTGGGTGAGGCGATCCCAGCCGGCACCGTCGTCGGCCGGGTCGTCAGTCCCTACACGTTCGAAGTTCTCGAGGAGCTCAAAGCCCCGTTCGAGCCATCGCTGGTGGTCCTGACGCGGGAGGCATTCACAAAGGTGGACCCCGGCGACTACGGCTTCATGCTCGCCGACGGCGCGACCGCCGAGAGCATTTGATGAGCTCGCCGGCCGCGGGATCGTCGCTCGACATTTCCGAAGCTCGTTTGATGGCCCACATCGCCGAGTTCGACCGCTGGGAAAAGCATGCGGGCAGCGAAGGCGAGCGGGCGAGCCTGGAGTACATCCGCGAGCGGATGGACGAGTACGGCTTCTCAACCCGATTGATCCTGCATCCCGCATACATCAGCCTGCCCGGCCCGGCGTCCCTCGAGGTCGGGGGTCGGTCCATCCGCTGCATCACCCACTCGTTCTCGCGGCCCAGCCCGGCCGGCGGTCTCGAGGCGGCGGTCGTCTACGTGGGACGTGGACTTCCACGGGACTACGCCGGCAAAGACGTCCGCGGCAAGGTAGTGCTGGTCGACGGGATCGCCAACCCGCTGGCGTCGCTCGCCGCAAGCCGCGCCGGCGCGGCTGGGCAGATTCACATCTCCCCGCATGAGCACCTGCACGAGATGTGCATATCGCCAGTGTGGGGCAGCCCCGGTGACGACCAGGTCGCGCAACTGCCCGCGACGGTCGTGGTCACGGTTGCCGCCGAAAGTGGTGAGGAGCTGAAGAGTGCCCTCGCTTCAGGGGAACCGGTGGCCGTCCGAATCGATGCCGCGGTGGAAACCGGCTGGCGGACGACGCCGATCCTCGAGGCCGACCTGCTCCGCCCCGGCGCCGCCGGCGATGAACCGCTCGTCCTGTTCACCGGCCACCACGACACCTGGTATCGGGGCGTGATGGACAACGGCGGCGCCAACGCCACGATGCTCGAGGTTTCGAGGCTCTGCGCCGAGCGGCGGGCTGAATGGAAGCGCAGCCTGCGCGTCCTCTACTGGTCCGGGCACTCACAGGGCCGCTACTCGAGCTCCGCTTGGTACGCCGACAACCACTGGGAGGAGCTGGAGCGGAGAGCGGTCGCGCACGTGAATGTGGACTCGACCGGAGGTCGCGGCAACACAGTGGTCAGCGACACCACTGCCTCCGCGGAACTGGCGGGCCTGGCCCGCGAAGCACTCGAGGCTCAGGCCGGCCAGAGCTTCTCCGGGCGCCGCATGAGCCGAGCCGGCGATCAGTCGTTCTGGGGCATCGGCGTGCCGTCGATCTACGGAAACATGAGCGAGCAACCGGCCACCGCCGGCGGCGCCAACGCAATGGCGGCCGTCTTCGGAGGCGGCAGCCGGATCGGTCACGGGACCGGATGGTGGTGGCACACCCCGGCCGACACGGCCGACAAGATCGACGCCAAGATCCTCGAGCGAGATACCCGGATCTACCAGCACACCGTCTGGCGGCTGCTCACGGCGGAGGTGCTGCCGATTGACTATCGGGAACACGTCGAGGCGCTCCGGGCCCACCTCGAGAGCCTCAGCGGGCCGGCGAGCGACTTCCACCTAACGCCGCTCATGGAGCGGGTGTTGATCCTCGGCAGCCGGTGTGACGACCTCTATCGGGGCATTGCCGAAGGGCGAATCGACTCACAGAGCGCGAACCGGATGATCACAGCGCTCAGCCGCGTCCTGGTTCCGATCGACTACACGTTGGGAGATCGCTTCGAACACGATCCAGCCATCTCGCAGCCACAAGTCCCCGCCCTGGCCGATATCGAGAAGCTGAGCGAGCTGCGGGTGGATTCGGACGAATACCGCTTCTTGCACTCGCGGCTTACTCGGGCGCGCAATCGCGTCGCGTTCGCGCTCCGCCAGGCGGTCGAAGCGCTCGAGCAGGTGACGGGAGGTGGCGATGCTCGCGCCTGACGCCGGCTTCACGATTGTTGGAGCTGGCGGTATCGGAGGCGTCGTCGGAGCTCACCTGGCGCGCGCCGGCTACCAGGTCAAAATCGTCGAGGCGAATGCAGAGCACGCCGAGGCGATCCGGGGCCAGGGTCTGCACATATCGGGGCACGCCGACTTCACGGTCGAATGCCGGGCGGTGGTCCCAGAGGAGGTGGACTGGGAGCTGGCAACGGTGCTGCTGGCGGTGAAGTCGAAGGACACCGAGCAGGCGATGAGGATGATCACCCCTCGCCTGTCGGCCTCCGGTTTCGTGGTCTCACTCCAGAACGGTCTCGAGGAGTACAAGATCGCGCGCGAGGTTGGCGAAGATCGAACCGTGGGCGCCTTCCTCACGTTCGGAGCCAACTACGCGAGGCCCGGTGAAGTTGTCTACGGTGGACCGGGTTCTTTCAGGATCGGCGAGCTCAACGGCCAGTCCAGCGCTCGTGTTGACGAACTCGCCCGCATCCTCGACTCGACGTTCCACCCGGTGCAGGTGACGAGCAACATATTCGGCTACCTGTGGGCCAAGGCGGCCCTCGGCGCCTTCTATTTCGCCACCGCCCTCGTCGACGCGGACGTTCCCAAGATCCTCGACCAGACCAGTTACCGGCCGCTGTTCGGGGAGCTCGTGGCCGAAGTGGTGCGCGTCGCCGAGGCCGAGGGCGTGCAGTGCGAAGTAGTCGACGGATTCGATCCGACCGCTTTCGCGAAAGGCGGCGATGTGGAGGCGTCATGGTCGGCCCAGTACACGTATTGGGCCTCACACGTTCAGCAGCGGACAGGTGTATGGAGAGACCTCGCCATTCACCGCCGGGTCACCGAGGTGGACCACATAATCGGGCCCGTGATCCAGCGCGCCCGGACCCGCCGGATCCCGGTTCCGCTTCTCGAACGCCTGCGAATGGCGATCAAGGAAGCGGAAACCGGAGCCCGTCCGCTGTCTTTCGGCAATCTCGACGAGCTGTCTGGAGGCGCTGTCGCCGGTTAGTCCGGGACTGACCTTTGCCGGCCACGCGAGGCAGCTGACGCTTCCCGCCGGCGATCCTGTGGGCATTATTAGAACTAACTGAGCCTGCAAGAGCGCAGGTTGCGACCAAAACTTGACAAACTTCCGGGCCCGCCTCACACTCCTGGGCGAGGTGGCAGGGGGTGGTTCAGTTTCCCGATCGCAGCGTCGCCGTAATCAGCGCCAGGTACTGGAGGCGATCCGCGAATCGGGCACCGTCAGCCAGAGTGAGCTGGCCCGCATGACGGGCCTGACCCGGTCCACCGTCTCTGCCATCGTGGGCGAGCTGAAAGCCAGCGGCATTCTGATCGAGCGCGGCCTGCAGCCGGCTCAGCCGCGCGGCGGACGCCCCGCCGTCGATCTCAGCCTCCGCCACGAAGGCCGCTACGCGCTGGGCGTGGACTTCGGCCACACGCACGTCCAGGTCGGACTCTCGGATCTCGACTTGAACATCGTCGCCAAGCGGTTCCGAACGGTCGACGTCGACCACAACGCCTTCGAAGCGATCGGCGCCGCTGCGGAGATGGCATCCGAGCTGCTTGCCGAGAAGGGGGTCGACCGGCGGGCCGTGGTCGGTGTCGGTATCGGCGTCCCCGGCCCCGTGGACCACGCTCACGGATTCGTCGGATCCAAGACGATCCTCCCTGGCTGGGTCGGGCTTCGCGTCGCGGACGAGATGGAGCGTCGGTTCGAGCTGCCGGTCGAGATCGACAACGACGCCAACCTCGGCGCGCTGGCCGAGCTCTCGCTGGGTGCGGCGCGCGGGGCTTCAGACGTGATCTACATCAAGGCGTCGACCGGTATCGGCGCCGGAATCATCCTCGGCGGCCGCCTCCATCGGGGCGTCAGCGGCACCGCCGGTGAGATCGGCCACATGACGATCGATGAGAACGGCGCCCTCTGCCACTGCGGCAATCGGGGCTGCCTGGAGACGGTTGCCGGGGGGCCGGCAATCCTGAGGCTGGTCCGCCAGAACCGGCCCGACGTGAGCTTCACGACCGTCCTCAAGCTGGCAGCCGAAGGTGATCCGGTCTGCGGGCGCGCGATCTTCGACTCCGGGCGTCAGATCGGAGTCGCCATCGCGGGCCTTTGCAACCTGATCAACCCGGAGCGGGTCGTGGTCGGCGGCCTCATCAGCAGGGCCGGCGATATCCTGCTGGACGCTATCTGGGAGTCGGTCCGCCGTTGTGCGGTGTCGGCAGCCGTGGAGCACCTGACGATCGTGCCCGCGACGCTGCTCGATTCGGCGGAGTTGATGGGCGCGCTAGCGCTGGTGGCGCGCGGTCCCAATCCGGTCTTCGCGGACCGGATATTCGCCCCCATGCGGGGAGGGGCGTAAAGCAATTCCCCTCGAACAAATAGTGGAGGAGGTTTCAATGCACGGAATCAAAGCAGCCGCGGCGGTCGGGTTCGCTGCCCTGATCGCGGTCGCGGGCTGCGGCACCGGAGGCGGTGGTAACAACCAAGGCGGCGGCACCACGGGGGGCAAGATCGCGCTTCTCCTTCCGGAGACGAAGACTGCCCGCTACGAGAGCAAGGACCGGCCGCTCTTCGAGGCCAAGGTCAAGGCGCTCTGCAGCTCTTGCGAGATCCTCTACAGCA
>CAZHAC010000041.1:0-16843 GCA_964529765.1 uncultured Actinomycetes bacterium
CGCCACGATCCGCCGCGTCGGCCGCGATCAGCGGCACCAGGTCGGCTCCGGCAACACGCTGGGGGATGGGCTGCCCCATCAGCCGGCCCAACCAGACGACCGGGGCGCCGTCTGGCAAGTTGAGGTGGGTGCGGCCGAAGACGCTCTGCACCGCCGGGTCGCGCTGTGAGCGCGAGAGGAAGTTCATGTTGACCGTCGCCACGTGGTGGAGGCGCCCGGTGCCCATCGCCTGCCGCAGCGCCTCGCGGGCTCCTTCCATGGTCAGCGCATCGATCGGGATCCCTCCGATCAAGGCGCGCCGGCCGTTCCGTGTCTGACTTTGCGGTTCGCCCACGCGCCGGCTGCGCGTCCACTCCGCCGGGTCGAAGCTGCGCGCGAGGCGCGCGTAGAGGCTCAGCTTGAGCAGCAAGAAGGCCGGCGCTTCGACGAGGAGCAGCAGCTCCGTCAGCGGTAAGCCCGCTCGCAGCACGCCGACGGCGACGAAGACGGCCACCAGCAGGAGCGGCGCGCCCCAAACCGCGACCACCCAGACAGGGGCAAGACCGGCGGCGGCCGCCAGCGAGGCGAGCGTCAGACCGCCGGCTGCCGCTGCCACCAGCATCGAGAGCGGGGGAGCGGCGAGGTCGAGTGCGGCGTCGAGCAGGCCGGGGTCGCGGCGCCGGATTGACGCGGCGATCAGGCGTGGCAGCCACGCGCGCATGGCGTGGAGGCGCCCGCCCTCCCATCTTCGGCGCTGGGCCAGGGTGTCGGCGGCAGCGGAGGCGACGGGGCCGAAGACGATCGCCGCGGGCGCAAAGACGGGACGGACTCCGGCCAGCCGGAGCTGCAGTGTCATCTCCAGGTCCTCAACCCCGGAGAAGGCCGACCAAGGGTGCCGGCGGAGGAGCTCGGTGGCGAACAGCATGCCGTTGCCGACCATGGCGGCGGGGAGCCCGAGCCGGGCGCGGCCGCCGAGGCGCACGCGGTGGAAGAGCTGGAAGCCGAGGGCGACCAGGCGGCTGCGCGGCGACCCGGGCTCGGGCACGACCAGGTACAGGCCCTGGACCGCGGGCGACGCCGACAGACCGTCGACCAGATGACGCAGGAGATCGGGGTCGGCGACCGAGTCGGCGTCGACGACGCCGATCGCGGCGGGCGGGACCGCTTCGGCGAGCAGGTGCTCGACCGCCCAGCTCAGCGCGTGTCCTTTGCCGCGGGCCAGGTGGCTGCGGACCAGCACCTCGGCGCCGGCTTCCCGTGCTCGTTCGGCGGTCTGGTCGGTGCAGTTGTCGGCGACCACGACCACCCGGCGCAAGTGAGCCGGATAGCGCTGTGTCAGCAGCGATCGGACGCAGCGGGCGACCAGCAGCTCCTCGTTGTGGGCCGGGACCAGGACGGTCACCCGCACTTCTGGAATCGCGGCCCCCGGCCGTCTCTGCGAAGCGGGTGCCGCAAGAGCGAGCACCGCGAGATAGAGGGCGATCAGGAGTGCCGGAGCAGCCGCGGCGCAGAGGCCGGCGGTAACAAACTCCTGCGCGAGGCCGGGCACCAGCTTGCCCTGGTCTCAGTAGGCGCCGCCGCCGCGAATCACGGCGCCGATGGTCCCGAGCAGGATCCGGACGTCGGTCATCAGCGACAGGCCGGCGACGTACGTCTGGTCATACCGCATCCAGGTGTCGAAGTCGCAGTCCGACCGGCCGCGGATCTGCCACCAGCAGGTAAGGCCCGGCTTGACGGTGAGCCGGACGAGATCAGAGGGCCGGTAGTGGTCGACTTCGGCTGGGAGTGGAGGCCTCGGGCCGACCAGGCTCATATGGCCCCGAAGGACGTTGATCAGCTGTGGCAGTTCGTCGAGGCTGCTCCGGCGGAGGATTCGACCCACACGGGTGATCCGAGGATCTCGGCGCAGCTTGAAGACCGGGCCGGAGACCTCGTTCAGCGTACGGACCTCCTCGAATCGCCGCTCCGCGTCGGCGTACATGGAGCGGAACTTGAGCATCGGGAAGCGCGTGCCGCCCCGGCCGACACGCTCCTGTACGAACAGCACCGGCCCGGGCGAATCGAGCCTGATGGCGAGCGCGATGGCGAGCCAGAGCGGGATGATCGCGACCAGCACGGCCAGGCTGAGCGCGATGTCGATGACGCGCTTCAGCGTCGTTTCGTACGAGTACCAGGTGCGCTTGGTGGTGACGCCGTTGAGAAGAACCGGCGCAACGGAAATCGGGTCCTCGACGCCCCGGTCGATGGTCGCCTGCATGGGGTTGCGGCGAGGCTAGGAGAGAGATGACGACCGGCTGAATAGGTGATTGCGACGAGTCTGGAGAAGCTTGACCAGGCTTTGCCAGGGCCTTTGTCCCGACCGCGGGAGTGGCTAGTGCTGACTCCGCCCGTGGGCCACCAGAGCGGCCGTTACGACGACCCCAATGAGCACTCCGAGCGCCCCTCCGACCACGAAGCCGAGCCAGAACCAGAGCATCCCCGGGCAGTGTAGGAGCCTCGCCAGCGACTCCCGACAGCTTGGCCGGACCGGTCGGGTTGCGTACATTCGTTCGCTCAGTTAGATTCGTCAGCGTGCAACGGGACGACCGCATGACGCTGGTCGAGCTGGCGACGGCGCTCAGGGGTGAGGTGGAGGCACGGATCGAGGGCGAGCCCGATCGCTTGCTGGAGGTCAGCCAGATCGTGATCGACGCCCTGCTCGCATTGGCGGACGCTCCGTTGGTACGCGGACCGATCAGGTGACGTTCGGCTAACCGCCCATCATGAGCACCGGACTCTCACCGACCGTTGTCGGTAGCATAATACTTCACGTAGTGACAACGAATGCGGATGAGGTGTCTGCGCGGGACGTCATCCACGCCCTGGCCGAGGTCCTTGCCTTGATCGAGCCGCCCCTTCTTCGACTCTGGCGCTCGGCGGGCTTGACCTTCTCCCAGCGTCGCGTCCTCCGCCAGCTGCGCGGCGGGCCGCTGGGGGCTCGCGAGCTGGCGGTGGCCGTCAATCTGTCGGCTCCCTCCCTGACGCGGACTGTCGATCGCCTGGAGCGAAGTGGCCTCGTGCGTCGCGCCATGGACGAGAGTGACCGGCGCCGGATCGTCGTCAGCCTGACTGCCGCAGGCGAGCGCGTCCTTGCCGACCATCGCGTGTTTCGCGACTCGGGCTTGGTGGCCGCGGCCGGAGCGCTCGATCAGCGCTCGCGAGCAGCACTCGTGGAACGGCTCGACGAGCTCACCCGCCTCGCCCGCGCGGCCCAGGAGGGGAGGCGATGAAGCCTGCCATTCACTGCGCCGATGTAGCGCGCAGCTTTGGTCACGTACGCGCTGTCGATGGTGTCAGCTTCGACGTCGAGCCTGGCGAGATCTTCGGCCTCCTGGGGCCTAATGGCGCCGGCAAGACGACCACGATTCGCGTCCTGGTCACTCTTCTCCCTCCAGACACCGGCCGGATCGAGGTCTTCGGCCACGACGTGACGCGCGAGGTGATGGCGGTGCGCCGCCTGCTCGGCTACGTCCCGCAGCAGCTGTCGGCCGATGGTGGCCTGACGGGGTACGAAAACACGCTGCTGTTCGCCCGGCTCTACGACCTTCCGCGCTCGGAGCGCCGCCAGCGCATCGAGCGCGCGCTCGAGCTCATGGGCCTGACCGCCGCCCGCGACCGGCTCGTCTCTACCTACTCGGGTGGCATGGTCCGGCGCCTCGAGCTCGCGCAGGCGCTGGTCAACCGTCCGCGCTTGCTCGTCCTTGACGAGCCGACGATCGGACTCGACCCCGTCGCTCGCACCGACGTCTGGGAGCGCGTCGAGGCGCTGCGCCGGGAGGCCGGGACCACCGTGCTCATGACCACGCACTACATGGAAGAGGCGGAACAGCTGTGCGATCGCGTGGCCTTGATGCACCACGGCCGTCTGCGTGCCCTGGGCACGCCTGGTGAGCTGAAGGCCGAGCTGGGTCCTGAGGCAACACTCGATGACGTGTTCCGGCGCCACGCGGGAGCGGATCTCATCGAGCAGGGGAGTTTCAAAGATGTCCGTTCACTACGCCGAACCGCCCGTCGCCTGGGCTGAACCGCCGGTTCCGCCCGTCTGGCGACTCCTCATCAACCGGGTGCTCACCTTTTGCTGGGTCGAGGTGGCCAAGATCCGCCATGACCGCACGGAGCTCTACACGCGCGCTGTTCAGCCGGCGCTCTGGCTGCTGATCTTCGGGGAGACGTTCACGCGCCTCCGTGCGATTCCAACCGGCGGCACGCCCTATCTCGACTTCATGGCCCCGGGCGTGATCGCGCAGTCGGCCCTGTTCGTGTCGATCTTTTACGGCATCCAGATCATCTGGGAGCGGGATTTCGGCATCCTGACCAAGCTGATGGCGACACCCACCCCGGGGGTCGCGCTGGTCGCCGGGAAGGCATTCGGCGCCTCGGTTCGCAGCCTGGTCCAGGCACTTGTGGTAGTCGTGCTGGCGGCCGTGCTGCGGGTGAACCTGACGCTGAACCCGCTGGCCTACCTGGGAGCTGCGGTGGTCATCGTGCTCGGTGCCGCGTTCTTCTCAATGCTGTCGCTGACCATCGCGGGCGTGGTCCTCAGCCGGGAACGGCTCATGGGCATTGGGCAGGCGATCACGATGCCTCTCTTCTTCGCCTCCAACGCCCTCTATCCCGTCCACCTGATGCCCGGCTGGCTGCAGGTATTGAGTGCCGTAAACCCGCTCAGTTACGAGGTGGACGCGCTGCGAGCGCTTCTCGTCGGGACTCCCGGAAACCCCGTCCTCGACGGCGCCGTGCTGGCCGCCGCATGCGTTGCCGGTATCGCCGTGTCCTCACGGCTCTTACCGCGGCTGGCTCGGTGAGTGGTCGTTAAAGAACGGCTCGGCGGCGTCCCCTGAAGAGCCGGGCCACGAGCAGGAGGATCACAGCGCCGAAGAAGGCGACGATGATGCGGCTGATGATCGGGTGCCCGGCGACCACAACCTGGACCTGTAAGAGCGCTGCCAGGAGGTTGCCGAGGAAGGCCCCGATGATGCCGATGACCACATCTCCCACGAGACCCGAGCCGTGACCCAGCATCGCGCGGCTGGCCAGGAAGCCGGCTACCAGTCCGACGAGCACCCAGACCAGCAGGTCGTAGAGACTGAAACTCAACGTGACGTTCTCAGGCATCGTGATAGCAAAACTATCATGTTTGATCCGGCCTGACAAGACTCAGCGTTCCCTGGCCGCCGTCCCGTCCGCCGAGGCTCCTCGGAACCCCAACGCCGTCTTGTTGACGCGCTTCCAATGGGCTCGTAGAGGTAGAAGAAACAACGAAGGAGGTGCGATGCAGTTCATCATCTGGCTGATCATCGGGGGCATTGCCGGGGCCCTTGCTGGACGGCTGATGAGAGGTCACGGCTATGGTGTTTTCGTCGACGTGATCCTTGGCATAGTCGGCGGTTTCGTCGGTGGTTTCTTGCTCTCGCTGGTCGGGCTCGGCGGCAGCGGCATCATCTGGACCTTTATCACGGCTCTCATCGGCGCATCCATCCTGGTCGCGATCATCCATCTCCTTTCGCACGAGTCGATTCGCACTACTTGACGGGTTCGATACACACGTCTTGAACTGAAGGCCCCAAGAAGCTTCGCGGGCTGGCCCAGCGATGTCGTTCGGAAACCGAAATCGAGCTGGCTCCGGCCGGCTCGATCCAGACCAGTTGTCCGCGATCGCACGCCAGCGGCTCCGGATCGAGAAGCTGCGGCCGGCCCAGCTGGAGGCCCTGCGCAGCGTGTTCGAGCGCGACACCCTCGCCGTGCTGCCGACCGGGTCCGGCAAGTCCGCGATCTACCAGGTCGCCGCGCTGGCAGGACTCCGGCCGGCGATCGTCGTATCGCCGCTGATCGCTCTCGAGCACGACCAGGTCCGGCACCTCAAAGAAGACGGGGTCGCGGATTCCGCAGAGCTCCATTCGTCGCTGCCAGAGTCCGAACAACGGGCCGCGATTTCAGCCTTCACCAGCGGCCGGATCACCTTCCTCTTCATCACCCCCGAACAGCTGGCGAACCCCGAGCTGGCGCGCACACTTCAGCGGGGAGAGCCTCGACTCTTCGTTGTCGATGAGGCCCACTGCGTGAGTGAGTGGGGCCATCAGTACCGGCCCGACTATCTGCGACTGGCTCAAGCGGCCGAAGAGCTCGGCCGCCCGCGGATCCTGGCCTTGACGGCCACCGCCGCCCCGCCCGTTCGCGCCGACATCATCGCCAAACTCGAGCTCCAGCGTGCAGCAGTGATCGCTCGCGGGTTCGATCGCCCGAACATCTTCCTGGCCGTCCACGAGCTGTCACAGGATCGTGAAAAGAGGTCGAAGTTCCTGGACCGCATCGGGGATCTCGACGGTCCCGGAATCGTGTACACAGAGACGCGGCAAGCCGCGGAAGAGCTGGCGTCAGACCTGCGCGAGCGTGGCGTAATAGCGCGCCACTACCATGCGGGGCTCGGACGGCGCGAGCGCGACGGCGTGCACGAGGACTTTCTGAACAACAGGTTCAGGGTGGTGGTTGCGACCATAGCGTTCGGCATGGGCGTGGACAAGCCGGATATCCGGTTCGTGCTCCACTACGACCTCCCGGCCTCAGTGGACGCCTATTACCAGGAGATCGGCCGCGCTGGTCGGGATGGCGCGCCGGCAAAGGCGGAGCTCTTCTACCGCGTCGGGGACAGCGCTTTGCCGCGGTTCCAGTCTGGAGTCTCGACCTTCAATGTAGAGGAGCTGTCGCGCGTCGCCGAGGCGATGGAGCGGGCCAGAGGCGAGGTGCCAACGGTTCCAGGGATCGCTCCAGCCCGCGTGAAAAAGCTGGCGGACCGCCTGCAGGAGGGGGGCGGATCCGTGGAGGCTGCGATAGCCCTTCAGGAACGCTACCGCGAGATGCAGAGGACGCGCGCGGAGATGATGCAGGGCTACGCTGAACTGCGCGACTGCCGGCGGCAATACCTGGTCGAGTACTTCGGTGAGCCGCGCGACGACCTGTGCGGCAACTGCGACAACTGTGTGGCGGGTCGCTCCAGAGTACGAAAGGGCGATGCAGGTCCCGCAGTTGGTGTGCAGGTCCTTCACTCGGAGTGGGGCGAGGGCACGGTAATCATGCGGGAGGCAGGCGATGCGGTGGTTCTCTTCAAAGACGGCGGCTACCACCGCCTCGACGTCGGGCTGGCGCTCGAGCGTGGCGTTTTGAAGCTGATTTGAGTGCCCCAGCAGTTCAGCTCTGCAGCGCGGCCGAGATCCAGTCCCGGGCGACCTGCTGGAGCGGCGCGTAAGCCGCCCACGTCGATTGCGCCCAGCGCGCGAGTCTGACTACGTAGTCGTCGGGGCTCTCGGCGGCAGCGACGTCTGCGATGGTCAGGGCGCCACGCTCGCGCGGTAGCTCAGGTTTGACGAGTTCGCCCGGTGAGTTGAGCCACCGCTGCAGAATCTGCAGGCCCCGCTCGCTGCTGTCGTGTTCGACGCACCAAGCGACGCCGGTCAAGTGCGCGGCCAGGGACTTGGCCGACAAGCAGTACCGGTCTGGATGCTGCAGGCTGTACACGTCGATGGTGAGCCGGGTTGACGCGTAGGTGGGTGCGAGCTCGCGTACTTCACGAAGCCGGAAAGCGTCGAACAGAGCCTGGCAGCCATCGACGCCGTTCGCAATGACGAGGCCGCAGCCCTCACAGCGGTTCAACTCGTCCGAGCGGCTAAGCGGGAAGCGGCGCCGACAGCTCGACCTGGATGTTGTCAGGATCCCTGAAGGGCAGTATCTGGATGCCGAAGCCGGGCAGGTCCGTGATCGGGCCGTGCGGAACGCCGTTAGAGTCGAACAGCCTCACCGCCTCCTCCAGCGTCCCATGGTCGGGAACGCTGAAGCTGAGGTGGTCGAGTCCGACCCGGTCCTCATCGAACCGGTCATCCTGGGGAGCCACTGGTCTCAGGCCCAAGATGAGCGACCCTTTGATAAGGACGCAGCCGCCGAACAAGATCGAGTTCGAGGGATCGTCTGCAGGCTGGACGTCTACGGCCACATCGAAACCGAGGAGGCGGGTATAGAACTCGCGACTCCTCGCAACATTGGTGCAGGTCAACCGCAGGTGATGGACTCCGCCGATCTCAATGCCCATTTCGCCACCTCCACGACGTCTGTGTTTCGTCGTGCATCGTCACATATGCGGCCGGCCGGGTCACGCCTCGAACCGAGTCTGGGCGTGAGCCTCCTCCGCCGCGTTACACGGAGCCGTATTCATGTTTACTGGCCGCTATGAGAATCGCAGGAGCCGTCATTGCCGCGTTGTTCGTTCTGCTGGGCGTCATCTGGGTCGGCCAGGGGCTTGGCTACATCAAGGGCAGCTTCATGACCGGTGAGTCGATGTGGGCATGGATCGGCGCCGCGCTCGTCATCGTCGGGGTCGTGCTCGGAGCCCTCAGCTTCTACTGGAAACGGGCGACCGGCGGAAGCTGAGCGCGGCCGCCGTCTACAGCGGCGCGCTTTCGGCGAAGGCCGGGGGCCGACCGACCCCGTCATTTTTCGGTCACTCGCCCGATTCCCCGGTACAAGCACGCTCACATGCTGGTTGGCTACCAGCCCATGCGCGAGGAACAGCCCCATACGCCGGAAGGCCCGCGAGATGGTGGCGTCGGTGGCCCGCATCTCTGGAAGCGGCGATCCTTTCTCCGTGGGCTCGCCGGTGCTGCGGTTGGTGCTGTCGCCGCGCCCGCGATGTGCCCTGTCGTCGCCCAGGCGGCCACCAAGCAGAAGGATCAGTACAACATGGAGGCTGCCCAGGAAGGGGTGCGCAAAGTCCCGTTTTACGGTCTGAATCAGGCCGGCATTGCCACCCCGCCGCAGACGTCAGCCACTCTCCTCAGCTTCGATGTGCTCGCCGCCAACCGTGCCGAGCTCACCAATCTGTTCCGCACCCTCACCGCCCGCGCTGCGTTCCTGACTTCCGGCGGCACTCCGCCGGCGAGCCCAGGGAACGCGCCGCCCTCCGACGACCGTCTGCTCGGTCCCACAGTGCTGCCGGACGACCTCACCGTCACTCTCTCTCTTGGAGCCACGCTCTTCGACGGCCGCTACGGGCTGGCACCGCAAAAGCCTGCTCAGCTGGAGACGATGCGCGCGTTCGCACATGACAACCTCGACCCGGCGATCTCCGACGGTGACCTGCTGGTGCAGTTGTGCGCCTCGCACCGCGACACCGTGGGTCACGCCATGCTCGACATCCTCGCCAGCACCGCTGGCGCCCTGCGCGAGCGCTGGCGAATCGACGGCGTCCGGTTCCCGCCACGGCCGGTCGGCATCCCACGCGACTGGCTGGGCTTCAAGGACGGCATTACCAATCCCGACACCAACAACGCCACCCAGATGAACCAGCAGGTCTGGGTGCAGCCGGGTCCGCCCGAACCTGCCTGGACCGCCAACGGCACCTATCACGTGGTGCGGATCGTCCGGTTCTTCGTGGACAAATGGAACGCGGTTCCCGTTGACGAACAGGAGCGCATCATCGGCCGGCGCAAGGTCAGTGGGGCACCACTGTACGCGACGGATCCGAACGCCTCTGACAATCTCGACCCCATTTACACGAACGATCCGCAGGGCCTGCTCACGCCGATCAACAGTCACATCCGCCTGGCCAACCCTCAGACCCCGCAGACCGCGGCAACCAGCAACATCCTGCGTCGCAGCTACCAGTACGACCGCAGTTCCGGCGCCCAGGGAAACTCCGACATGGGGCATGCGTTCGTCTGCTTCCAGCAACAGCTGAACACCTACGTCGCCATGCAGACCCGCCTGGAGGACGAAATGCTGGTGCCGTACATCAGCCCCATTGGTGGGGGCTACTTCTTTGCGCTCCCGGGAGTAAGTGGTGCACAGGATTACTACGGCCGTGGGCTACTGAGTTGACGCCGTCAGTCCGCACGGCGGTCATCGCGATCCTGGCGGTGACCAGCCTGCTCTTCAACGCCTGCCAGGGTCCGGTATCGACGGTCTCGGACCGCTACATCTACGTCACCAACCAGCTCGACAACACACTCACCGTCATCGACGGCAGCAACTACAAGGTAGTCGCGACCGCGCCAGTCGGCACCTCGCCCGAGGGGATCGCGGTATCTCCCGATGGCAAGCACGCCTTCATCGCCGAGGCCGGAGATAACGCTGTCTCCGTATTCGACACCGGTACGCGAACAGTCGCCAGCACCATCGCGCTTCCGGCTGGAAGCAGCCCAAATGGCGTTGCCTTGGGGCCCAACGGACGCTTTCTTTACGTCGCCGACGCCGGATCCAACAACGTTTCCGTACTCGACACCCAAACCAACGGGGTCGTCGATTCAGCGCCTGTCGGCAGCCAACCGCTGAGCCTGGCCGTCACGCCCGACGGCGCGTCCGTGTACGTCGCCAACAGCGGGTCCGGCAACGTCTCGGTGATCGATGCGCGGACGAATCGGAGCGTCCGAGTGATTGGCACTGGTCAGTTTCCGGCAGGAGTGGCTGTTGCGCCAGGTGGCGCTTCGGCCTATGTCGCAAACCAGCTGTCGCATGACGTCAGCGTAGTCAACACGCGAAGCGGCGCGGTCGACACGACCATCCCGGTTGGATCAGCCCCGTTTTATGTCGCGATTAGCCCGGACGGATGCTGCGCCTATGTCCCCGACCTCGGGCCCGGCAAGCTCCAGGTCATCAACGCGGCCTCCCGAACAGTCACCTCAAGCGTCTCCGTCGGTGGCGACGGCGTCGACCCATTCAACGCGGCAGCCACTCATCAGGCCATCTACGTCACGGACCAGGGAGGGAACATGCTGTCCGTCGTCGACCCGCACTCACTCCAGGTGGTGGCCACGGTTGCAACCGGGAACAGTCCCTACGGGGTCGCCGTCAACCCGCCCCCGCGTTAGTTGGAATCGAGGGGGATGACCCGGCGGCGACGTTGCTGCACTAGCCGGTGCATCGTTCCTAGACTCGAGAGGTCGGCGTATTTGAGCCACGCGGCCGCTACCAGGCCCGGAGGTGCGCGTGAACGGGAATCCGGTCGTCGTCGGCATCAATCGCACCCAGGACGGGTCGGTCAGCGTCATCCAGGGCGCCTCCGTGTACAGCTTGCAGAAGGAGCGCATTACGCGCCGGAAGCACCACTGGGGGCGTCTGGGCGACGTTCGGGATATCTATGCGAGCCTGGTGCCGCACCTGGACGAGCCCGTCGACCTCGTCATAGAGTCCTACTCGTCCGATTCGGAGATTCAGAACCAGGCGGCCTACCGGGAAGAGCTGGAGGGCGTGCTGAGGTTCCGGCCCGGAGGTCGCGTCATCCAGGTCTCCCACCACCTGGCGCACCTCTACAGCGCATTCCACCCGTCGCCCTTCGATCGCGCGGCGGCGATGGTGATCGACTGCCAGGGGAGTCCTGCCAGGCACTTTTCCGAGTCAGACGCACGCGTCGCGGCCGCCCCGGACATGCTCGAGGTGGCGTCGTTCTACCGTTGCGGACGCGACGGCGTCGAGTGCGTCGGCAAGCAGCTCTGGGACGGCGACTGGGCCCGCCCTACCGGTCTCGGCTGCTTCTACTACCAGCTGACCCGGATGATCTTCCCGGGCGAGGGGAACGAGGGCAAGGTGATGGGGCTGGCGCCTTTCGGCGACCCCGACGCCTTGGGCCTGCCGCCGCTCACCGTCCGAGGCGAACGCGTCCTCGTCCCCGACCAATGGATCACGGTCTTTGAGCAGGGCGGACGGTTCCGGTTCGGGGCCGGCGAAGAGGGCTGGAAGCGCTCTGCGAATCTGGCCGCTGCCGGCCAGCGCGCTTTCGAGGACGCCTTACTCGAGGTTGCGGGGTGGCTGCACCGGGAAACCGGCCTCTCCGACCTTTGCTTCGCGGGCGGCACCGCGCTCAACTGCTCGGCCAACTCGCGACTTCTTCGTGAGAGCCCGTTCCAGCGGCTGTTCATACCGCCGAGTCCCCACGATGGTGGCACCGCGCTCGGCGCCGCGCTATATGGGTTGTCCGAGCACCTGGGGATCCAACCTGGGTTTCGATGGGAGAACGACTTCCTTGGGCCCGACGACGACGCTCATGCGAAGGCCAGGGTGGTTGCGGCGCTTTCCCGCGACGGGCTGCAGGTGGAGGCACCCGAGGACATCGCCGGCCGAGTCGCCGAGCTGCTGGAGAGCGGGCGGGTGGTCGGGCTCCATCACGGCCGCAGCGAATCCGGCCCGCGTGCTTTGGGGAACCGGAGCATCCTGGCCGACCCGCGCCGGCCTTCGATGCAGTCCTTCATCAACGACCGAGTCAAAGGGCGTGAGTGGTTCCGGCCGCTCGCCCCCGTGGTGCCACTGCAGATGACGGAGACGTTCTTCGATATCGACCGGCCGGCGCCCTTCATGCAGTTCGCGGCCGCCGTTCGCTCGCAGCACCGGGCTCAGCTGCCCGCGATCACCCATGTCGACGGCACAGCTCGGCTGCAAACGGTCGACGAGCAGACGCCGTTGCTTCGCGCGCTGCTGGCCGCGTTCGAAGCCCGAACGGGCTGCCCCGTGCTCCTGAACACCTCGCTCAACGGGCCGCGCCAGCCGCTCGCCGAGTCACCGGAGGACGCGGTCGACTGTCTGCTGGCGACGGACCTGCACGCGCTGGCGATGCCGCCGTTCCTCATCCGCAAGCGCCGGGAGCCGGAAGTGCCGAGCGCGCGGTCGTAGGTCCGGGCCGGGGACGGGTCATAGGGTTGACCGGCAGCCGATCCCTGGACTTGAGAGGGGTGCAGATGACGTGGCTGGGCCACGCGACCTTCCGATTCGCCACTCCGGAAGAAAGGATTGTGCTCGTCGATCCTTGGACCTACGGCAATCCAGCCTGCCCGGAAGAGCTGAAAGCCGTGGATAGGGTGGACGTGATCCTGGTCACCCACGGCCACAACGACCACCACGCCGATCTAGCCCGAATCGCCGAGGCCACCGCACCGACCGTCGTCGCCGTCCCCGAGCTGGCGAAATGGTTCGCCTCTCGGGGCGTGAAGAAGACGTTCGGCATGAACCATGGCGGCGTGATCCGGCTGCACGACATCGGGATCACGATGACTCCCGCGAGCCATTCCTCGAGCGTCGACGAGAACCCCTTCGCGTACGTCGGCGTGGCGGCCGGTTACGTGATCGAGTTCTTAAACGGGCGGCGGATCTATCACGCCGGAGATACCGCCGCCTTCGACGGTATGCGGATCGTGCGCGACGTCCACCGGCCGGACGTCGCCCTTCTGCCCATCGGCGACCATCACACAATGGGGCCGGAGGAGGCGGCTTTCGCGGCCACGCTGCTCGGGGTCCGGCACGTCGTCCCCATGCACTACGGGCTCCCGGGCACCAGCGGAACCCCCGATGCCCTGCGGTCGGCTCTGGAGGGCGTTGGGCGAAGAGATATCGATGTCGTTGAGATGAAGCCTGGCGACACGATCGGGTAGGCGCCAGGCTCGGGGCTAGCGGAGGCTGCCGCCGGCCAGGCGGTCGATGACGTTGCGTGTGATCTGCTCGACTACCGGGGAGCGGCCACTCGCGAGCACTCTCGCCCAGTCGGTCGTGCTGGCGGTGAAGACGGTGCCGTTCGGGCTGTGGACGCCCATCGTGGCTGCCATGTTGCCCAGACCCCAACCGCCCCGGCTGACGTCGGAGACGCCCAGGATGGTGAAGTCAGTGGGCGTGCCGTCGCGTCCGGTTGGAAGCACCGGTAGTCCGTGCTTCAGGCGGTTGGTGTCGAACTCGGCACCGTCGCACTCGTATCCGACCAGGTGCTGGTCTGGGCCATCCCCGAACGTCTCTCCGTCGCGCAGACCGGTGCCGGCGAAGACCCAGTGGCGGGCATGCTGCACCCGGTAGCCGAGCGGAATCAGGTGGTCCAGGCCGCGTTCCCCGCCGTTCCGGAAGCTCACCCCTGTCATGTCGTTTTCGGGTCCGCGGACCGAACCCGGGGCCGACCAGGGTCGCAGCCGGCGGACGGTGTACTGGCCGTCGAAGACGATCTGGTGCCAGCACGTATTGCCGCTGAAGAAGGCCACATTGCGGCCACTCTGCAGGAAGGCGTCGACATTGGCCCGCATCTCGGCGCTCCAGTACTCGTCGTGCCCGACGCTGAGCAGCAAGTCGTACTCGCGTAGCAGCCGCTGCTCGCGGTCGCCCTGGATGTCTAGATCGGTGCAGTAGTCCACTCGATAGCCACAGCCCTCTAGCCAGGCGATGAATGGGGCATCCCAATGCACGAACGTCTGGCGGGGCGTTGGGTCGAACGGGTCGGGGTTGAACACATCCCACGGGGTGCCGCCGGTGCCTCCCCCTGGGCGGTGCAGGCTGACCACGGTCGGGACGGGCGCCGGCAAGTCGTCCCGCTCGGGCACGGTGTACAGACTCCATCCGCCCCGTTGGGTCGCCGGGTCATAAGCCTCACGAGTCGCCTGGTTGTATGCGTGGTACGTGAGGAGCGGGAGCTTGTAGAGGATGCGCGCCGGCGAGCGGGCACGGCCCTGCTTGACCACGAACAGCGCCTTTGAGTCGCGTGCGTCTGGCGTTTGGGTTTCCGGGAGCTTGATCACGCTCCCGTTCTGGTCACTCTCGACGAGCATCGCGATGTACACGCCGGAAGCGCAATCGGCCGGGATTTCAAAGGAATAGGCGGGCCACGCCGCCAAGGTTTTCCCGTCCAGCCCGCTGCCGTCCTCGCCCCAATCCTGGAAGGGCGGGTGCGGCGGCGCGTTCTGACCCGGCTGCGACCTCGAGCTCCAGCGGTAGGCAAGAGTTTCGCCCTGCCGGTAGAAGTCGACCTGGAAACGGGGGGCGTCGGTGGAGACGCGGAGGGTGAGCGTCTCCCCGGGGCGAACACTCGGTTGATCGGGATAACCCTGGATCATCCAGATGCTCCCGCTCCTCCTACTACTACCAGTCCGTGCGCCTCATCGCGCGCGGCGATGGCTCACGCTGCCGGAGCGGGGAAGGAATAAGGTGGGAGTCGACCAGCCGGGCGGTCGTACTGCGGCAAAGGGCCCCGGGGGCAGTCAGGAGAAGGTTCCGTGTCCCAGCTGAGAGCGGCGCACGACTATTGCTTGGCGCCGTCGCGCGCCGGCGAGGCGCCGATGGGCGGCGGTCGCTACACCCGCATGTTCCCGTACCTGCCCCAACTGCAAAGCGATCCCGTGCTCTTGCACGCCATAGGACGTGCGGGAGGAGCCTGTGACGCCACGAACGCTTTGCGGGCGGAATCGAGGACGGTGGCGGCGGCCTGGCCCGTCTTCGGACAGTACATCGCGCATGACGTCACCGCCGACCGCTCCCCGGTCACCCACCACGACGACGAGGCTCTGGTGCGCAACGCCCGCAGCGCACGGCTGGACCTCGAGTGTCTGTACGGCCCCGGCCCGGTTGACAATCCCTTCCTCTTCAGCCGCACGGACCCGGCCAAGCTGCTGTTGGGTCTCAATGACAAGGGGCTCCCAGAGGACCTGCCGCGTAACCACCAGGGCATCGCCTTGGTAGGTGATCCCCGCCAGGACGCGCACCTCTTGATGTCGCAGATGCAGGTGGGGATGGTCAAGGCGCACAACCGCATCGTCGATCGGCTGAGAGAGGCCGGAACACCGCGGGCCGACCTTTTCGCGGAGGCCCGGCGGGCCCTCACATGGCACTACCAGTGGGCGGTCCTATTCGACTTCCTGCCCGTGGCTATTGGCGAGGAGCGCGTTGTCAGGCTGCTTGACCAGGGCCCGCGCTTCTTCCGGCCCGCCGGTGCGGTCTCGATCCCATTCGAGTTTGCCGACGGCGCCTACCGTTACGGCCACAGCCAGATTCGGCAGACATACCGCGTCCGGCGCGGCGGCGACGAGCTGACGCTCTTTCCTGACCTGCTCGGCTTTCGTCCTGTCCCGTCGAACCGGTCCGTCGACTGGACGCTGCTCTTCGACGTGCCCGGCCACCCGCCAGCCGCGCGCGCCCGACCAATCGACGGGTGCCTGCCTGCCGCGCTGCTCAAGCTTCCCGTCGCCATCGCCGGCGACCTCGACGACCCGGACTATGAGTCGCTTGCGGTGCGAGACCTGCAGCGCGGCACTGCAACGGGCCTGCCTTCAGGAGAGGAAGTCGCCAGGGCGGTTGGCGAGGCGCCGCTGAGCCGTGAAGAGATCGGGCTGATGGACTATGGGTGGTCCGGCGAGACTCCGCTCTGGTACTACCTGCTCAAGGAGGCGGAGGCTCGGGAGGACGGCGAGCGCCTGGGCCCGGTGGGTTCCATGATCGTCGGTGAGGTGCTGCTCGGAGTCGTAGATGGAGATCCCGAGTCGTTCCGGAGCGTCGACCCTACGTGGCGCCCGACCCTTCCCGGTCGCGACCCGGCGCGCTTTGCGCTCACCGACCTGCTGGTCCCTTAGTGCACCGGTGACGGCTTTCGCCGGGCACGTACCGTCGGTGGGAACGTGGATGCGTGTCGATCTGCGCGACTCTCGTTCGACGTCTTAGTAGGTGGCATCCCGTCGATGTGCCAGAACAGCGTTCATGGAGGCAGCATGCAGAAGATCGTCACGTTCCTGATGTTCAACGACCAGGCCGAGGAGGCCGTCCAGTTCTACGCGTCGGTATTCGGAGAGCATGCCGAAGTCGTGGATCCGATGACCCTCAAGCTGTTCGGCCAGGACTTCTACACGTTCAACGGAGGCCCAACGTTCAACTTCTCATTAGGGATGTCGCTGTTCATCCACTGCGACAACCAGGAAGAGGTCGATTACTACTGGGAGAAGCTGGCCGAAGGCGGCAGTCACAGCCAGTGTGGCTGGCTCCAGGACAGGTTTGGCGTGTCGTGGCAGGTGGTGCCAGAGGCATTCATCAGGCTGTCGAGCGACCCAGACCC
>CAZHAC010000042.1:0-16826 GCA_964529765.1 uncultured Actinomycetes bacterium
GCTGGAACTTCTGGGCCGCGGGGTCCTTGAGCGGGTCGGCCGTGTAGACACCGTCGACCTTGGTCGCCTTGAGGATGACGTCAGCCTCCAGCTCGACCGCCCGCAGTGCGGCCGTAGTGTCGGTTGTGAAGTACGGGTTCCCGGTGCCGGCGGCCAGGATGACGACCCGGCCCTTCTCCAGGTGGCGGACGGCGCGCCGCCGGATGTAGGGCTCGGCGACCTGCGGCATTTGGATGGCCGTCATGGTGCGGGCGTAGACGTTCATGCCCTCCAGAGCGTCCTGGAGGGCGAGCGCATTGATCACCGTGCCCAGCATGCCCATGTAGTCGGCGGTTGCCCGGTCGAAGCCGTGCTCGGCGAATGCGGAGCCACGGACGATGTTGCCGCCGCCCACCACCAGCGCCACCTGCACCCCCCGCTCGTGGACCTGCTTGACCTGGGCGGCGATGCGACGGACCACGTCGTAATCGACGCCGTACTCCTTGGTTCCGCCCAGCGCTTCGCCGCTCAGCTTGAGGAGTACGCGCCGATATTGTGAGCCGCCGCTTGCGCCGTCCACCTGCCTTTTTACGCCCCCTTTACGTCGAACCTGGCGAAGCGGCGAACGACGATGTTCTCCTGGAGCCTGGAGATGTTCTCCTTGATCAGGTTCTCGATCGTCGTGTTGGGGTCCTTCACCCAGGCCTGCTCGAGCAGAACGGTCTCCTTGTAGAAGGAGGTGAGCTGCCCCTCCACGATTTTGGGGATCACCTGGGCGGGCTTGCCTTCGGCCTCGTAGCGGCGCGTGGCGACCTCCCGCTCGGCGTCGACGATCTCGGCCGGCACCTCTTCCCGCGTGATCCAGCGTGGGTTGGCGGCCGCGATATGGATCGCCAGCTCGCGGGCCAGCGTCCGGAACGCCTCCCCCTTGGCCACGAAGTCGGACTCGCAGTCGAGCTCGATGAGCACGCCGACCTGCGGCGGATAGTCGCCCGTGCGGTGCAGGTAGGACTCGATGACGCCGTTGGCGGTAGCGCGGTCCATCCGCTTCGCTGCCTTGGCGATGCCCCTTTCCCGGAGCAGCGTGACGGCCTTGTCCAGGTCGCCGCCGCTCTCCTCGAGGGCCTTCTTGCAGTCCATCATGCCGGCCCCGGTCATGTCTCGGAGCTCTTTGACCTGGTCCATTGATACAGCCATGTGGGGTTACCTTCCTTCGCCGTCCCCACCCCGACCGAGGAACTCGTCCTCGGACACGCTGGGCAGGTAGTCTTCATCCTCTTCGTCCAGGTACTCCTCCATGTACTCGTACCTGGGCGTCTCGTAGAACTCGCGCTCCTCGACCGGCGGCGCCAGCTCGCCTCGAGCCTCCGCCTGCTGGCGTCCCTCGAGACAGGCGTCGGCGATCTTCGCCGTGATCAGCTTCACGGCGCGGATCGCGTCGTCGTTGCCAGGGATGATCTTCTGGATCAGGTCGGGGTCGCAGTTGGAGTCGGTGATGCCGATCACCGGGATCTTCAGCCGGTTGGCCTCCGTCACCGCGATGTGCTCCTTGCGCGGATCGACGACAAAGACGGCACCCGGCAGCCGCTTCATGTCGGCGATGCCGTCGAAGTGGAACATCAGCCGGTCCAGCTCATCCTGGAGGCGCTTGGCCTCCTTCTTCGGAAGCTGCTCGAAGACGCCCGACTGCTGCATTCCACGCAGCTCGCGCAGCCTTTCGATGCGGCGCTTGACAGTGCCGAAGTTGGTCAGCATCCCGCCCATCCAGCGCCGGTTCACAAAGAACATGCCGCAGCGGACGGCCTCGCTCTGAATCGTTTCCTGGGCCTGCTTCTTGGTCCCGATGAAGAGCACCGGGCGGCCCGTCGAGGAGACGTCACGGGCAAAATCCCATGCGTCATCGAGCAGGCGGACCGTCTTCTGCAGGTCGATGATGTGGATGCCGTTGCGGGCGGTGAAGATGAATGGCCGCATCTTGGGGTTCCACCGACTGGTCTGATGACCGAAGTGGACGCCCGCTTCCAAGAGCTGCTTCAGGGTTACCTGGGGCACGTAAATACCTCCCGTTGTGCCTCCGCCCGGCTTCTGCCGCCTGAGGGCGGACGGGGGTCTCCGGGCGTGCGTTACTCAGCGGCTGGAGCTGCTGGCAGTTTGATTATACCCCGGCCCGGGTTCGCCCAACCCTCGGCCCTTCGGCCCCCCGCCGGCCCTTCGGGCCACGCCCGCCCGTCGAACCGGGGGAGGACGCGGTCTTCTTTTCGCCCTTGGGACCTGGGCAGCGGGGGTAGTCGGAGCAGGACTTGAACGGGCCGTAGCGGCCCTTCCGCTCGACCATCGGCTTGCCGCACACCGGGCAGGCGTCGTCGAGGACCTTCACCTCTGCCGGCTGAGCCTTCCCGCCCTTCAGGTTGGCGCGGTACTTGCAGTCCGGGTAGCGGCTGCAGGACAGGAAGGGCCCGTAGCGCCCCTGGCGCTCGACCAGCTCGCCTTCGCCGCAGTCCGGGCACTTCTGCCCGGTGGGCTTAGCCTCGGCCGCCGCCTCCCGCCGGATGTACCGGCACTCGGGATAGCCCGAGCAGCCGACGAACTCGCCGAAGCGCCCTCTGCGCACGACCAGCGGCCGGCCGCAGTCCGGGCAGTTCTCGTCGAGCGTCTTGGGCTGCGCCGCCTCGCCGTTGGGCAGGACGGGCTGGCGGTACTTGCAGGCCGGGTAGCGGCTGCAACCCTTGAAGGGGCCGAAGCGGCTGGCCTTCAGCAGCAGGTGCCCCTCGTGACACTCCGGGCACTCCTCGCCGGTGTCGGCCGGCAGGGCCTCCTTGGCCGCACTCAGCATCTTCTCCAACGGGTTGTAGAAGTCGCCGACCACGGGCACCCAGTCGACCCTGCCGTCTTCGACCTGGTCGAGCCGGGCCTCGAGAGCCGCCGTGTACTGGTCGTCCGAGATCTCCCGGAAATGGTCAACCATGATCCGGTTGACGGCTTCGCCGAGCAGAGTCGGGTGAAGCCGGCGCTCACGCTGTTCCACATAACCGTGGTCCTGGATCGTGGCCACGATGCTGGCGTAGGTCGACGGCCGGCCGATTCCGCGCTCCTCCAGCTCCCGGATCAGTGTCGCCTCCGAGTAGCGCGGCGGCGGCTGCGTGAAGTGCTGCTCGGGCAGCAGGTCATAGAAGCGCAATGCCTCTCCGGGCTGCAGCTCGGGGAGGCGGCCCTCCTCCTCCTCGCCGTCATCGGTACCGCGCTCCCAGACGCGGTAGAAGCCGTCGAAGGTCAGCACCGAGCCGGTGGCGCGGAAGATGAAGTCGCCAGCGTTGATCTCGGCGATCGTGTTCGCGTACTGCGCCGGAGCCATCCGGCTGGCCACGAAGCGCCGCCAGATCAGCTCGTAGACCCGGTACTGGTCGTTGGTCAGGAACTGGCGGATGTCCTCGGGGCGGCGCGCCGGGTCCGTCGGCCGGATCGCCTCGTGGGCCTCCTGGGCCCCCGGGCGGCTCTTCTCGGCGCGCGGCTTGCCCAGGTAGCGCTCACCCAGCGTGTCCTTGATCCACGTCTTGACCTTGGCGTCGGCCTCCGCGGAGATGCGCGTGGAGTCGGTACGCATGTAGGTGATGAGGCCGGTCGAGCCGTCCGCTCCGAGGTCGATGCCCTCGTACAGGTCCTGCGCCAGGCGCATCGCCTTGCGAGGCGCAAAGCGGAGCCGGCTGGAGGCGTCCTGCTGCAACGTGGACGTGATGTACGGCGGCGGCGCACTCTTCGAGCGCTGCTTGCGCTCGACGTCGACGACTTTCCAGTCGGCGCCCCGTAGAGCCGCGATGGCCTGCTGTGCCGACTGCTCGTCGCCCAGCTCCAGCTTCTGGCTCGCGGGGTCGGAGGCACGGCGGATCAGCCGGGCCTTGAACGTCCGCTCCTCCTCCAGTCGGGAGAGAACCGCGTCGACCGTCCAGGACTCGACCGGGACGAACACCCGGATCTCGTTCTCGCGGTCGACGACCAGGCGGAGCGCGACCGACTGCACACGGCCGGCGCCGATGCCCTTCTGAACCTTGCTCCAGAGGAATGGGCTCAGGCGGTAGCCGACCAAGCGGTCGACGATCCGCCGGGCCTGCTGGGCGTTGACCAGCCGCATGTCGATTTCGCGGGGGTGCTCGAGGGCGCGCCGGACCGCCTCGGACGTGATCTCGTGGAACTCGATCCGCTTGGGGTCGCGGAGCTTGAGGACCTCCGCCAGGTGCCAGGCGATCGCCTCGCCCTCGCGATCGGGGTCGGAGGCAAGGATCACCTCGCGGGCGGCGCTGCTCTTGCCGAGAGCACTCTTGAGATCGCGGATGGTCTGGGCACGGCTGTCCACGACCTCATAGCGAGGCTTAAAGCCCTGCTCCACGTCCACCGCGAGCTCGCGCTCCGGCAGGTCGCGAACGTGGCCCATCGACGCCCGCACGTCGTAGCGGTCGCCGAGAAAACGCTTGAGAGTCTTCGCCTTGGCGGGAGACTCGACGATGATCAGTCCTTCTGGCATGTAGCCTCGCTATCTACCCAACAGAGCGCCCAGCCATTCCAACCGCCCTGGGAGCGGCGTCTTGTGGGGCGGCGCCGGATGCTACGACCGTCTGTTCTTCCCGGTCAACCGAATAAAGCCGGCTCCACGCCTGGCCGCCTGGCCCTCGAGCTCGAGCGCGGTCAGCCGGGCGAGGACGTCGCCGAGCGGTAACCGCAGCTTAGTGGCGAGCTCGGCAGAGCCGATGGGCAGTGCGTCGGAGAGGTGCGCCAGGAGTCCGTCGGGGCCGGCGGCTGCTCGTACACCGAGGCTACCTGGTGGGCGCAGCGGGTCGTCAAGGACCTCGATCGCCGCGCCCGCCACGGCGAGCACGTCGCGCGCGTTTTGAACCAGGCCGGCCCCGTCCCGCAGAAGCTGGTGGGGGCCGACGGAGAGCGGAGAGAAGACGCTTCCAGGCACCGCCATCACCTCTTTCGACTGCGCCAGCGCGGCCTCGGCCGTGATCAGCGCCCCGGAGCCCTCGGACGCCTCGACCACCACCACCACGTCGGCCAGCCTGGCAATGGTCCAGTTCCGCATCGGGAAGTTGCGGCGCTCTGGAGGCGTGCCCCGCGGGAACTGGCTGACCAGCGCCCCGCCGGATTCCAGGATTCGGGAGGCGAGGTCGGAATTGGCGCGTGGATAGACGATGTCGACGCCCGTCCCGAGGACGGCGACCGTGCGTCCGCCGCTGTCGAGGCAGCCGGTGTGAGCGGCGGCGTCGATCCCCAGCGCGAGCCCGCTGACGACCACGGCGCCGCCTCCCGCCAGGTCGGAGGCGAGACGCTCGGCCACCGCCTCGCCGTAGGGTGACGGGCGCCGAGAGCCGACGATGGCGATCCAGGGCACGTCCGGATCCGGCCACTGGCCGCGAACGTCGAGACCATCAGGCGGCGGCGGCATCGCTCACCCGAAATCCGAGTGCCTCCATCGCGTGCCGCTCCTCGATGCGGTCGCTGGCGTCGAGGTCGGCCACGGTCGCGGCCACTCGCCACGCGCGTTGGAACCCGCGAGCGGTCAGGCCTTGCCGCTCGCCCCATCTCTCTAGCGCGAGCCGGGCCGCCGGGGCGAGCCGCGCCTGGCGCCGGAGTTCGCGTGCCCGCAGCGCGGCGTTCAGGCAGCCCTGGCGCGCCTGCTGGCGGCCACGCGCGGCCAGCACACGCCCGCGGACAACCTCGGAAGTCTCCCCGACCGGCTCGCCGCTCAGCGCCTGCAGGGGCAGCCGCTCGACCCGGACATGAAGGTCGATGCGGTCGAGCAGCGGTCCCGACAGCTTGCGGGAGTAAGCGTCGACGGCGGCCGGCGTGCAGCGGCAGGCGTGGACCGGGTCGCCCGACCACCCGCAGGGACATGGGTTGGTCGCGGCGACGAGCAGGAACCGGCAGGGGTAGCGGACCGATCCTCCGCTGCGGGTGATCGACACGCGGCCCTCCTCCAGCGGCTGCCGGAGCGCTTGCAGCGTCCGCGCCTCGAACTCGGCCAGCTCGTCCAGAAAGAGCACGCCCTGGTGAGACCGGCTGACTTCGCCCGGGCGGGCGACTGTATTTCCGCCACCGACCAGGCCGGCCATCGAAACCGTGTGGTGCGGACTGCGAAAAGGCCGCGCCGCGACCAGAGGACGGTCAGGGTCCAGCTCGCCGAGGATGCTCCTCACCTTCGCCAGCTCGAGCGCCTCCTCGCGCATCAGCGGCGGCAGGATGCCCGGCAGGCAGCGAGCGAGCATCGTCTTGCCGGAACCCGGCGGTCCTGACATCAGCAGGTGGTGACCGCCCGCCGCCGCGATCTCGATCGCGCGTCTCGCCTCCGCCTGCCCGTGCACCTCGAGCAGGTCGTCATCCGGTGGCGGCGGCAGCCACGGCCGCGCCTCCCTTTCGTAGGAGCCGATCGCCTGACCCTCGGTCAGCTCCGCTACCAGGTCCGAGAGGGTGGCGCAGGGAATCACCACCAAGCCCTCGACCAGCGCCGCCTCCGCAGCGTCCTGAGCCGGCACGTATAGCCGGCGCACGCCTTGGGCGGCCAACCCCTGCGCCATCACCAGGATCCCGTTGGTGTGCCGGACCTCACCGTCCAGGCTGAGCTCGCCGATGAAGGCTGACTTTTCGGGCGCACGCAGTCCTCGTTTGGCGAGCACGATCGCGACTGCGATCGGCAGGTCAAGCCCGCCGCCCTCCTTGCGGAGTTCGGCCGGCGCCAGGTTGACGGTCACCCGTCTCTGGGGAAGGGCCGCACCCGAGTTTCGGAGCGCCGAGCGCACGCGTTCCCGAGCCTCGCGCACGGAGCCGCCGGCGAGGCCCACGAGCAGGAACAGGGGCTTGTTCCCCGTCGCCACGTCGACCTGGACCTCGACCGGGCGGCACTCGAGTCCGAGGAGGACTGCCGAAAGGACGGAGGCGTTCACGCCCCGGAGGCTAGGGGTGCCGACGCCGCCTGGGAAGACAGGCTGTTAAGCGTTAAGACCCCGGATCGACAGTCGGGAGGGCCAGCTCCGGCTCGGGCGTCCACTCGCCGTCGGGCGAGAGGTAGCCGGCGGGCTGATCCGCCTCGTGCGAGAGCACGAGCAGCCAGCGGTGGTTGGCGGCCTCTTCGAGCAGCTTCGCCTTCTCTTCGATGACCCGCAGGACGTCGAGGTCGGCGGCCATCGTCCAGGGCACACGGAGGTGCGCGGTGGTGCCGACGATGTCGCCGGTGACGGCACAGGAGAGGTCTGGGGAGGCCCGGAAGACGACCAGCTGGTGACCGGGCGTGTGCCCGCCGGTCGGCCTGAGCACCACCCCCGGCATCACCTCGGCCTCGCCGTCCACGAACTCGACCAGGCCCGCCTCCTCGACCGGCTGGAAGTCGTCCACGATGTAGCCGGCCTGTGAGCGGGGGTCCGGATTGAGCGCGAAGTTCCACTCCGAGCGCTGGATGAAGTGCTTCGCCTTGGGAAACGTGATCTCCAACGAGCCGCCCTTTGCGCGCCGGGTGAAGCCGCCCGCGTGGTCCCAGTGGAGGTGCGTGCTCAGCACCACGTCGACCTCGTCGGGCCTGATGCCGAGTGCCTTTAAGGAAGTGAGCAGGCCATCGGGCGACCAGACCCCCTCACGGGTGGCGCGCTTTTCGTCCAGCTTGGTCCCGATCCCGGTCTCGCAGACGATCACCTTGCCGCGGTGGCGCACGATCGCGCCCACGCAGGCGGCGGTGATCTGGTTCTTGTCGTTGGGCGCCTTGCGCCGCTCCCACATCACCTTCGGGACGACCCCGAACATGGTTCCGCCGTCGGGATGCCAGCCCCCGGCGACCATCAGGTGGATCTCGAAGTCTCCGATTCGCACAGCGCGACTTTACTTGTGGAGCGACGCCCGGATCTGCAACGTCGAGCTCGAAAACGGCCACATTGAGCGGTCCACCGAGGGCGGCAACCTATTTTTGGTAGCCGCACGCGGCGCCAATGTAATTTAAAGTTCACAGACTCATGCCTCGTTCGATGTGGAAGGGCGTCATCAGCTTCGGGATGGTCACCATTCCGATCCGGCTCTATGTCGCCACGGAATCTCATGGCGTCTCCTTCAACCAGCTCTGCCAAGAGCACATGTCCCGTATCCGCTACCGCCGTTGGTGCCAGGAGGGCGATCACGAGGTGCCCTTCGACCAGATCATCAAGGGATACGAGGTCTCCAAGGACCAGTACGTCGTCATCGAGGACAAGGACCTGGAGAACCTGCCCCTGCCGACCGCGCACACCATCGAGATCTCCGAGTTCGTCGAGAGCAGAGACATCGAAAACGGGCTCTACATCAAGTCGGCCTACTACGTGGAACCGGAGGATCTTGGCCGCAAGCCGTACGCACTCCTCAAGCAGGCGCTCGAGGAGACGGGGAAGGTCGCGGTCGCCAAGGTCGCCTTCCGGGACCGTGAGCACCTGTGTGCGCTGACGCCGATCGACGGCCTGATCCTGATGAACACGCTCCACTGGCCCGACGAAATTCGGAGTACAGAGGGCATCAAGTCGTTGGGCGACGACGTGCAGATCAACCCACGCGAGCTCACGATGGCGAAGACGCTCGTCGAGAGCCTGTCCGACACCTTCGAACCCGAGCGCTATCACGACGACTACAAAGAGGCGCTGATGAAGATCGTCGAGGCCAAGATCGCCGGCCAGGAGACGGTCGCCGCGCCGGAGACCGAGGCGCCCGGCAAGGTGATGGACCTCATGGAGGCGCTGCGCGCCTCGGTGGAAGAGGCCAAGAAGACGCGCGGCGAGCGCAGGGGCGAGCAGGTAGCCGAGCAGGCCGCGGCCGAGAAGCCGGCGCGGCGCCGCCGAGCTTCGTAGTCGGAGGGTCGGCGCCCCTCACCGAGTCGCCCCCACTACCCTGGTGCCGTGAGAATCGGCGAGGCGCCCGGACAGCTCTCCTTCGAGCACGACGCCTTTCCGAGCGCCCTACGCCCGATGCAGGCGGTCTCGGCAGAGGCGCCATTCAGCTCGGACGAATACATCTTCGAGGTCAAGTGGGACGGTATCCGCTGCCTCTGCTTCGTCTTCCCCGACGGCCGCGTTCGCCTTCAGGACCGGGCCCTCAACGACATCACCGACCAGCTGCCAGAGGTCGGGCGCGCAGCCGCTGACCTGCCGCCGGGCACGATCCTCGATGGCGAGCTGGTGAGCGTCGACAACGAGGGCAGGCCCGACCTGGAGTCGATGCGCCGCAAGGTGGCCGGCATTCCCGGGGCCGACAAGGTGCCCTACTCGCTGCTCACCTTCGACCTCCTCTGGCTGGCGGGCAAGCCTCAACTGCGGCAGTCGCTCCTCAAGCGTCGCTCCCGCCTCAAGCGCACGGTCAGGACGGTCGGACCTATCTTCGTGCCCGACTGGATCGAACGGGACGGCACCGAGCTCTTCGAAGCCTGCCTGGAGCGCGGCATGGAGGGTGTGATGGCCAAGCACGTCGAGAGCACCTACGTGCCCGGCCAGCGCTCGCCCTTCTGGCTCAAGGTCAAGGCGGTCAAGAGCGACGACTTCGTCGTCATCGGATTCCAGGAGGAGCCGGGGCGGCCATTCGCTGCGCTGCTGATCGGTTTTTACGAGAGCGGCCGCCTGCTTCCCTGCGGGACGGTCACGGGCGGCTTCGACGGGCCGGTAGCAGACCGCATCGCCGCTGACCTGCGGCGCCTGGAGATCGAGCGCTCACCGCTGGTGCCACCGCCGGTGATGACGGCGCCCGTCCGCTGGGTGCGGCCGGAGCTGGTTGTGAGCGTGCGCTACTCGGAGTGGTCGCCCGACGGCACGCTGCGGTTCCCGATCTTCAACGACCTGCGGCAGGACATCCATCCGGCGGAGTGCGTGCGCCGGCGGCCGCGCGTGGTGCTCGAAGGCCGCACGCCGCCGGGATCGCCGGCCTACGACCTGACCGTTTTTCCTTTCTGAGCTTCCGCCGGGCCCTTCTGAGTCAGAAGGCCCAGTCGAGCAGCTCGATCGCGGGCGGCCCGCCCTCGGACATAGTCACCGCGACGATCGCGAACTCGATCGGCCCCCGCCAACCGGCCAGCGCCCGGTACTCGGCCGCCGCGGCGGCCAGCGCCTGCCGCTTTCGAGCACCGACAGCTGCGGCTGGTGAGCCGTAGCGGTCCGAGGAGCGCGTCTTGACCTCGACCAGGACCAGCCGGTCGCCATCGCGGCAAACCAGGTCGATCTCGCCTCGCCGCGCGAGGAACCCCGAGCCGACGACCTTCCAGCCGAGCGACTCCAGGTAGCGGGCGGCCGCCCTCTCTCCGGCCCGCCCGACCTCAATGTGCGCCGCCGGCACCGCTCAGGTCTCAGCGGAAAGCACCGCCTGGATAGGCCTCCAGGACATGCGGTGAATCGGGCTCGGCCCCAGCTCGCGCAGCGCCCTCTTGTGGGAAGCGGTCGCGTAGCCCTTGTGCAGTGCGAAGCCGTAGCCGGGGTACTCCGCGTCGTACTCGATCATCAGCCGGTCGCGATACACCTTGGCGACGATCGAGGCGGCCATGATCGAGGCGCAGGTGGCGTCTCCTTTGATGACCGCCATCTGCGGCAGCGGAAGCTCGGGGACGTCCCAGGCGTCGATCAGCAGGTACTGGGCAGCCGGCTGGAGCGCCGCCACCGCAACCTGCATTGCCCGCTGGCGGGCGTAGGTGAGGCCGAAGCGATCGATGTCCTCCGGCGGCACCTCACCCACTCCCCATGCCACGGCCAGGCGGCGGATCCGGCGGTCGAGGACTTCGCGCTCAGCGAGGGTGAGCTGCTTGGAATCGTTGAGGCCGGGTAGCCGGGCGCCGATTGGGAGCATGACCGCGGCCGCAACCGCCGGCCCAGCCAGAGGACCCAGGCCGACCTCGTCGATGCCCGCGACGAACTCGAAACCCATGGCCCGAGCCACCCGCTCCGAGGCCCAGAGCTGTGGCCGCCGCGTGCGCTTGTGGACCGCCATCGGCGCGAGGTTAGCGAGCCGCTTCGGCAAAGAGCAACGCCGTCTGTAAAGAACTCACGGCCCTGATTGGGGAGCGGGCGCACGCGGAGGGAACTGCTCGCTCCCTCCGCGTATTACTCGGCTGCTTCTTCCTCTTCCTCGGCGACAGCCTGGGCCTGCGGCTCCGGCTCCGGCTCCGGCTCGGCCGCCACCGGCACCGGCTCCTCGGCGACCGCCGCGCCCTCCTTGGCCCGCCGCTCGCGGATGCGCGCGGCCTTGCCGACCTTGCCGCGGAGGTAGTACAGCCGGGCCTGGCGGACGTCGCCGTGGCGGACGACCTCGATCTTGTCGATACGGGGGGAATGGATCAGGAAGGTCCTCTCCACGCCCACGCCGTGGGTGACCCGGCGGACGGTGAAGTTCTGCCGCAGGCCGCCGCCGGTCACGCGAATCACGAGGCCCTCGAAGACCTGGATGCGCTCGCGCGTTCCCTCGACCACCTTGGCGTGGACCTTGACCGTGTCGCCCGGCCGCAGCGCGGGAACCCGCTCTTTCTGCTGCTCTCGCTGAAGCTCGTCAATTACGTTCATTTCGCTGTCTCCGTCAATTCCTTACTGCGTGCCGGCCTTCGCGAGTGATCGCGCCGCCACGACTCGATGCGTGCGTGGTCGCCCGAAAGCAAGACCTCGGGCACGCGCATGCCCCGGTACTCCGCTGGGCGAGTGAACTGTGGATAGCCCCCACCCTTGTCGCTGAAGGTGTCCCGCGCCAGCGAGCCCGGGTCGCCGACCACGCCGGGTACGAGCCGCGCGACCGCGTCGATCAGAACCATGGCCGGGATCTCGGCGCCGCTCAGGACGTAGTCTCCGATCGAGATTTCGCGGGCGCCCAGACCTTCGCGGACGCGGTCGTCCACCCCCTCGTAGCGGCCGCAGACGATGACCAGGCCTGGCTTTTGGGCGAGCTCGCCCGCCAGGCCCTGGCTCAACCGCTCGCCCCAGGGCTCGAGCAGGACCACCGGTCCCGGATTGCGGGCACGGATCGCGTCCACCGCTTCGAAGATCGGCTCTGGCTTGAGGACCATGCCCGGGCCACCGCCGAAGGGCACATCGTCCACCTGGCGGTGGCGATCATGCGTCCACCGGCGCAGGTCGTGCGCGGAGAACTCGATGACGCCCGACCTGATGGCGCGGCCGACGACTCCGGTCTCGAAGACCGGGCCGAAGACATGCGGGAAGATGCTGAGAACGTCGAAGCGCATCAGGGCGTCGCCTCCTCCGTTTCCAGCAGCCAATCGGCCACCGTTATCGAGCCGCCCTCCAGGTCGACCTTGAGGACCGCCTCTCGGGTCGCCGGGATGAGGTGCTCGACGTTGCCGTCGCGCGCGACCCAGACGTCATTGGCCGGTCGCTCCAGTACTTCGGCGACGCGGCCCAGCGGCCGTCCCGACTCCGAAACGACCTCGAGACCGACCAGTTGGTGGTGGTAATAGGTGTCGGCGGGCAGCTTGTGGACCCGATCGATCGGGACCTCGAGGTAGTGCCCGCGGTGCATCTCGGCCAGGGTCCGGTTGTCGAGCCCGGTTAGCTTCACGACCATCCATTCGGGCTGCTCGCGGCTCCACTCGACGTGGCGCGCGACACCGTCCATCACGAGCTCTGAGCCCATGAGGAAGCGGTCGGGAAAGTCCGTCAAGGGAAGCACCTTTACGGCTCCTTCGACCCCGAACGCGCCGATTACCTGGCCGACTCGGATCACGACTCTCGCGACCCCTCATCCGACTGTGGCCGCCCGCCTCCAAAGGCCTCTGAACGACCGCGGTCCGGCCGGGGCCCTCTCGAACGGCCTCCGCCGCGCTCCTCACGCGGCGTCCACATATCCACGAAGACGCGCTTGCGCTCGCGGAGCGAGGCCACGCGCACGAGCGTGCGCAGGGCTTCGATGTTGCGGCCCGCCTTGCCGATCAGGCGGCCCATGTCCTCGTCGGCCATCTTGATCTTGAGGGCCAGCGTGCCGTGGCCCCGCTCGATGGCGATGATGTCGACCTCTTCAGGCTTATCGGCGAGCGACCGGGCGACGAACTCGACCAGCGCTTTGTAGTCGATCGGCGTGCCGGTTCCACCCGGGCCTTGGGAGCCCCCATAGCTGCGCCGAAAACCGCCGCCGTCGCCCCGCCGGAGGCCGCCGCCACCGCGCGAGTCGAAGGGGCGCCTAAACGGACGATCCTGACTTTCTGGACGCTGCATAGCGCTCAAGAACCCCCTCTCTATTGAGAAGACTGCGGGCGGCCTCCGAGGGCTGCGCGCCCTGCGAGAGCCATCTCTGGACCCTGTCCTCGTCGATCTTCACGGTGGCCGGCTCCGTCATCGGGTCGTAGTAGCCCAGCTGTTCGATGAAGCGGCCATCGCGCGGCGACCGCGAGTCGGCCACCACGAGGCGGTAGAAGGGCCGCTTCTTCGCCCCCATCCGCCGAAGCCTGATCTTGACCAAAACTTGATACCTCCTGTGTGGTTCGCGGGCCCTCAGCGCCCGCCGAGCAGGCGGCCGAGGCCGCCCAGGTTGCCCATGCCGGGGCCCGGGAACGCCCCGCCTTTGCGGCCCGGCTTCTGTAGCTGGCGCACCAGCTGCTGCATCTGCTCGCGTGACTTGAGCAGGCGGTTGACGTCCGCGACCTGGGTGCCAGAGCCGCGGGCGATGCGCCGGCGCCGGGAGCCGTCGATCAGGTCCGGATGGGCGCGCTCGCGGCGCGTCATCGAGAGAATGATCGACTCCATCCGCTTGACCTCGGCGTCGGCGTCCGTGCCCGCCATCGCGGACTTCAGCTGGCCGCCGCCCGGCAGCATCTCGAGGACGCCGGCCATCGATCCCATCGAGCGCAGCTGCTTGATCTGAAGCAGGAAGTCGTCGAACGTGATGGTGCCCGCCCGTAGGTTGCGCTCGACCTGCTTGGCTTCCTCTACGTCAAGCGTTCGCTCCGCCTTCTCGATCAGGGTCAGGACGTCTCCCATGCCCAGGATCCGAGAGGCCATGCGGTCGGCGTGAAAGACCTCGATGTCCTGCGGCCGCTCCCCGATTCCCGCGAACCGGATACGCTCGCCGGTGGCAACTCGCAGCGAGAGCGCAGCGCCGCCACGGGCGTCGCCGTCGAGCTTGGTGAGCACGACACCGTCCACGCCGACCCCCTCACCGAACGCCTTGCCGACGTTGACCGCCTCCTGGCCGGTCATGGCGTCCGCCACCAGCAGCGTTTCGGTCACGGGCACGGCGGCCTTCAGGCGCCGAAGCTCGTCCATCAGCTCCTCGTCGACATGGAGACGGCCCGCCGTGTCCAGGACGACCAGGTCGTCCCCGCGCCGGCGAGCTTCTTCGATCGCCTGGCGGGCGATCTCTTCCACCCGTCCCTGACCGCTGTGAAAGTCCACCTTCTCGCGCTCGGCGAGCTGGCGCAGCTGTTCGACCGCGGCCGGCCGCCGGAGGTCGAGCGCGGCCACCAACGGCTTCTTGCCGTGGCGGCGAGCCCAAAGTGACAGCTTGACGGCGGTCGTCGTCTTGCCGGAGCCCTGCAGGCCGACCAGCATCACGACGGTCGGCGGCCGGTCAGCCCAGGTCAGGCCCTCAGTGTTGGCGCCAAGGAGCTCGACCAGCTCGTCGTGGACGACCTTGACGACCTGTTGGGCCGCGTCAAGGTGGCTGAGGAGCTCGGTACCGACCAGCTTTTCGCGGACCCGCTCCTGGAATTCCTTGACGACTTTGAAGTTGACGTCCGCCTCGAGGAGCGCCAGGCGGACCTCACGCAGCGTGGCGTCGACGTCCTCGGGGCGAAGGACACCGCGGTTGGAGAGCTTGCGCAAGGCCGCGGTCAGGCGATCGGAAAGGGACTCGAACATAACTACAGTCTTCCTGGGAGTTTGCCCAGAGCGTGCTCGATCCTGCCGATCCGCTTCCGGAGCTCTGCCAGCTCGTTGGTCACCGCCTGCAGCTGCTCCTGGCGCTGCTGCTGCAGCCCAAGCAGGCCGAGGCGCCGTTCATACTCCTCGAGCGCGTGCGCCGCCCGCCGGATCAGGTCGTGCACGGCCGCCCGCGACGTCGCCTGATGGCCGGCGATCTCCGACAGCGACCAGTCCTCGGTCAAGTAGAGCTGGAGCACGTCGCGCTGGTGCTCGGTGAGGAGCACGCCGTAGATCTCGAAGAGGGCGACCTGGCGCTCGCGCGAGGTCAACGTGTCAAGGAGCACGCCTTGACAGTATAGCGAGGCAGATCATCCTGAGCTCCAGTAGCCAGGCAACGGGTGATCTGGCATGGTTGCGCGTTGAGACATACATGGTTCCAGCACGCACCGCAGTACTTGCCTGCCTGGCTGTCGGCCTCGCGACCGCCGTGATAATCGTGGACGGACAGCCCGCGAACGCGTACGTGGTGAAAAGCGGGGACACTCTCTGGGGGCTGTCGAGGCGAACCGGGATGTCGGTCCAGGAGCTGGCGGCCCGCAACCACATCAGCAATCCCGACCGCATCTACGCGGGTCAGAACATCGACATCAACCCGCCGCCGCCCCCCGCGCCTGCGGAGCCGGCACCGCCTCCCAATCCGCTCACCCGGGAGCAGGCGCGCGGGATCCTGGTCGCGGCCGGGGAGCAGCAGCACGTCGACCCGGCGCTCGTGCTCGCGCTGGCCTATTGGGAAAGCGGCTGGAACCAGGCCGAGGTCTCACCGGCAGGCGCGGTCGGACTGATGCAGGTCACACCCGGCACTGCGGCTTGGGCCGGGCCCGCCCTTCTCCACCGCCGGGTCGATGTCCACCGGCCGGAAGACAACGCCGCCGTCGGCGCCGCCCTCCTCCGGCGCTACCTGGCCGAGTTCCACGATGAGCGGCTGGCGCTGGCAGCCTACTACCAGGGCGCCGCCGCCACGCATAAGCACGGGATTTACCCTTCGAGCCAGCGCTACATCACCGGCATCCTCGCGCTTCGGGACCGAGCCCGCTCCGGCGCCCTCTAACCTCGACCGGCGGCCAGCACGAAGTAGGTGCTGCTCGAGGTCAGCGACTCTCCGCTCCCGCGCATCACGACCGGCTCCAGGCCCGCGGCTGCCAGGTGCTCCTCGATGCGCTCCGGCCAGCGCAGCTCGACCTCGGCCACCTGGATGTGCCCGGTCGGATAGGGCACCTCGATCTCGTAACGCCCGCCGAGCAGCTGCCGGTAGCGGACCAGGTTCTGGCCGGACGCCAGGAGCCAGTGTGGGTTCATGAGCTCGATGCCGACGCGGCCGCCAGGCGCCAGGTGGCGCGCCGCCGCGCGCAGCGCGCCCACCTCAACGAAGGCGCCCGAGGGGCCGATCGCCAGATCAAAGCGGCGGTCCAGGCGGAGTTCCTCCCAGGCTGCCTGCACCACCTCCATCACCGGCAGGCGCTCGTTAAGCTCCGCGATCATGCCGGGATGGTTGTCGACGCCTACGACCTCGATTCCCGCCTTCCAGAGCGGGACGGCGAGGCGGCCGGTGCCGGGGCCGAAGTAGAGCACGGGCCCGCGCGCCGCTCGCGCCCATCCCAACCAGGGTTCGAGGTCGACGGCGTCGGGCAGCGATCGGTAGACCTCGACGAATTCACGATCGTCTGCGCTGTCCCTCACGTAGACCGGCACGGAGGTAGCATCATCGACCGATGGTGACCGCCGTCGTCCTCGTCAAAGCGAGCCGGGAGGGAGTGCGCCAACTGGGGCCTCAGCTGGCGGATGTCGACGGCGTCGCCGAGGTCTACACGGTGACCGGCGACTGGGACTTCATCGCCATCATCCGCGTCCGCGAGCACGACGAGCTGGCTAAGACCGTGACCCAGGGACTGCTCGGTCTCGAAGGCATCGAGCGGACGAACACCATGGTCGCCTTCCAGCAGTTCTCCTCGCACGACC
>CAZHAC010000043.1:0-11736 GCA_964529765.1 uncultured Actinomycetes bacterium
AGCTGAGTGGCAGCGATCGCCCGCCGCGATGCTCCTGGACCACCTTGAGGGTCGTCTAGAGATCGAAGAGCTGCGGCAGCGGTTGCATTACGTCGGCCACCTTCCGACGCCCGAGAAGCTGACATGGGAGCCGCCCCGCCGGGTCCTGATGCCCCCCATGGAGTGGCGCCTCGAATGGGAGAAGCAGCTTGCCACCGGATCGCCGCGTCAGGAGCCGGCCGTGCAGCCGGTCGAGCATCCGGCGGCGCCCCCGCTTCTCGAAGTCCGAACCTTGGGCGGCCTCCGGCTCCTCGCCGGCGGGCAGGATCTGACCTCGGCGCTGCTGCGCCGGCCAATCCAGAGCTTCATCTGGCTCTACCTCCTCGTCCGCGAGATCCGCAAGGCCGGCGACAGGATTAGCCGGGCTGCCCTCGCCGACGAGCTATTCCCCGGTCTCGATCCTGACCAACAGCGCGAGCGTCTGCGCAAGCGGCTGAGCGAGATGCACGGGCTGGTCCCGGAGCCCCTGGCCAGCCGAGTGCGATCGGATGGCGAGTACGTGTCCATCGATCTTGAAGGCTGCGGGCTGGACGCCCGATGGCTGATGGATCTGGCAAGGGAGTCGTCGGGCGCGGGGGAGCTGCTCCCGGACGGCCTGCTCGAAGAGCTCGAACGGGCGCTGCCCGTCGCGGGCGAGGAGTTTCTGCCCGATTGGGAGGAGGTCGACCGGAGAGCGACCGGCGGGCGCGGAGTCGCCGGCGACCTGGTTCGGGACGTCAGGGAAGGGCTCGCCGCGACCCACGTCACGCTCGTGCTGGCGGTCGCTGATGGGCACCTTGCCAGGCGGCAGCCGGCTAAGGCGATCCCGCACCTCGAGGAGGCGCTGCGTCGGCGGCCAGAGTCCGAATCGGTCGCCGTGAAGCTGGCCGCGGCCTACGAGCAGAACGGACAGTCGCGTGCAGCGGCGAGGCTCCGCAGCGAGCACGGCCTCACGGAGGCGTCGTGAGGTGGGATACCTGAACAAGGAGGTGAACAGCTGATGACCCAGCGATGGACTCCCGAGAACGGCCGCGGTGAGCGGGGACAGAGCATGGTCGAGTACGCCCTCATCCTGGTCCTGGTCTCGGTCGTGGTGGTGGCCGTTCTGACGGCGCTCAGCGGCCAGCTCAAGACCGTTTTCACCCACGTCATCCAGTCGCTCGCGAGCTAACCGCCGGGCGGATCCTCGGTCGGCTCAACCGAACGGCTCGGGGCCGCTGCCGGCGCAGGCCGGTGTTCGGGTGAGTGGATCGACGTGGCGTATGCCTGCCCGTGGATGGTCGAGACCTTCCAGGCGCATCGGCAGTTCCGGCAGAAACGCCAGCTACCGGCGCTTAGCGAAGCGTCGGTGAGCGTGCCGCGGCAACCGGGACAGGGGCATTTGCCAGCGTTCAGGGCAGTCATCGCTGCCTCGCCGTCGAACATTCGTGCGGGATAATACGCCGGCCCTGTCGCTCCCAGCGACGACGTTCACAAGCCGAGGTCTTCGAGATCCGCCCGGTCGATCCACCATCTGAGGTCGCCGGATTGGGCGTCAATCTCAATCAGCCCGGTGGCGGGCTCGATCGTTGGTAGGAAGGCCGCTTGGTCCTGGTCAGTCGGCCGACTGTCCTGGCCGCGCGGCTGCCTGATCTGCTCTTGGAGAGGTAGGACTGGGTTGGCGTCCAGGTGCTCACGGATGATCTTGTGATAGCGCGAAGAATCCAGCGCGTCCCGAAGGTTGCCCTCGTAATGAATGAGGACTTCGCCGCTACCCATCGGCAACCCGACGATCGCCGAACTGTGCGCGAGCTCCGTACAAAGCCGCGACTCTGGATGCGGAACATAGAGGCGAAGTTGAGACGGCACCGCGACAGGACGTTTCACGGCGACTGAGCCTAGCGCAGCTTGGCCGGGCGGCAGCACCCACTCGAGACCCGCTTCTCTCACGCTCACGTCATCGGACGCGAGGTTGGATTCGCTCTCCTCGAGCGGTTGCGGCGATTTGTGATCGGGCGGCATCGCTGCAGAGCGCCGATATCCTCAAAAACGTGCTCTCGGTCCCGGGTCTGCATTGCCGAGAAGAGCAGACGCTACCGAAGGGTCCGCAATGGGTGTTCCAGCTCAAAGTCGATGGCTTCTACGGCTTGCTCACCCACCGGTCAGATGGTCGTGTAGCCCTCCTCAGCCGAGGCGGGAACCAGCTCACCAGCAGCTTCCCGGAGCTGCTCGAAGCTGGTCAAGCACTCCCGCCCGGTACGACCGTTGCCGGGGAGATCATCCTGGCGGATCACTCGGGGACCCTCTCGTTCAGCGCCCTCCAGGAACGCCTCGCCGGCGGTCCTCGCCTGGCAAAACGGTCCGCCCGTCGCCGACCGGCCAGCCTCGTGGTGTTCGATCTCGCGGCGTGGGGAGGCACCGATCTCTCTGCCGGGAACCGTTCGCGGCAAGGTGGCGTCGACTGGCTGAAGAGTTGCCAGGGATCCACAAATACCTTCAGCTGGTGCCCCAGACGGGGGATAGGGAGGAGGCGATGGCGTGGCTGGAGCACGGGGATGAGTCGCTCGTCGAAGGGGTAGTGGCCAAGGACTGCCGGCTGCACTGGCGAGCAGGGAAGCGGGTCCACATCAAGGTGAAGCGCCGGCACTCGATCGATGCCGTCGTAATCGGCGTGTCTGGAGCGCACACCGCCGTCCTCGGCCTGTTCGACAAGGACGGGGAGATGCGTGTCTTGGGCACGTGCCATGTGCAAGCCCGATTGATGGCGGTCGGCTCAGGCAGCCCGCACGCTTTATGCGTTGGCGGCATGACAAGAGCGCCTCGGAGTGCACGGAAGACCAGCTGCCCGGAATGGCGCCGGCGACCGCGTGAGCGCGAATCCGCAGGGCCTCAGAAGTCATCGATAAAGACACCGCCCGGAGGTGTCCGCTTCGAACCAGTCGGACCGGCGCAAAGCTGACCTGAGGGATGCCCACTTCCCGGGCGATTCCGCCAGGGCTGAGAACTTGCTGATCTTTTGATGAGGGCGCAGCCCCAGGCAACGAATAATCTGGACGCCGTCGAGGTCGAGCGGGGCCGGCCTTAACCGGCCGGCCCCATCTAGTTAACTACTCAGCTGCCGCAGCTGCGGCTCGGCGCTCCGCTCGGGCCTGTCGCGCCTTCTCAAGCGCGGCTCGGCGCTTCTCTGCGACCTCGGGACTCACCGGCCGTCTGGTTGTCCTCGGCTTCGCGGTCGCGCTCGTGCCGCGACCTCGGCGCGTTGAGGCCGCGGCGACCGTCGCGCGCTCTAGCCTCCGCTTGATGCCGGTCAAAGCCTTCTCGACCGGATCTGCGGCTCGGCGCCCACGACTGACAGTCGCGCCCGTCGCTTCCAGCTTGGATACCTGGCGCTTGAGCGCGCGGTTCTCCTTGATCAGCTGATCAACCAGCTTCTGGACTTCTTCCACGGAATGCGTTCCGTTGGCGCTCCTGCGCCGACGACGTGTTGGTGTTACTGCCAAGGCTGCCTCCAAAAACCAATGGGTTCACGAACTCCGCGATCAAGTCACGGACAAGAACAAGATCGAATGTATCAATTAACCGCCGCATAGTGACAAGCGTCGATTTAGGCAAGGCGTTAACCTGCTCGCGCGCTCGCGCGATAAGGGCTAGATCCACGGCATAGCGCGGATCCTTATACGTTCCCGACTCTTCTTTTCGATGGCGCGTGTGCCCAATCCATGCATGGTGTCGGGTAAAGGACAGCCAGCGCCTCGTCCCTTAGCTACCCGGTTAAGGAGACTATGGAGGTTGGTGCGCCTTCACATGTCGTTCCGCCGCACAATGCTCGTAGCCATAGCGGTTCTCAGGCTCTGTCTTGTGCCTTTACGTCTCGCAGGGATGGTCTCGGCCGAGGATGACGGTCCCGGACTAATAGCTAAGGAGGCCGGAGACGCTGCCAGGAGGGCCTTGATACGGGAAAATCACCCACGAAACTGGATCGTGGATCGCGCAGCCTTTCTACCGGTGGAAGCCACGCTCTACGATCAGTCAAGAACGTTGAGGTGGCGTCCAATACCGCGGGTGTGCCTCGAGATCCCGGGGGTCCCGCCGCTGCTGTCCTTCGGGCTGTTCCTCTCAGCGCATGGGATCAACTGCCCTCCGCCTCCCATTTGGGTGGTCTATCTGCACGATGGCGACCTAGATGCCCTCTCCGTCGTCAACGCGTTGCACGGGCACAGCGATACCTGGGCATGGGTGACGGGCCGGGGATGAGCGAGCTGGGCGACAGTGCTTTCGATAACTGGCCAGTTAGCGCGAGCTAGAGCTGCACGTCGGTGGGCGTGATAGTGCGCCTCGGAAACGGAGAGCCGGTCGTTGCGACCTCGACCGGCACACGCTCGCGACCGACTGAGCGATCGCGGGGGTCGCGCAGCCTCTGCCGGCGCTTGCTGCGCGCCATGTAGCGAAGCCCGATCCTAATCGGTCGTGCCAGCCGGGCGTCGTGCCGACGCCAGGCTTCCGAAACACGTTTAGGCGCGGGCAGAGCCACGATTCGGCGGGCCCGGGCGGTTTGCTGAGCACTGACCGTGCGCACGCTCCCAAGCTGACGGCAACTCGACGGAAGAATGATCGTCTTATGGATCCACTTGGGATTTCCCTAGACCACAAGTCGACGCTGGACTATCAGTAGTCACCCCGGCGTGACAAGGCTCGAGAAATCCCAACCCCACGAGGGAGGAGAGATTTAGATGGCGCTTATGGTGGACCAGGCTGTCGAAGCGGTCGATTGGCTTGTCGAGATCGATTTCCTAGGCGACAGGCAAGCGGCTCTTGCGGACGTCCTTCGCTTCCGTGATGCCGTCTGGGACGCGGGTGGCGGCGTCCGACAGGCCGACAACCGCTGGACCGTGGCGATTGTCGTCATCGCGGCAAGTGCGTCTGAGGCCGCTGCCCGAGGCGCCAGCGTTGCCCGCGATCTCCGCTGCAGCTTCGCGACCGTCAGTCACATCGAAGCCTCGCTGATCGCGTAGGCGCCGCGTCAAGACTGGTCAGGCCGCCCGACAGAGTTGGAGGACCTAGGTGGGCTCTGCTACTTTCCGAGCAACGCCCACGTACGGCAGTGCAAGTTCTAGCCAACGCTGTAACCGTTAGCCGCGATCGCGGCCTGCTCGCCGCAATGATCGGCGCCCTGGTGGTCGTCCCGGTATTGGCGCCTGGGACTCGACCGATCAGCCCGATCAGCGCCGTGGCGCTCATGCTGCTTCCGTGTCTTGCCGCCGGCTGCTTTGTCCATGCGAGCAGGCGGCGAGCCATGGGTACCACCAGCTTCTGGTTGGTTCTCGCAGCGGTCCTGCTGCTCGCCGCCGTGGGAGGAGGCCTTCTGGCGCTGCGTGAATCAGGTTGGGACCTCGGCCGGGTGGCCTACCCGGTGATTGAAGGCTGCTACGTGACGGCGATCATTCTGGCGCTCGCTGCGTTGCTTCTTAGCCCAGCTGCCGGTAACTCCGCTGTCGGTCGGGCCCGCCGCGTCATGGACGGAACCGTCATCGCAGCGGCGATGTTTTGCACGTTATGGGCACTCGGGATCAGGCCGCATGCTGTCGGCCCTGACTCGCCGCCAGGGTTGGCTGCGCTTGGCTACCCCATTTTTGACGCCATCATGGTCACACTGATCCTGCAACTACTCGCCGGATCTCGAACGAACCGCATGCCCCTTGTCGCCCTAAGCGCAGGCCTGTTCGCAGTGATCTTGGCCAACACCGGCCTCGCCATCGCCACTGCGCGGAACGCAGACCTACCCGGGTGGATCTACGGAGTGCGGGCAGTCGGATTCGTATGGCTTGGCTTGGGAAGTCTGTCCGCCGACCAGCAGCCGCCGATCAACTCAGCGGTTGGCCGGGTGCAGCGCCTCCTGCCCTACGCCGCCGCGCTCGTGGGTGGCTGCGCAGCCTATGCGGCCCTGGTTGTGAGCGGCCGCCTTGACTCTGTCCTCGTCACCGGCGGCCTAACCATGTTTCTGCTTGTCGTCGGCCGGCAATGGGTCGTCGCCCAAGACAATCTGAGCCTCGTGCTGGAGCGGGAGGCGGGCCGTGTCAGGGAAGCTGGGGAGGCGGCTAGGGCGGAAGTCGCTGAACGCGCCAACAAGGCGACCGAGCACTTCCTCGCAAGCATGAGTCACGAGTTTCGAACACCGCTTAACTCGATCCTGGGATTCGCCGAGCTTGGGTTGATGCTCGGCATGGAGCTTGATCCCAGGACGCGGCGATATCTACACAACATCCGGGCTGGCGGACGGCACATGCTGGCTCTGGTAAACGACGTCTTGGATCTGTCGAAGGTCCGCGCCGGAAGACTCGAGCTCGAGCTGACCCCGGTCGAGGCGGTCGCCGTCGCCAACGAGTGCCTTGCTCAACTGGCACCCCTGGCCACACAGAAGAACGTGACGCTCCGTGCGCCCCGAGGACAAGTCTTCGTCATAGCTGATGAACGCCGGCTTGGCCAGATCCTTCTCAATCTGCTCTCGAACGCCGTCAAGTTCACTCCAAGTCGCGGCCAGGTGACGATCAGCGTGGTGGGCGTGGGCTTGCACGTTGAGATCTCCGTAACCGATACGGGAGTCGGCATCGCGCCCGAGGATCGTGAGCGCGTCTTTGCCGAATATGGCCAGGTCAGCTCCTCTGGCTCTGATGGCCTCCTCGGGACCGGTCTCGGTCTGCCGCTCAGCCGTCAGTTAGCTCACTTGATGCGGGGGACGATTGAGCTCGAGAGTGCGCTTGGGAGCGGAAGCACCTTCACCGTACGGCTGCTGGCGGCAGACGCGTGCGGGAAGGGCGCTCCGAGCACTGACGCAAAATCGAGACTGCATCCCAGATCTGTAAACGGCGGGAGTGACTAGAGGGATCGCCCAGCCCGAGCTTGCCCTTGACAAGCTGCTAAAGGTGACGAAGCCGGGCGGCATCGTCGTGATCGAGCACTACAACCACGACGCGCGACCGTACATCCCGGAGGCGCTGCCGGTGGGTAGATCGAGGCTGATTACTCGGAGAGCCGGACGCGGGTCGCGTGATCCGGAAGAGCGGAAGCTGGGCGTTCGTATCCCCACCAAGTTCGCAAGACGCTCTAACGACCAAGCGGTCGTCTCGGTCGTGCCACACAGACGTGCGGCCTCCCGGTAGAGCCGAACTCTTCGTAAGCATTGATGAGGTCCAACTGCTCCCGCGTCGTTTCAATCTCAGGTGGTCCGGCGTGGAGTGTGGTGGCTGGATGAGCCCAACACCTTCGCCCACCGGGGTACCTCCGGGTGGGTCATCAGACGAGTGGTGTGGACTTTTCGATGGCCACGGCCTCGGACATTAGGGTGGCCCCGCACGCCGAGTACTCCTGGGCTGCCTGAATCAAGATGACGGCGACCGGATTACGGGGGCACGCTTCTGACCCCGATGCGGGCCCTCGACGATTGCGCCGCCGCTGTGAGCTGGGGAGGAGGGAGGAGCGTCCGGATCGGGTGAGAAGCCGGCTGAGGGCAGCGAGGAGGATTCGATCCGCGGGCTGCCAGCATGGTTTCCGCGCGTGACGTTCGAGGACTCGGAGCTGATGGCGGAGAGCCAGCACCTCGGCACGGAGCCGGGTGTCGGAGCGGAGACGGACGAGCAGGAGGTCGGCGAGGAAGCGGACGAGCGCGTACGCGAGGGGCGCGCATCACGGGGCTGAAGGCTGGCGCCTCGCCCCGATCGTTCGCCGACCTCCGACCGAACGACGACCGGTTTACGACATCTCTGTCCGAGGTGGGCCAATAGAACCGACCGCGGAGGGTTTACTGCACAGGGTCCCGAACCCCGCTAAAGTGCGGTTCCAGCTACTAACACGTCAAGACGTGGCCATGAACCGCCGCCATACTGAAACAACTCGTTCCTTCTGACAAGCGATTTGACAGCAGTTAGGGCGAACTTGGGCGTACGAAGACGAACAGAAAAGCCACGGCGACTCCGCTGGGCGAACTCAGACGCACTCTGACGAACGACTACGAACACTCGTTCGGCGGTCCGCGATTGTTCGCGACACCGGGTGCATAAAGACGCCGCAGTCCAAGTGTGTATGCACGGCGGTCGGTTTTTGGCAGGGATATACGTGGATCGTTTGGACACCAGACGCACGTCATGCTGGAAGTCTCGGTGGACTATCTGTTACGGGGCAAGTCTCTGGACGCGACACCAGTGCCTTTCGGCTCGGTCGTGAACCGCAATCACCATCCCGGGCGCGTGGTGGGTCTCGAGTCTGAAGCGCCGAAGCGCCGGTCGAGCAGTTGGCCCCTTCCGCAGGGTCTAGGAGACCGTTCGGCCCTACGGGCCTTACGGTTTCCCCATCGAGGACCGCACAACCGTCAAACCAGCCCAAGCTGAGACCGTCTATCGCGGGCGGCTTGGGCCGTTCCTGTGCTGGGGGGTGGTCTTCGCCGATATCGGCACCTCCGTCTATTACGCCCCCGGCATCCTTTACGGTCGCGTCGGGACTCGCACCGCCGTCTTCATCGTGATGACGCTGGTCGTGTTCGTGCTCCTCGCCATCAAGTACTCCGAGGTCGCCATCCGCTATCCGGGTGGCGGCGGGGTGGTCACGGTCGCGAGCCGGGCCATCAACCCGTTCGCAGGTCTGGTCGGCGGCCTCCTGATCCTGGTCGACTACTTCCTGACCGCGGCGCTGAGCGCGCTCTCAGGCCTTATTTACCTGACCGTCGTTGCCGGGTCGCTGAAGGCCTGGGTGCTGCCAGCAACGGTGGCTGGCCTGCTGCTGCTCATGTTCATCAACCTGGTCGGAGTCAAGGCCAGCGCCGAGGTAACGGGTGTTTTCGCCGTGCTGGCCGTGGCAAGCCAGTTCGCAGTGGTATTGGCCGTCGCCGTCCACCTCGGCCCGTCCGGGATCCTGGCCTCGTTTCCCAGGGCGCTGGAGGGTCCGCCGCTTGGGCCGGTCGGGATCCTCATCGGCTACGCGAGCGCCTTCCTCGCCTTCTCCGGCCTGGAGAGCATCGCCCAACTATCACCGGCCATGGCCGAGCCACGCCAGCGCACATCACCGATCGCGATGAGCCTGGTCGTGATCACGATCGCTCTGACCAGCCCGCTGCTGTCGCTATGGTCGACAACGCTGCTGGACGCCAAGACCGCCGACCCCAACCAGTTCGTCTCGATCCTGGGCGGATATGCGGCCGGCCCGGTACTTCAAGCGGCGGTGGCGATCAGCGGCTCGCTGCTCCTGGTCTTCGCAAGCAACACGGCCATGATCGGCACCTATCACGTGGTCCTCGCGCTCTCCAAGAGCCGATTTTTGCCCGGCGTACTGACGCGGACCAATCGCTGGCGAGGCACGCCGCATTGGTCGATCCTGGCCGCCACCGCGGTCCCAGTGGCGGTGGTCGTCGCGTCCGGCGCCGAAGTGGGAGTCCTCGGCGACCTCTACGCCTTCGGCCTTCTGGGCGCCTTCTCGATGACCTGCCTCGCGCTCGACATCGTGCGCTGGCACGAGCGACCGAACCCCGTGAGCTTCGGGGTGGGGGTCGTCACCACCATCCTCGTGCTTGTGGCCTGGATCACCAACCTCTTCGCCAAGCCGATGGCGACCCTGTTCGGGGGAGGCCTGACTCTGGTCGGGCTGGCGGTTGCGATGGCGAACTACCGGATCGCGCGCCGGCGCGGCCAGGCAATCCTCTTCCCCGACATCCATCGCGCCGGGCACCCGCTGCTGCTGCTTCGCCGCGGCCGGCGGCTGCGCCCGGCGGTCCTGGTGCTCCTGCCCCACGACCCCGACCAGGCCGAGCGCATCGCACAGATTACGATCGAGCTCGCCCGAGGCCGCTCGATCGCTTTTCTCTACGTGGCCCATGAGCGGGAGGCTCCCCGGCGCCCGCCGCGACTGCTCGAGATCCTCACGCCCTACCAGGACGATCCGATGGCGCAGCAGGCGTTTGCCCGAGCCGAGCAGGCGGCTAGGGCCGGCGGCAACGTGCGCGGCTACGTATACGTGCCCGAGATTGGGCCGACGGGGATGCTGGAGGAGGTCATCGAGCACCTCCAACCGGCCGAGGCGATCCTCTTCGACGACGGACGGGGCGTGCTCGGCGAGGACCGGGCGCAGCTCAAGCGGATCGAGACGCAGGGCGGCCAGGTCCTGCATCTTCGGCTTCGGCCACGGCAGTCCCGACCGGCGACTCCCGCCTGAACGCTCTTAGCACGCCAAAAAGATCGGTAGCGCCGAAAAGTCCTGATCGCCGGTTTGGTGCCGCTGCACTCGCGGTCTTCGTGCGGGGCGCCAAATCGGCGTCGTAGAGGCGCCAGCCTTGGCGACGCTAACGAGGACCGACGGTCTCCGGTCGGACCAGGACGAGATGCTGCCTCCAAGCCGGAAAGAGTCGTCGAGCGGCAAGTCTTGATCACCGCGTCGGCACCGCCGCAGGCGACCGACCGGGAGGGGAACGAACCGAGACCTGACCCGTGGTCAGGCCTCAGCGCCCTGCTTAGGCCTCGATAGCCTTCGTGGCCCCTGCGATCGCGATTCGTAGCGGCTTTGCTTTCGCCACTTTCGGTACGCGCACCGTCAGCATGCCGTTCTCGAACTCAGCAGTGATGTTCGCCGAATCGACCTCCTTGAGCAGCTCCAGCTTGCGGCTCCAGTTGCCCCACGGTCGCTCCTGCCGGATGAACTTGCCCTGGATCTGAGTCGGCACAGCCCTCACAGCGATGTTGAGCAGGCCGTCTTCGAACGTCACCTCGACAGCGTCTTGTGGAACACCCGCGACACTCGCGTGAAGTTCGTAGGCGTCTTCTGTTTCCAGGATGTCGATCGGTAGCGTGTAGGTCGGCGTGCCAGTCTGCGGACTGGTGCTCGGGTAACCGAAGAACCGCTCAAACATGCGGTCGACGGAAGGAGAGGGTGTCATTAGGTCATAGCCGGGACCTAACAAATGCAGTGTAGTCATAGGGCACCTCCTAAAGGTGAGACTTACTGGCGGGGGTTGGGAGTGTTTCCCTGTAACTTTTCATACCCAACTAACTGGGTTCTGAAACTCGGCCGGACCTTACGGCGTGCGAGGAGCCCGAGGCTAGGAGGGCCAACGACCAGGGGCGCGGCCCTCAGCTCCGAATCCCGCTGGGCTCTGGGTTCGACAGTCAGGTTGGACGCTTCCAGCCGACGGGCTAGGACGGCCTTCAAAGCCGCCAGCTTGTGCGGATCGTTCGCCACGACCAGCACGGAGGGCACCAACGGGCCTCGGTCGGGGCGTCACTTCAGGGCGGCGGTGAACTTAGCGTCAGCGTTGCTGAGAGGCCCACCGGTCGATTCCCGGACTCCTAAGCCCAAAATTGACAGAGCGGCTACCTTGTGCGGCTCTTTGATAGCGGGTGACTCTCCATTTGTACCCTTGTTGAGCTGTCACCCTGGTTTGCGGATCCAGACACTCAGGTCCATCAACGACCGATTTCCATGCTCGCGGTGTGTGCTGCCTCGACCTGCTTGAGAACCCGAACAGTGATCTCTGTGTTGCTTCGGATCTCATCGAGAATCGTCAGAGTTCGAGTGCCCGTCTCGTCTGCTTCGTGGTCGGCGTGTTCGAGCGTCAAGCGGTCCTTCTGAGTCTGTCGGTTTCCTGCGAGCAGGATCAGCGGTCCGGCATAAGCGGCCTGGACGCTAAACATCAGGTTCAGCAGGATGAACGGATAGGGGTCCCACCGGCGGACGAGCCCGATGATGTTGAGCCCTACCCAGACA
>CAZHAC010000043.1:11836-16438 GCA_964529765.1 uncultured Actinomycetes bacterium
CCCGCCGGCGGCTGTTCTTGTATTTCCTCAACAGAGCGTGAACATCACTTGGCGCTGGCAGCTCCGCTGACTTGGGGCCAGCTGCCAGCCCGGTCGCGCCATTGACTGTCGCCATCGATTCGAATATGCGTCCGGGGCTGTAACAAGGTCAGTAATACGGATGGGGGACGCGGAGCCGCCTGCGGTTCCACCTCGTCGCGCTTAGGTTGCCGTATGATGCCGCCTTCACTCTGGATTCTGCCGCGGTCAGCTGCGTGGCCGGGGCGGTCAGCCCCAGTACGGAGCCCGAGGCGACTCTGACGAATTGGGCTTCATCGCCGCGATATTCGCGATCCTCGGCGCCCCTCTACTTTGTCGTGACTTGCCAGACTGAGCCACGGGGTGAAGTGAGGCTCAAGGCCCGCTGGTATCCGCCTCGCTGGTCCCAGACTGCACACCATAGGTTAGGAAATAAAGCTTCGGGTCCGGGACGCGCCCGCGCCTCAAGCGGTGGAAGAAGTCGAGATGTACGGGTTCGCCGCTGACCACGCCTATTTTTGGCCGATTCAGCTGGTCGCACGGGATCGCGCGGACGGGGTCATCCTTTACTGGTCGTCGCGGAAGACCAGCGAATACCCCCGGTTGGGACGATTTACGAGGTCGCAAGGAATCTTTAGCTCAGCCAGGATCTTCCTGATCCGTCGCACATAGTTACGGACCTCCTCGGGAAAGAGGGCCGGCTCCGCCCAAGCCCGGTCCTTGATCTGGTCGGCGGTGAAGAACCGATGCGGGTGGTCGAGTAGGAACTGCAGGACTTGGAACTCCCGCTTGGTCAGGTGAGCTTCTTTGCCATGGTGGCGGATCACCCGGCCTTCGGGGTCGAGCCACAACCCATTCAGCTCCCAGACTCGGCGATACCAGAGATCCAGCCTCGCCTGATACCCCTCGAGCTGAGCCTCGATGATCTTCAGGTCGTCCCCCGCGCGCTGCGCGACCGGGGTGAGAGCCGGCAACTCGCGCTCGACCCTAGCAAGCAGTCCTCGCTTGAATGCCAGCAGATCGCTATAGATGCTTATCCAGTGACGGGCATCCTCCCAGTGGGAGGTGGCGAGATTCTCGCCCTCGAGTGGCACCGAGCTAAGTTTCGGTGTGAGGGTCGCCATGCGGCCTGGAGGAAAATAGTGTAAACCGGTTACGGCCGCAATCAACTTGGCGAGCAGGCGCTACGGGCATGCCTCCGGCGACACCGGTCATGCCGACGTTCTCGTCCGAGATCGGAGAAGGAGCCCGGCCTGAGCGCTGACCGCCCGATGAGAGCGGGCCCTGGCGGTCCGGTGACCGCCCGAGCCCGCGTGCGGGGTGGGGGGGTGTGCTGGGGCTACCTCCGCTAACGGAGGTTGAACCGGCCGCGAGAGGTCAACAGTCGGAGTAGGAAAAGGAGGATCACGGCGCCTACGAAGGCGACCACGACCTCTCCGATGAAGCCCCCGAACGCAATTCCTGCGCTCCCGGCCAGGAAGCCGCCGAGGACGGCTCCCACCAGCCCGACCACGATGTCCATCGGGACGCCCATGCCCCGCCCGCTTAGGACCTTGCTGGCCAGGTAGCCGGCGATCAGCCCGACGATTATCCAGACGATCAGGTTGGTCATCAGGAGACCGCCGGCTTGATGCCACGGGGGGCGGTCACGATCCTGATCAAGACCACGGCTCCCCAGCCGATCAAGGCGTACACCCCGATCGCGACCAGACTGGCCGGCTCGAAGATGTTGGTCGCCGACCCGGAGTTCGGGAAAATTCCGTGGAAGGGCGCGACCAGCGGCGAGCTCACTCCATAGATGAGACTGACGAAGAACGACTGGGCGGAAGCGCCGAGCAACTTGAGCAGGAAGCGGCCGGCGATCAGAACATCGATGAAGCCAACGGTGAACCCGACGGCCGCCGCCGCCCTGAAGTTGTACCAAGCCTGGTCAGCGACTGCCACTCGCTGATCGGGAACCGAATCCGGAGACTGTTGCTGAATCGCCATCTTGAATCACTCCTCATAAGTTCGTTCGCACTGGACCAACCATGACCCGATCGTCATAACAGAGTCAGCAATATTCGCGATCGGGAAGATCGAGAGAATCCGACAGCTCGTTTATGGAGTGGCTGGCCTGGCAGCGTTCTGGCTAGATCTTGGGATTAGGGCCGGACGCAGGCGCCTGGGGTGGACTTGCGTTCGCCTGTGCCCGCCGGGCCCGTCTGGCCACGCCACGAAGCTGAAGAATGCGGGCTGCTCCTGACGCCAGGACGATGACCGCTCCGAGCATCATCGCGAAGAGAAGCGCTATGGCCAGCGGCAGCCGACCGTGAAAGGCGAGGAAGGACAGATCCACGCTGCGCGGGTTCTGCAGGATGAAGACGAGGATAGCCGCCAGGGCGACGATGGCGACGGCCAGCGCTGTCCAGACCGCGCTTAGCCTTGTCTGCCGCTCACCGGGATAGGACGTATGTCCCGCGTTGGTGTCTTGAATATCGGGATGAGTCATACATCCTCCCCGTGTTCAGTCACGAATGCCTAACGGATATTCAGGAATCCGGCGCCAATGATTACCGCGAGAACGGCGAAACCCACGATCCAGAGGGCCGATGAACTAGCACCAGAGATGCGAGAAGCCATGCGCCTTTTGCGGATCGCTTGGAGGCGCCGCTCGAGGGCCATCAAATCGACCAGAGGCAGTTCGGCACGCCTTGCCACCGGCGTGCGACCCATGGTTAAGGCCATGGCGACCACGACCGCGGAGGTGGCCGCCTGAGGCGGCTATTCAAGTTCGCTCACCCGTGCGGTCCAAAAACCGAGTCGCTGGCGGAATCTCTCGGCCTGCGCCGCGACCACCGGCACATTCGTCAATTCGACCTCGCGCCGAGCGTGGGGAGACTGACTGGCCATCAGATCCTGGATCCGCTCCATGACCTTCTCTTCCATCGCCAGGATCTCGACGTAGACCTGCTGCCAGTACCGCGCCTGCTCCAGCGACGCGGTCTTCGGATCGCCCTCGCCGTCCATGGCCCGATGCGGGTCGCCACCACGAGCGGCGGCCGCAATGTCAGGCCGGTCGGGAGGGCTGGGATGCGCCATATGACACAGTGTTGAGCGGGCGCCATAAGAAGGTCAGTAACTTTTCGCCGCGCCACTGGGTTCACGGCTGGACTCGTACTGTCGCCGGCCTTTACGAGGCCGGCAGCTGTTCGACGAGCCGGCTGTCGACGAGGTCCAGCGCCTGTTCGGCCGCCTTGGTCGGGCTGTGCGACCAGGCCTGGTTGAACGCACGTAGGGTGCCGTTTCCGCCCAGAGCCAGGAGAGCCCTGCGTGCCGCTGCACCAGCCTTCCGGGTCACGGTGAATTGAAGATCGACCATGCTCGCGCCGGCCGCGGTCGCCACCATCAGCGGCATCCCAAATTGCATGAATACGCCCATCAGGCAGAGCAGCTCGGAAGAATCCACCGGCACCTCACCAAGCAGCTGCGAGCTGACATCGCCCTTGGTCGCGAGCGCCTCGCGCACGCGCGCGTTGAGCCCGACCCAGCTGTCGAACGCATCCACCGCAACCTGCACCGGCAGCCAGCCCAGATCCACCTTCACCAGGTCCTGTGGTCCTTCGGCCAGAAGACCGAGGATGACTGCGACAAGGTCTCCCAGGTTGGCTCCCTTGAGCACAGCCGCGTCTGGCCGGCTGCCGCCTGAGAGGTCCGCTCCCTCGAGCTGCGAGGAGTAGACGACGATTCGCATCCGCGGAGCGGATGCTCGAAGCAGCGGAATCGCTTCTGCGCCGCCCATGACAGGCATCCTCAGGTCGAGGGTCATGAGGTCGGGTGAGACGTCGCGTGCCAAGGTGAGGGCGTCGGCTCCGTTGGATGCCTGGCCGACCAGGTCCAAGCCGGGAACCATCCCCAAGCGGAGCGCTAGTAACTCTCTAAGGTCGACCTGATCGTCAACGATCGCGATCGAGTAGTGGGTGATCGGGTCCGCCGGCGCTCCGATCGCGGCGGATGTCGTGCCAAGACCCGAATCGCGTGTCTCTCGCACACCCGAGATCCGGCCGGTCGCGTCTGTGAGCTTCCCGAGGCGACGTTGCACGGCACCGGTCACCTTGGAGTCACGCGCCTGCAGGCGAGACCGGGTGGTTGCCACTGATCCCCGGTGCTCATATTCACGACCCCCGATTCATTCTGGTGACCGCAGGCGTCGCGCCGACTGACGAGACTCTTCGGGAACCTGCTGGGTGTTCGTCAGAATGACTGTGCCTTGTGCAGACTGCAGGTTTGACGCGCCGGAGCAACAAAGTCAGTAACTTCTGGCTGCCGGCGCGAGCTTGACCGGCGGTTATCGACTGTGAGGACTGAGCCCGGGCGGGCGCTGAGTAAGCGGCGCATCAAGCGTTGGACTCTGAGAGACGTGGCGGGGATGCTGCGCTCCTTCGAGTACGCGGCAGGCGTGGCCGCGAAGGGTGAGCCGCCGGAGGCCGAAGCCGCGGTGTCGGATGCGTACCTTCAGGGGTACATCGAGATCGCCGGAGGCGCGCCCTTCATGCGGCGAACGCCCGGCAGAGCCCTGATGGGCGTATTGGAGATGCGGCTGAT
>CAZHAC010000044.1:0-16228 GCA_964529765.1 uncultured Actinomycetes bacterium
GGGGTCCGCGATGTCGAGGATGAGCACGCCGCCGTCGAGATAGCCGACGTAGGCGCGGTCGGGCCGCGTTGGATACACGTTGACGTTGTGCGAGCGATACCCGTAGTCGAAGCGGGGATGCCGCTGGGGCGGCGGCTCCGCGTCTCCTGCACGAGTGCCCGGCAGCCACCAGCGTCCGGCCTCCACTGGGCGCGCCGGATTCGAGACGTCGAGGATCAACACGAACTGATCGTCCAGCGGATTGCTGGGCGTGAAGTCGGGCATGCCGGTCGTGACGTACGCATAGCGGCCGTCTACGAACCAGAGGCAGTGGGCGCCGCGCGAGTGCGGACCTGAGGTGTCGAAGAAACCGATCGAGCGAGGATCTTCCGGGCGTGAGATGTTGAAGAGCTCGACCCCGGCCGGCACCGCACCGGGGGCCTTGACCTGGTAGGCGACGGCCAGGATGTCGCCGACCGCGGCCAGGGAGTTAGAGCGGACGTCCGCATGCGGCATCAGGGTTTGGGTCACGACGTGCGGGCGGCTCGGGTCGGTCACGTCGACCACACTGAAGTTCACGGGCGCGCTCTCGTGGGCGATGTAGAGCGTTCGCCGGCCTCCCGACGCCCGGAGCGAGATGCCCTCGCCGCCGTTTCCATGTCCGCCCAGGTCGCAGTGCCCGACCAAGCGCATGTTGTAGGCGTGAGCCACGCCGCCCGCAGTCGGAGATTTAGGCACGATGGTTACTTCTTATCACTTGTCGCCTCGTAGCATTTGTAACATTCACACGCCTCTGCGGGCTAGGCTTTGCCGGATGCGGGAAGCTGCTGAGGCACCGGGTACAAAGGTCGCCGTCATCGAAGGCGACGGCATCGGCAAGGAAGTCATACCGGCCGCGATTCGCGTCCTCGAGGCGCTCCGTCTGGGCCTCGAATTCGAACGCTTCGACATCGACGCCGACCAATTCCTGAGAACGGGCGTCGCCTTCCCCGACGCCGACTACGAGCAGGTGGTACAGGCCGACGCCATCCTTCTCGGCGCCATTGGCGATCCACGGGTGACGGTGCCGGCGTACAGCAACGGCATCCTGATGCGACTCCGGCGCGGGCTTGACCTCTTCGCCAACGTCCGGCCGACCCAGCTCTTCGACGAGCGCCTGAGCCCCCTGCGCGATCCCGATCGCCGGGCGGTCGATGTAATCGTCCTCCGTGAGAACACCGAGGGGCTGTACTCGGGACAGGGCTCCCGGTTCGAGGTTGGGTCGACGAACGAGGTCGCGATCCAGGACCACTACAACACCTACCGCGGCGTCACCCGGGTGATCGAGTACGCCTTCAGGCTGGCCCGGCAGGAGGTGTGCATGGCGGACAAGTGGAACGCGATGCCCCACGCCGGCGCGCTTTGGCAGGAGCGCTTCCGGGCGATAGCCGCCCAGCACCCGCACATCCGCGCCCGCCACGAGATGATCGACGCCGCCGCGCTGCACCTGCTTCAGGATCCGACGCGTTTCGACGTGATCGTCACCGAGAACGCCTTTGGCGACATCCTGAGCGACCTCGCCGGCGGCCTGGTCGGCGGGCTCGGCCTCGCCCCCTCCGCCAATGTAAATCCGGCCAGCGGCAAGGGAGTATTCGAGCCGGTCCACGGCAGCGCGCCCGACATCGCCGGACGGCAGATCGCCAACCCCGTGGCCGCCATTCTGACCGGCGCTCTAGCTCTGGACCACCTCGGCTTTCGGGCGGAGGCCGAAGCAATCCGGGCCTCGTGCCGCGCAGCCGTTCGCGCCCGCGAGTGCACTCGCGACCTCGGTGGAAGCCTCAACACCGGCGAAGCCGCCGACGCGGTGATTGCGCGTCTCGAACGGCAGCCGGCCTGATCCAGCTGGACGGCATAGCTTTCCGATGTGTTCGTCGTTACAATGAAACGACCCTTTAGCCAAGCTTGTGGCGAGAACTTGAAGAGGACAGTGATATGAATTGGGTACTGGTTGGCGGCGTCACCTTTCTGGCTGCGGCCGTGGAATGGGTCGAAGCCCTGACGATCGTGCTCGCGGTCGGGCTCTTCAAGAACTGGCGCAGCGCCTTTCTGGGAACCGCGCTGGCAGTGGTCGCGCTGGTCGCCCTGGTACTGGTCTTCGGCGTCGGGCTGGCCGCGATCATCCCGATCGACGTCGCTCGAGCGCTGGTGGGCGTGTTCCTGCTGCTGTTCGGTCTCAAATGGCTCCATAAGGCGATCCTTCGCTCCGCCGGACTGAAGGCGCTGCATGACGAGGCCCAGGTGTTCGAGGAGGAGAAGAAGTACCTGCTCGAGCACGGTGGTGCCCGCACCTCGGGCATCGACCCGGTCGGCACCCTGACCTCCTTCAACGGCGTCTTTCTGGAAGGGCTCGAGGTGGTCTTCATCGTGATCGCACTGGGCGCAACCAGCCTGAACGCGGCCGTTTTCGGCGCGATCGCTTCGATGTTCGTGGTGGTGATCGTCGGCGCCATTTTCCGGAGCCCGCTGACCCGCGTTCCCGAGAACACCATGAAGTACGTCGTCGGGATCATGCTGACCTCATTCGGCACCTTCTTTGCCGGGGAGGGGGTCGGCGTCAACTGGTGGCACGCCGACGTTTCCATCCTCTGGATGATCGCCGTCTACGCGATCGGCTCGCTCATCATGGTTCAGCTCCTCAAGCGTCAGCCCGCGGCGCAGCCGAGCCGGCCCAACGCTGTCGTCCGCTTTGTGCGCGCGGTCGCGGCGGAGGTCTGGGGCCTCTTCGTCGGAGACAGCGCCCTGGCGCTCGTCGTCATCGTCGTTCTCTTCGCAATCTCGCTCTACGCGAACCTGAAAGGCCAGCGCGATATCGCCTCCTATCTCCTGGTTGTGGGCGTCATCGCCTCCGTGGTGGTCGGCGTTATCGAGCCGTACCGCGCCAAGGCGAAGAAGGTGCGCGCCGCTCACGCTGAAGCCGCACTGAGTGCGAACGAACCCCGCGGGGCAGCGCCCAGAGCTCCGCAGCCGCAGGCGAGCCACGGCGCCACGCAATAAGGGCGGGCGACTAGCACGCCGTTTGCCGGTCCGAGAAAGGCTCAAGGAGGAAGATCACATGGCCACAGCCCAGCTTGCGAAGATCCGCACCGTCGAGCTTCCGGGGCAGCCCCTGGTTAAGTTCGACATCGGCTGGGTCGACCCCGATGCTCGTCGTTACTACCTGGCGGACCGCTCCAACGCCAGGATCACGGTGATCGACGTCGACAGCCTGGAGTATGTCGCCGGTCTGGCCGAGGGCCAGTTCACGGGGGTGCCGGCCAGCGGAGGCGCCACCGCCGGACCTAACGGCGTGCTCGTTATCCACGAGCTGGCTCAGGCGTGGGCGGGTGACGGCGACAGCACGGTCAAGATCGTCGACGTCAACTCTGGCGCCCTGATCGACAGCGTGAACACGGGTGGCAAGAACCGCGTCGACGAGCTCGCCTACGACCCCGAAGACGGCGTCGTTCTGGTCGCCAACGACCAGGAGCCGGTCCCCTTCGCCACGTTGATCTCCACCCGGCCCGATCACGCGATCGTCGCGAAGCTCGCCTTCCCCCGTGCGACCAATGGCCTGCACCAGCCGGTTTGGGACCCTGGGACTCGCCTCTTCTATCTGCCGGTGACGGAGGTCGACGGCAATAAGGCGACCGGCGAGATCGCCGCCATCTCCCCGACCGGGAAGCTCGTCGCCTCCTACCCTGTCAGTGAGTGCCAGCCGGCCGGGCTCACCGTCGGGCCCGGTGGCGACCTCTGCATCGGGTGCAGCAAGAACGCCGTGGCCGCGGGCTTCCGGGCGCGGTCCTTGATCATGGACCTGAAGAACGGCGAGGTGGTGGCGACGATCATGGATGTCGGTGGTTCCGACGAGGTCTGGTACAACCCGGGCGACGGTAAGTACTATCTCGCCGCCTCGGGCATGCATGACGGCCCGGTCCTCGGCGTGATCGACGCCGGCACGCGGATGTGGTTGGAGAACCTGGCCACCGCTCCAGACGCTCACTCCGTAGCCGCCGATCCCCGCACCAACCGCGTCTTCGTCCCAGTCACGCCGACTGACGAGCACCCGCGTGGCGGCGTGGCGGTCTTCGCTTCGGCTGAGTAGGGCCGTGGCCGAGCAGTCCGACGCTGACGAGCTGATCCGCCAGACGGAAGCTGCTCGCGGTTATCTCAATCCCGGTCACCGGCACCTCGCAAGTGAGGATCCGGAGTTCCTGGGCGAGTACAACCGGCTGGTGGCGCTGGCGCTCAAGCACGGGGATCGTGAGGCCGACACCGATGATTTGCCCGCCAAGTACCGCGAGCTGGTGGCGTGCGTACTGCTCGCCTTCCGCGGTGAGTCCGAGGAGGCGATCGCCGGCCATCTCCGGCGGGCGCTGCGGCTGGGAGCCACCGAGCGAGAGGCCCTGGGCGCCTTCGAAGCCGCTCTGGTGCCCGGCGGCGCGCCCACGCTCCTGCGCGGGATGCGGGTGCTCGCGGGGATCCGCCGCGGCGACTACTAGCGGAAGCGGAGCCCTCTAGCTCTTCTCGCCTGCCGACGCTGGTTTGGGCGCGCGGCCTTCGGCAGGGCGATCCGGGCCCGCTTCGGCTGTGGAGGTCTCATGGCGGGGCGCGACTCCTCGGCGGGTGCGCCGGCGCGAGCGATGGTTGGAACGCGGCGCCATCCCAGCGGTGGCACCTGCTTTCTCCTGCACCTCGTAAACCTTGCCCTCAAAGTCCTCAAGCATGCGCTCACACTTCTCAATCCACGCTCGGGCGTCGGCTTCGCGCGGTGAGTTGAACCAATCACGCTCGCGCACACGCTCGAACCAGTTGACGATCTTTTCGAATTCGATGCGAATCTCTTCCGCTTCTTCGTAGGTGAAGTTCTTGCGGAACGTCTCGAACTCTACTTCCTTGGTGAAGTTCACCTCGCAGTTTTCGATGATCTCTTCGTAGTGCTTGTTGGTCTGCTCGAGGAACTGGTCGGCCAGCTTGGCGTCCTCTTCGGGCGGCAATTGGCGCAGAGGCAGGAGATGGAATTCACCTGAGCTGTCTTCGATTCGCTTCAGCACCGCATCCAGCTCCCGGCGAAGCTTGGCGTTATCGGGAAACACGCACAGCGATTGCTGGAGGTAGATGGCGCCCATTTTCTTGAGCAGCCGCCACACCGCGACGCGGCCGGCAGTAGGCGTCGCCGGCATGCGATAGACAAGCAGAATGAAGCGCGCGGGTCGCTCGCGAGTTATGGGTTCGAACCTCCTGTCAGGTCGTAACGAGAGCGTGCCTACGATCTCGTCCGACCCCGGCATTCTACCTCCGCTAAGGCATCAAGCGTGAACGGCGATTCGCGACTGCGACTCGCCGGCCCCAGCTTCCGCTTCGACGTTGAGACCCGTGCTCTCGTCGAAGATGTGTGCATCCTGGAGGTCAATGCCGATAGTGAAGGGGGTTTCGGGAGCCGCGCCGTAGCTGCCTCCGAACCGGCCTGTCACGAGCGTTGTGCCCACGCGCACGTAAACGAGCGTCTCCGAGCCGAGGCGTTCGACTACCTCGGCTCGCCCGGTAATGCGCGGCAAATCGAGACGTTCGGTCGCGGCTATGTCCCGAACATGCTCGGGCCGGATGCCCAGTAGAACCCGCTGGCCAGGGGTGAGTCGAGCGCGGCGCGCGCGGTCGATCGGAACCGGCAACTTGATGTTCGGGCCTGCGAGGGCCACCTGCGAGCCTTCGGCGGTGACCTCGAGAGGCAGCATGTTCATCGAAGGACTGCCGATGAACCGGGCGACGAAGACGTTGGCCGGGGCCGAATAGATATCGGTGGGCTTGGCCACCTGCTGCACGCGTCCATCCTTCAAAACAACGATCCGATCGCCCAGCGTCATCGCCTCGGTCTGGTCGTGGGTGACGTAGATGACCGTACTTCCGGTCTGCCTATGCAGGCGCTCGAGCTCGACGCGTGTCTGGACGCGCAGCTGCGCGTCCAGATTTGAAAGTGGCTCGTCCATGAGAAAGACATCCGGGCGGCGCACGATCGCCCGCCCCAAGGCCACGCGCTGACGCTGCCCGCCCGAGAGCTGACGAGGCTTTCTACGCAGGAGCTTGCCGATGTCGAGCGCCTCCGCCACCTCCCGCACGCGTCGGGTTATCTCAACACGGTTCTCGCCCGCCAGGCGGAGACCGAAAGACAGATTGTCCTCGACATCCATGTGCGGATAGAGCGCATACGACTGGAACACCATGGCGATGTTGCGCTCGCGTGGCTGCAGCTTCGTCACGGTGCGCCCACCGATCAAAACATCGCCGCTGCTGGCCTGCTCGAGGCCGGCGACGATGCGGAGTGCGGTGCTCTTGCCGGACCCGGACGGACCGACCAAGACCATGCACTCGTGGTCCTCGATCTTGACGCACATCTCCTCGAGGGCGGCCGGCGGCTTCTGTCCCGGCGGCGCCGAGGCGACGAAGGTCTTAGTGATGCGGTCGATCTCTACGTCAGCGATGGCGCGGACTCCTTCTTTCTAGCCCTCGAGGGTCCGCTCGCCGCGCCGGTAGGCGAATACGTAACCGGCAAGCACGACCGCGAGGATGAGCATCATGATCAGTGACACGGCGGCGGCGCGACCCATGTCGACCTCGTCGTTGAGCAGTTCGCGCACCAGCACGGGAAGGGTGTTGACCGTGCCAAGCGGGCCCCCGTGGGCCAGCAGATAGGGCATCTCAAATTCGTTGAAGCTGAGGATCGTGCGCGCCATAACGGCGACGAGGACCACCGGCACGAGCCACGGCCAGACAACGTGACGGAAGATCTGCATCGGCGTCGCTCCGTCACAGCGGGCGGCCTCGACAACCTCGACCGGGATCGTCTGCAGACGCGCCAAGAACAGGATGATGATCAGCGGCATGTACTTCCAGGTCGAGATCAGGACGACCGTGTTCATAGCGGTCGCCGGGTTCGACAGGAGCTGCAGCGGCTTGTCGATCAGGTGATTTGAGAGCAGCACGTAATTGACGACGCCGGTCAGCGGGTCGAGCGCATACGTCCAGATCAGCGCAGCCACCACGGCCGGGACGATGAACGGGAAGAGCACGGCTCCGCGCGCGATGTTGCGGCCCGGCAGGTTCATGTTCAGCAGCATCGCGAAGGCCAGCCCGAGGACGAGCTGGAGCACGATGTTGCCGACCGTGTAGTAGATCGAGCGGCCGAGCGAGGGCAGGAAGGTGTCGTTGCTGAGGATGGCCTGGAAGTTGGCGAAGCCGACGAAGTGGCCCGACTGTCCGAGCGTGTACGACTGGAAGAAGCTTCCCAGGATGACCTGCACCAGCGGGTAGAGGACGTAGAGGGACATCAGCGTCAGCGCCGGCAGCACCATCAGTACGCCGAGCCAGCCGTCCGGAAGCCGCAGCCCGAGCCGCGGTAACCGGAGCCCGCTGGCGCTCGTGCGCCAGCGGGCGGTCCGCAACGGTCCGGCTACGAGGTTTGCTCTGGCCATCTAGCCGTTGTAGGGCTTCCAGTTCGGGTGCTTGCTCTTGTAGTCCTTGACGACCGCCTTGTACTGGTCGGCGGCCCACTTGTGGGCATCGGAGGGCGACATGTTCTGGAGGGTGATCTTCTGCAGCATCTGCATGTCGATGTTGTTGGCGCCGAACGCGGTCTGCGACCAAGGCGCTCCGGGGCCGTTGTAGAGCTTGAGCGTGCCGTCGGCGACAGCACCCATCGGGCCTCCGTAGTCGGTGCCCTTGTCGACCTGGTTGTAGAGCGTCTGGACCCAGTCGGGGTGAGCCTTGATGAAGGGATCGGACTGGTCGGCGGCCGCCGCCGTGCGCACGCTCTTGATGGCCGGTACCAACTGGCCCGGAACGCTGTTCGCATACTTCACGCCGGCGTCACCGGTGAGAAGGAACTGGATGAACTTTTTGGCCTCGTCCGGAAACTGCGTCTTCTTGTCGATCGCCAGCGTGCTCCACCTGGTCAATCCGATCCGTTGTGGTCCCCAGGGTGGAGCGACGACGCCGGCCTTCGACTCGTTCGCGTTCTTCTGCTCGAACAGATTCACTCCCAGCCGGCCAGCCCAGGGCGAAAGCGAAACCAGGCCGCTCAGGAAGTTGTCGATGTGCTTGAAGGCCGACCAGTTGCTGTTTCCGGGTGGCGCGTACTTCATGAGGGTGGCAACCGCGTTGATGGCGTCGCCAACCGGGGTCTTGTCGTAGATCACGTTGCCGTTGCGGTCGAAGTAGTCGCCGCCGAACGACCAAACGAACATCGGCATTGTGTCGGCGACCGCGACCGGCCCACCGGTCGCGAGCGAGATGCCGTACTTCCCGCCACCGGTATGGGACTTGGCGAAGTTGGTCAGGTCGTCGATCGTCTGCGGCGCACTGCCTTGATCCGTGCGGTACCAGCAACAGAAGGGGCCGCCGCCGTACGGGAAGACGTAGTCGTGCCCACCGATGACCTGCCGGGTACCGACGGTGAACTGGTCGGCGCCGATGGAGTTGATCAGGTCGTCGAGCGGCAGCAGGTAGCCGGCGTCGACGAAGGACGGGCTGTAAGCCCGGTCGATCTCGAAGATGCCCAGGTCCTGGCCCACGGCGAGACCGGTGCGCGCACGCTCGTCGCGCTCGTTGCCGCTGATCAGGATTGGCGAAATGTGGATGTCCTGGTTCTTCGCCTCGAAGGCGTCGATCGCCGCCTTCAGGTTGGCCTGCGTCGGCGGGTCGTCCTCGGTGGTGAAGAAGTTGATCACCTTGATGCCGCCGTTCTTGTTGGCGGCGTTGTTCGAGTTGGTCGTCGGCGTTCCGCTGCTGCACGCGGCGACCAGCGCCTCGATCGACATCGCCCCAGCCATGTAGGCGCCGGCCATGCCGAGGAACCGCCGGCGGTTCCACTGCTTATTAAAGGCCTTGGTAAACGCCGATGACGGATCGGCCGGTAGGCCGAAGGTCTCGTTTCCGGGCTCCAGAGTCACAGCGATCCTCCTCCTGCTTGCGATGCGCTTGCGGCTCTGATAGGCCGCGGCGCCTCCTCCGTGTCGCGCCTCATCCCTTCACCGCACCGCTGCTGAGGCCGGCAACGAGGCTGCGCTGGATAACCATGAAGATGACCATCACGGGGACGGTCATCAGCGTGCAGGCGGCCATCAGGACGCCCCACGAGTAGAGGTTGTTGTCGCTGACGAGAACCGTGGACAGTCCGATGCTCAGCGTCTGGTGAGACTGTGTGTAGAGCAGTAATGACGCAAACAGGTACTCGTTCCAGGCCACGGTGAACGTCCAGATCCCGGTCGCGATCAGACCGGGGAGCGCTTGGGGCAGGACCACCATGTAGAACGCCTCGAGGCGGCTCGCGCCATCGACCATCGCCGCGTCCTCGAGCTCGACTGGGATGCCTGAGAAGTACGACCGCAGCTGCCAGACGCCGAAGGGCACGAAGTACGCCGAGTAGATGACGACCAGGGCCGGCAGCGAGTCCAGAGCATGGATGGCCTGCGCCACCGCGAAGACCGGAACTACGATCAGGATCCCCGGCAGCATGTAGGCCACGAGGCCGATCGCGCTCGTGGCTTCGGCGATGGCCGAACGGAAGCGCGCTGTCGAATACGCTGCCGACGCGGACAGAAGGATGGTCAGGATGCTGGTCGCAAACGCGACCATCAAGCTGTTCACGAAGAAGGTGGTGAACGGCAGGACCGTGAACAGCTTCTCGTAGTTGTGCAGAGTCAACTGGTGGGGCCAGATGGTGGGCGGGTACGTGCTGGTCTCGGCGTCCGGCTTGAGCGAGGACAGCACCGCCCAGGCGAGAGGGCCGACCACCACCAGGACGAGCAACCACAGCGCCACCATGGCGAGAACCCGACCCACGTTCCAATCGCCAAATGAGATTGCTGGTCCACGACGCCGTCGAGCGAGGACGCTCATGCGAGACCCCGCTGCAGGTCGACGGAAACCATGGTTACACGCACCAAGTTCCGCATCCGACGCACTCTAGCGCAGAACGAGCGATGTAACAAACGTTTTTTTTCAACGTTTGCTACACGCGGACAGGAGCGACCAGCGGCTCCCCGGAAGCCACGCCGGCAATCATCATGCCCGGGCCGGGATGCCTGCGCAACCAGTTCGCCAGCCGAACCTGCACCGCCGTGTTGCCAATGGGCGGCAGCAGGATCGTGGCCGCGTCGCGGACCAGCTTCTCCATCGGGTAGTCCCGCATCGCACCGCGGGCGCCGAAGACCTGGATTGCATGGGTGGCAACCCAGACCGCCGTCTCCGAGGCCGTCAGCTTTGCCATGTCCTCTAGCGGCCGTACACGTTCACGGTCGTGGTCGGCCGCCCAAGCCGCACGCCAGATCAGCGTCCGGGCCAGCTCGATGCGGGTCGCCATTTCGCCCAGCAGCGTCGAGATCGACTCGTGCTCGATGATCGGCGCTCCACCCTGGACGCGCTCGCGCGCGTACGCGTCAGCGTGCTCGTAGGCTGCCCTGGCCACCCCCAGCGCCCGCACGGCTTCCTTGGTCTTGGAGCCGAAGCGGATCGGCTCGAGCACCCGGTGGCCGTCGTTGAGACCGCCCACCAGGTTGTCGCGCGGGATCCGCGCGTCCTCGAAGATCACCTCGACGTTCTGGTTGAGACGGAGGCCGAACTTGTCCTCGAAGCGCCCGATCCGCACGCCCGGGCTGTCCATCGGTACCAGGAAGGCTGAGATGCCCTCGATGAAAGGGACGGTGCGGTCGGTCCGCGCCATCAGCACCATCATCCGGCTCGTGTTGCCGCTGGTGATGAAGCGCTTGCGGCCGTTGATGACCCACTCGTCGCCGTTCAGCACGGCCGACGTGTGCGGGCCGGCATCCAGGTCGCCTGTGTAAGGCAGGCTGTTGTCACTGCCGGCATGGTCTTCCGTCTGTCCATAGGACGTGACGTATTCCGGATCGGCCAGGAAGTCAGGCAAGAAGCGCTCACGCTGCTCTCGAGTCGTACAGGTGGCCATGAAGTAGCCCTCGCGCCAGCAGTGGGCGAGCGTCATCGCGAAGCCCACGTCGCCGACGGCGATCTCCTCGAGCACGATCGCCTCGGTGAGGACATCAGCGCCGAGGCCGCCGTACTCGTGCGGAATCTTGAGCGTCCGGAGGCCGAGCTCGGAAGCACGCCGGATGAGGTCGACCGGGTAGGCATCGCGGGGATTCGTCGCCTTGTCCAGCTCACGCGCCCGCGGCTGAATCTCCTCGTAGGCGAACCTGCGGGCGAGCTGCTGCAGCTCGTATTGCCGCTGCGTCAACCGGAAATCCATCGAGACCTATCAACCCCTCCGTCAGCGGTCACGGCGCGTGGCGGTTGTTACAACGTGACGGCCGTTAACAGGATCATGGGGCCACCATTCGCCGGCTGTCAAGACACCCGCGAGGCGCCGGCGCGCTCAGCAGCAAGGCGCTCTGCCGAATTCAGCCGATGTAACCACCAGTAAAAGTCACGGTTGTGACCCAGTATGCTGGCGTACGACCCAAGTGATTGCCAAGATCGGATTTCTAACCCGGAGGGATCGATGACGACGCTGATGGCGACCGGAGACTCCATGATCACGCGCAGGCTCTCCCACAACCAGCACCCCCGCTTCAAGGCGCTGGTCGATCTCCTCCGGTCGGCGGATGCGGCGTTCACGAACTTCGAGATGGGAACTCCTCGCGATCCGATCGTGCCCAACGTCAACCACCCGAGCGCCTTTCAATACTCCAAGCCGTTCGTGCTCGACGAGCTGAAATGGTGTGGCTTCAACCTGGTCGGGACCGGCAACAATCATGTCGCCGACTATGGCCCGAAGGGCCTGATGGATCTGCTCGAAGAAATCGAGAAGCGCGGCCTGGTGACGGCGGGCGCCGGCGCCAGCCTGGGCGAGGCACGCGCCCCCGGCTACGCCGACACGCCCGGCGGGAGGATCGCGCTCCTCGCGGTAACGTCGACCAACGTCGAGCACAGCATGGCGGTCGCTCGCCGGCCTGACATGGATGGTCGCCCGGGCGTCAATCCGCTTCGCTTCAGCCTCGAGTACCACCTGGAGCCGCGCCTCTTTGACGCACTGGTCGAGCTCGACGAGGCGCTCGGTACTGCGGCCGCCTTCCGGCATCGGGCCCAGTTCGCGGCCCTGATGGGTCACGCCAATCCAGACGCACACACGTTTCTCGGTGCCAGCTTCTTCAAGAGCGACAGGTCCTGCGTCATCAGCAAGCCGCACCGGGGGGACCTCGCTGCCCTCGTCAAGGCGATCGGCGCCGCGCGGCGGCAGGCCGACGTAGTCGCGGTCAGCCTTCATGCCCACGAAGGACCGGCCGGCGACATGAACCAGGAGATACCCGCCGGCTTCATCGTCGACACGGCGCGCGCCGCGATCGACGCCGGGGCCGACATCGTGATGGGATCAGGGCCGCACATGCTGCGCGGAATCGAGATCTACAAGGGCAAGCCGATCTTCCTGTCACTCGGGAGCTTCGTCTTCGAGATCGAAACTCTTCAGCGGCAGCCGGCACCCGCCTACGAGAAGCACGGGCTGCCATACGACGCTCTGCCTGTTGATGTCACCGACGAGGTCGGCGCGATCCGATCCGGAGAGCCTCGCGGCTTCTGGGACAACCGCTTCTGGACGAGCGTGGTTGCCGAGACCAAGTTCGACGGCCGCGAAGTCACCGAGATCTCCCTCCACCCCATCGACCTCTTGATGGAGCGTGAGCGCTGGGTGAGAGGAGCGCCGATTCTTGCCGACGAGGCGACCGGACGCTGGGTGCTGGAGGGGCTGGCGGCTCTGTCCCCGGGCGTCGGGATCCAAATCGAGGGCCGCGGACAGGGGGTGGTCGGGCGGGTGAAGGTCTAGGCCTTCACCCCCCGTACTTCTTGAGGCGGCGCTCGCCCGTCAATGCGTGGCCGAGCATTCCCTCCATTGACGCGATCCGGTCCGCGTAGGGCGCGATGAAGTTGCTGCCCTCCGGGCTCAGCCGCTGGTAGGTAACGACCTTGATGAACTTCCCCGCCCAGAGTCCGCCCGTGTAACGGCTGGCACGACCGGTTGGGAGCGTGTGGTTGGTGCCGATCGCCTTGTCGGAGTAGGCGACGGTGGCTTCCTCGCCGAGGAAGATCGAGCCGTAGTTGGTGAGCCGATCGTGGTACCAGCCCGGCTCTTCGGTGAGCACCTCGAGATGCTCCGGGCCAAACCAGTCCGAGTATTCGACCATGTCCTCGCGGCTCGCTACCACCGCTATGGCACCACGCCGCCGCCACGCCTCGCCGGCGATATTTCGCGTGGGAAGCGATTCCAGCTGCGTGTCCAGGGCTTCGGACACGGCGTCCGCCAGCGCCGGCGAGTTGGTCACCAGGTGGGCCGGCGACGTCGGTCCGTGCTCCGCTTGACCGAGCAGATCAGCGGCGACGATGTCTGGATCGGCTGCGGCGTCCGCGATGATCAGGATTTCGGTCGGCCCTGCCAGCAGGTCGATGCCCACCTGCCCGAAGAGCTGCCGTTTGGCTTCGGCCACATACGCGTTGCCGGGGCCGGTGATCATGTCGACCGGCCGGATTTCGGCAGTGCCATGAGCCATCGCCGCCAGGGCCTGGACACCGCCGATTGCGTAGATCTCATCCGCTCCGCAGAGGTGCATGGCGACCAAGGTCGCCGGCCAGATGCCTTTCCCGTTGCGCGGCGGCGCGCATGCGAGCACACGCTGCACCCCGGCGACCTTGGCGGTGGTCACCTGCATGTGCGCAGACGCGATCAGCGAGTAGTGGCCGCCTGGGACGTAGCAGCCGACCGAGTTGACGGGGATCAGGCGATGGCCAAGGGTGATTCCAGCGTGCGGAGAAACCTCTACCGGACGCAAGCTCTCGAGCTGAGCCCTGGCGAATGACTTCACCTGCTCGTGCACGAACCGGATGTCCTCGACCGCGGCGTCGCCGACGGCCTCATAGGCGCGCTCGATCTCAGTCTGCGAGACCCGAAATCGTTCTGGATCCCAACCGTCCAACTGCCGCGAGTACTCCCGCAGGCCCTGCTCACCGTCGTCACGGACCGCCTCGATGATTCGGCGGACGGTCGCCTGGACGGCGAGCGTGTCCTCGCGCTCCTCGGGTTCGGGCTCCTTTACCCAGCGCAGGCCCGCCGGCGGTGCGGATGGCGTCACGACTCCCAAACCGCGAAGATGCGGACGGGGGAGCCGGTACCGCCAACCAGCCGGAGCGGGATGATCATCACACTGAAGCCGGAGTGGCGCGGGATTCTTTCGATGTTGTTGACGACCTCGGTGTGGTTGACGAGGTATTCAGCGTGGGCGCGGTGATTGGGATATCCCAGGTCGGCGGGGTTGTCCGTGGACACCGCGTCAGTGAGGACGTTGAGCACTCCCTGGTCGAGGATCCAGCGAGAAGCCTCCTCGTCCAGGCCGGGATAGTTGTGGACGAACTCCAGCGGCTCGCCCCACTTCTTTGCGGCGCCCGTGTAGTAGAGGAGAGCTCCCCCGCGTGGAAGGGCGTCGACGCCCGCGTCGGCCATCGCCTCCTTGACGCGTGAGAGCGGGATGCTGGTCCGGGGTTTGGCGTCCGAGAGGTCGATCCAGACGGCCTCCAGGAAGCAGTTCTCGATGGCGAAGGTCTCGATGGTTAGGTCGGGACGATCCTCGTTGAAGTGGTAGATGGCGTCCATGTGGGTGGAGTCGTGGTCGCAGAATGCGATGCCCTTGACTCCATAGCCTCGGAACGGTGAGTCGCCCAGGCGCAGCCGCGACTCGGCGTGTGTCATGTGGTCCCACATGGCCACCTTCATGTGGCCCGGATAGACAGGGATTGCAGGCGAGATCTCGCGCGAGAGGTCAAGCACCTGCAGGCGCTTGCCGAGGAAGCTGACCTCGGCGGTCTCGCTGTACCGTTTGGGCTCGGTTGCCATACATGCCTCTCCTGGTAATTCGATGTCTGGTCGATTATCTCACGCCTCTGAACGTCACATTTGTTACTTCGTAACGCTGGTAACCTCAGTCGCTTGACAGACCGTAACCCGCCCGAGCCCGGCGGCGCCTGGCCGGCACCTCCGCCTCCGCCAGCCGCACAGCTCAGGATCTGGACCCAGATCGGCTTCCAGTCCTTTGGAGGTGGCCAGGCGACCCAGCTGCTCGTCTACGACGCGTTCGTCCAAAGACGGGGGTGGATGACCGCCGCCGAGTACTCGGAGGCGTGGGCCCTCTGTCAGCTGCCTCCCGGGATCAACCTGCTCGCGCTGGCGACCATCATCGGGTGGCGACAGGACCGGGCGGCGGGCGTGCTGTGGGCTCTGCTCGGGCTTGTGGTGCCCAGCGCCACGGTGACCGTGCTCTTCACGATCGCCTTCGCTCTCGTCAGCGGCTCCCCGCTCACGGCCATCGGCCTCCGCGGCGTGGTCGCGGCGGTAGCGGGGATGAGCCTGGTGACGACTGTGCGGATCGCGACACCTCCCCTGCGTGCCAGCGCGGCCGCGAGCCGGCTGTCGCTCGCGGCGAGCCTGCTGGTCCTGCTCGGAGCCGCGGCCTGCTACTTGCTCCTGCGGCCACCAGTGGTGCTGATGTTTGTCGGCGCCGGCGTGGTCCTGGCCTTCATCCGCTGGCTGCTGCGGAAGCGGCAGACCGGAGGCTGAGGCGATGGCTGTTCTGACCTTTTTCTGGATCTTCCTCAAGGCCTCGTTTCTCTCCACCGGCGGGCTCGGCAACCTGCCCAGCCTGGAACAGGACCTGGTGAGCCGCCACTGGGCGACGGAAACGGACTTTGGAGCCGCCCTCGCCGTCGGCCAGGTGACGCCGGGCCCGACGGGGCTCTGGGTCGTCAGCCTCGGCTACCTGGTCTTCGGCTGGGTCGGTGCCGCGCTGGCACTGCTGGCCGCCGCCATCCCGCCGCTGCTGGTGCTGCCAATCAACTCGCTTCACAGACGATTCGGCAGCCTGCCCGCGGCGGCTGACTTCGTGCAGGGCGTGAGCCTGGCCTTCGTCGCGGTGCTGCCGCTGGTCATGCTCCGCTTGGCGTTCGCGCACGGCTTCGATTACCGAGCGCTCGCCGTCGTCGCGGGGGCTTTCGCGGTAACCGCCACCAGGCGGCTGCCGCCGCTCGCGGTCATCGTCCTGGCGGCGGCCCTCGGGATCGCCCTCTACCGCTGAGGCAGGGTCAGGGCGTGCAGGGCGGGCTCGCCGCGCAGCACGCGGGCCGCCTCGGCGGCGGCCTTGGCCTGAAGCTCGCGCTGCGCTCCGCCCGAGTACCAGGCGATATG
>CAZHAC010000045.1:0-16026 GCA_964529765.1 uncultured Actinomycetes bacterium
CGCGATTCGGGGCTGCCCTGCCAACTGGCGGACACCCCCCGACGAGCTCCGCCGGATCGTCGCCGAGGCCACCGCCCGCGATCTCCAGGTCGCCGCGCACGCCATCGGCGACGCGGCGATCGAAGCCATGTGCGATGCGGTGGAGGCAGCGGGTCCGGCGGCGCGCCGGCTCCGGCACCGCGTCGAACACTGCACTGCCTGCCCGCCCGACCTCGTCCGCCGTCTGGCAGCGCTAGGAATGGTGGCGGTAATGCAGCCGATGTTCGCGTCTGTGGCCGCCGATCTGCGAATCGCTTCACAGACAGCCCATGGCCGCCGGAGACCTGGCGGCGGTCCCCAGTCAATGCTCGCGGCTGCCTTCCCCGCCCAGCTGTATCCGCATCTCGCAGCGCACCGCGCGCTGCTCGGCGGCGGCGTGCCCCTGGCTTTCAGCTCCGACCTACCCGTGGTTCCCGACCCTGACCCCTGGCAGCAGATGCGCTCCGCGATCGTGGACGTTCGTCAGGGCTTGACCAGGCTCCAGGCGCTTGCCGCCTACACGTCAGCCGGGGCCTACGCGGCCTTCGAAGAGAGGCGGCGGGGCTCGCTGGAGCCGGGTCTGCTGGCCGACTTCCAGGTGCTCGAAAGCGACCCGCTCGAGCTCAACCCGCGGACATGGGAAGGACTCCGCCCAGCCGCGGTTGCGGTCGGCGGAGCCCTTGTCTATGGGTCGCTCTAACCTGCGCTTGGGGACTCCGGACCCTGGCTCTCAGGCGCCGGGGCTGGCTCCTCGGAAGCGGCCGGGGCGGCCCTTCGCGGTGCCCTGGCCGGTCGGCCCGGTGTAGCCGCCGCGGCGCGCCGGGTTGTCTTGCTCGCGGGCGGTTTCTGGGCCGCCGTGGGTGTCTTCCGAGTCGTCGCCCTGGTGGCGGTCGTCTTCTCGGCAGCAGTGTTGGCGGCAGTCGCTTTGGCGGTGCTGGCGCGCCGGCCGGAGGTGCGGGCCGGGCTCGCGGTGGCAGCGGTCTCCTGCTTGCGGTTGCCGCCACCGGTCGCTTGCCGCGTCAGCTTCTCGATCTCCTGCTGAAGGCCCTCGATACGCTTGGTGAGCTTGTCCAGCTCACCCCTTTCAGCGACCCGATTCAGGCGCTGATCGACCTGCTTCCGGAAGGCCGCCAGACTCTTCTGCGACTCGCTGTACTGCTTGTCGAACTGCTTGCGCAGGTCCTTGTACTGCCGCTCCGCCTGGCGGCGCCAGTCGGGCGGGATCCGCGATTCGATCGCCTCGCGAAACTGATCAACCAGGCTCTGTGGTTGGGCTTTCTTGCGCGTAGGTGCCATGTCTGACGACCCCTTTTTACTGCTTGCTGTTCATCCACTTCGGACGTCGGGCCATAGGACCGATTGCCGCGGATCATAACGCAATGCGTTAGAATCGCGAACGTCATGGCCGAGAAGCACCTGATCAAGAAGTACGCCAACCGCAAGCTCTACGACACGCGGACAAGCCGGTACATCACCCTTGACGGCATCTCGGCTCTGGTGAGGGACGGCCACGACATCGAGGTCGTCGACCGCGAAACCGGCAGCGACCTGACGCCTCTGATCCTCTCCCAGATCGTGATGGGCGAGGAGAAGCGCGGCGGGCGCTACGCGAGCGGCGACGGCAATGGTCACGAGCGCGGGCAGGCGCTGCTCGATTACTTCCGGCGAACGCTCAACGTGCCGGCAGCGCTGGTCTCGAACGAGGTCGAGCGGCGGCGCGGAGAACTCGAAGAGCTGGTCGAGAGCGCGCTCGAACGCGCGCTCGAGCGCTTGATGCTGCCCAGCCGGCGGGAGGTCGAGCGGCTCTCCGACAAGGTCGATGAGCTGGCGCGAAAGGTCGACCGGCTGGCCGCGAACTCGGGTACTACGCGGACCCGTACACGAAGGGCCGGGGCAGCACGGTAGCTCGGATCGCGACGTCCGCGTCAAAGCGGTAGGCGGCCTGCCGGACGCGGGGGTCGCTTTTCAGTGAGCGCGTCATCACTTCGGCCGCCGCCTGCAGGTGGCCCGGGTCGCCGATCGCCACGAATGTCCAGGGCGCGTGGGTCGCCACACCGTCGATCGTGATCGCGCCCACCGACTCCTGGTAAACGCTGCTCGTCACGATCCGGCGGTCGTTGATGGTCACCGCCTCCGCGCCGCCCAGCCGCAGGTTGTTGCCCGCATCCTCGAGGTCGAACGGCGTCAAGGGCGCATCGACGGTGATCGTGACGCCGGGTCCGTGGACGGGCACGATCCCCTCGATGATGCGAAGCCGGGTCGCCTCCTCGCTCAGCTGCTGGTTGGCGGCGGCGCCGCCGCTTGTGCTCAGGGAATCGCGCCGGGCGGTCAGTGCGGCGACCTCGGCCACCAGCCGGTCGTTGGCCGTGTGCAGGTCGTCGATCAGGAAGGCGAGCGCGGCCGGATCCTGGGCCTCAAGACTCCTCTGCACCTCGGCCTGGCTCCGCAGCTGAACCGTTCCGACGAACGCCAGCACGGCGGCCAGGAGGCCGACCGCGGCCGCGGATAGCGGTCTACGAGGCATGCGCGTAGGTCACCTGGACGGCGGCGTCATAGGCCGGCAGCGAAAGCTCGGGGCTTCCCGTCCAGGAGATCTGGACCCCGTAGAGACGCTGCCGGTTGCGCAGGTCCCCGAGCCGGGAGGGATCGTTGAGAATCTGCTCCATCTGGGTCCGATTACCGACCGCCGCGACCCGGTAAGGCGGCGTCAGCGGCGGGCCCTGATCGATGACGACCGTGGCCGCAGAGCCCGCGAATGAGCTGGCCGGCGTGATCCGGCGGCCGTTGACGGCTACGCCCTCGGCACCGCCCGCGAATAGGACCTGGACGACGTCTTCGATGTCCTGGAAGTTGACCAGCCACGCGCTCTCACCCAGGGGTTCCGCACCCGGCCTCCCGCTGGCCAGCGAGATGGCGACGCCGGGGCCGTGGAGTGCGGTGAGCCCGCCCTGGGCGCGCAGGCCCGCGACTTCCTGCTCCAGGCGCCGGGTCGAGTCCGAGCGCCGCGCGGCATCCGCCTCAAGGGAATCCAGCTGGCCGCGCACGGCACCGATCGCGGAACGGTACTGTCCGTTCTGCTTCTCAAGGTCCATAACCGTGCGCACCAGGGCCTGGTTGCGGGCCACGCTGTTGCCCGGGATCAGGAGCTGGGCCCGCAGCTGGGCCGCCAGCAGGAAGCCGAAGACGAGGGCCGTCAGGGAGACAAGGGCGTATCCCGCCAGCCGGCGGCGGCGACGGAGCGACAACTTAGGCTGGGATTATCGGCGGGTGGGGGGTAGTATCCGCACGATCCCCGGGAGCCGTCTCGGGAACCACTTGAAGAGGGTGATTGGTTAGATGGCGGTCGGCGTCAAAACACGGACGGCTTTCGAAACCGCGCAGCGCCGCTTCGACGCTGCCGCTGACGTGCTCGGCCTCTCCGAGGACACCCGCCGTTTGCTCCGCGAGGTCAAGCGTGAGCTGACGGTCCATTTCCCGGTCCGGTTCGACGATGGCAGCGTCAAGGTGTTCACCGGCTACCGGGTCCACCACAACATCAGCCGCGGCCCGGCCAAGGGCGGGATCCGCTACCAGCCGGGACTCTCGCTCGACAGTGTCAAGGCGCTGGCAATGCTCATGACCTGGAAATGCGCGGTCGTCGGCATCCCGTACGGCGGCGCGAAGGGGGGTGTCGACGTCGACCCCCGCCAGCTTTCCGCGAACGAGCTCGAACACCTCACGCGGCGCTTCGCGACCGAGATCGCGCTCCTCATCGGCCCCGAGCGGGACATCCCGGCGCCCGACCTCGGCACCGACGCCAGGGTCATGGCCTGGATCATGGACACGATCTCGATGCACTCGGGCCACTCGGTGACCGCTTCGGTGACCGGTAAGCCGACCGACGTCGGCGGCTCAGAGGGGCGGAAGGACGCCGCCGGGCGTGGGGTGACCTACCTGACGCTGGAGGCGATCAAGTACCTCCACGTGGAGGAGGAGACGCCGACGGTGGCGATCCAGGGGCACGGGAAGGTCGGCCGCTCGGTGGCCCGGCTGCTGACCGAGGCCGGTCTGCGCGTGGTCGCCGTCAGCGACTCCAAAGCCGCCGTCTACAACGCCAAGGGCCTCGACCTCTCAGCTCTCGACGAGCACGTTCAGGTGCGGGGCACGGTGGCGGGCTTCAAGTCCGCCGCGGACATCTCCAACGAGGACATGCTCGAACTCCCGGTGACGATCCTGGTGCCGGCCGCGATCGAGCACCAGATCACCGAGCGAAACGCCGACCGCGTCAAGGCGAGGCTGATCACCGAAGCCGCCAATGCCGCCCTGACCCCAGAGGCGGACCAGGTGCTGGCCGAGCGCGGAGTCTTCCTGGTTCCCGACATCCTGGCCAACGCGGGCGGGGTGATCGTCTCCTACTTCGAGTGGGTTCAGGACCTCCAGGCCTTCTTCTGGGAGGAGGAAGAGGTCAACACCAAGCTCCACCACATCATCACGCGGGCCTTCTACGAAGTCCTCCACGCGTCGGTGAACAAGCGCATCGACATGCGTACGGCGGCCTACGCGCTCGCGGTGCAGCGGGTCGCCAATGCAAACACCGTGCGGGGCATCTACCCGTAAGCGGAGTCTTCGGCTTACCCTCGACGCGATGAGGGTGCTCGTCACCGGGGTGTCACATCACCTTGGTGGGCGGCTTGCGCGAAGGCTCGAGGAGCGCGACGACGTGGTGGCCATCTACGGAATCGACGTCGCGGATCCGCGGATTGCCCTCGAGCGCACCGAGTTCGTGCACGCAGACACACGTCACTCGCTGCTCAAGAAGCTGGTGCAGGGACTCGAGGTCGACACCGTCGTCCACTGCGCGGTCCTCACCGAGGGCAATGCCACAAACCGGGCCGTTCACGAGACGAATGTGATCGGCACCATGAACCTGCTTGCTGCCTGCTCCGGCAAGGACAGCACGGTCAAGCGCCTGGTCGTCAAATCGAGCGTCGCCGTCTACGGCTGCCGGCCGTATGGCCCGTCCTTCATCCGCGAGGACCAGGCCAGGAAAGGACCGGCCGGCGAGTTCCTGGGCGACGAGCTTCTCGAGATGGAGCAGCTGGTCTGGGACTTCGCCGTCCGCAAGCCTGAGATCGCGACCACGACGCTTCGCTTCGCGCACGGGCTGGGCGCCGCTCAGCCGACCGCCCTCGGCCGCTACTTCCAGCTCTCCCCGATCCCGACCTTCATCGGCTTCGACCCTCGCCTTCAGCTTCTGCACGAGGAGGACGCGGTCGAGGCGCTCTACCGGGCTGCGGTCGCCGACCACCCCGGTGTCTTCAACGTCGCCGGCGACGGGATGCTGCTCGTCGGTCAGGCGATCCGGATGCTGAAGCGGCGCCGGAGGAGCGCGCTCTTCCCGTACCTGCGGGTCCTGGCGCGCACCGGACTTCAGCTGTCGGGCTTCCAGATGCCGGGTTACCTGGCGGACTTCCTCACCTACGGCTGCGTGGTCGACTGCGCAGCGCTCGAGCAAGACCTCGGCTGGCGTCCGGCCCATACGACCCGAGAGACGCTGGCCGCCTTCGCGGATGCCCTGGAGGGGGGATTCGAGATGCCAAGCGAGGGCCCGCAGGAATACGAGCTCTCGATGTACCTGCAGCGGAGGCGGCAAGCCGGCCTGCCGCTGCACGTGCTGAGATGACCTCCGGCTTGACGGCGGAGGAGGATCAGCTCCGCCACCAGCTGGGACTGCTCTACTCCGACGTTTCGGTCGAGCTCCGCAAGCGCAATCGCGCCCGCTCCCGCAGTCGCGGGCCGGCCCAGGTGCCACTGCCGAGCGCGATCTCCCGAGTCCGCACCGAGCTCTCCACTTCCGCTCTGCAGGCCGCGGGCGCACTGGCGGTGGGGCTTCGCCAGGCCATGGGCCGCGACGTGATCGATCTCGCCTCGATGCTGGCGGTCATCCAGTGGTTCTCGCGCCAGTCAGAGCTTGCCGACCGTGACGACGAGACGGCGGTGGACGACTTCGGGTTCGACGGCGAGTGGACGGAGTCCCTGCTGCCCATCTTCGAGTGGATCTATCACCAGTACTGGCGCGTCGAGACGACGGGGATCGGCAACGTGCCTCGGGAAGGGAGAGGGCTCCTGGTTGCCAACCATGCCGGCGTACTGCCCTGGGACGGGGCGATGATCAAGACTGCAATCTTCACCGAGCCGCCACACATCAGGCGGCATGCGCGCGCGCTGGTGGACCAGTTCTTCTTCGGGCTGCCCTGGCTCTCCTGGTTCCTGCGCCGGACGGGACAGACGGTCGGCGTGGCCGACGACTCGATCCGCCTGCTCGAGCGCGACGAGCTGGTCCTGGTCTTCCCGGAAGGGACAAAGGGAACCGGCAAGCCCTGGAGCGAGCGCTACCGTCTGCGCCGCTTCGGCCGCGGCGGATTCGTGCGGGTCGCCATCCGCTCGCGCTCGCCGATCATCCCCATCAGCGTCGTCGGCTCCGAGGAGATCTACCCGATGCTCGGCAACCTGGAGCCGGTGGCGCGGCTGACCGGGCTCCCCTACTTTCCGGTTACGCCGTTCTTCCCCTGGCTGGGGCTCCTGGGCACCATCCCGCTGCCCTCCAAGTGGCGTATCCAGTTCCACGAACCCGTGCGGACCGACCAGATGCCCGTCGATGCCGCCGACGACCAAGGAGTGGTCATGTCCATCTCCGACCAGGTGCGCAGCACGATCCAGGAAGGGATCTACGAGAACCTAAAGCTGCGCCGGGCGGCCTACTTCTAGCGAGAAGGCACGTAGGCGTTCCCCTTGCAGACGGGGAGGCGCCGCGAAGCGGCGGAGAGGGTGTGCGCGCATCCCCGGAGCTTGGGCTCTTAAATGGAGCTTCGCAGGGCGTCCGGGCCGGTCTGGCCCAGGAGCGACGGGCTCACGTCGGCCGCCGAGGGTGCGTACTCCTCGATCATGTCGATCGAGCGCGCCTGGCCGATCCAGTACTCGACCGTGCTCAGAGTCGGCGCCCCGGCGAGCCCAACCGCCTCCACGATCTGCCGCTGGAGGACTTCCGGATCCTGCTTGCGCAGGATCTTGAGGTCGGTCACGCCAAGGCGGCGGACGACCGGCAGCCAGCGCTCGAGGCTCGAGATCTCGAGCAGCGCCGACTGGTGTGCGAACTCCAGGAGCCGGTCCTCGCTGATACCGGTACGCCGGCTCAGCGTCTTTCGGTCGACCTCCAGGGTGCAGGCGTGCAGTAGCTGGTTGGTGTGCAGGATCCCGCGCCGGCGCAGACGCCGGGCATCGTCGGCGGTAGCGCCGCGAAGGTACTCGATCGCCTTCATTGCCATTTCCACACAAGGATAGAATTCGCGGGCATCGAAACCCAGGCGCCCGACCCCGTCGTGCCTCCGCTGAGCACCGAACGCGAGACGGTCTTGGTCCTCGACTACGGCAGCCAGACCGCTCAGCTGATCGCCCGCCGCGTCCGCGAGGCCGGCGTCTATTGCGAACTCGTGCCCGGGGATCTGCCCTGGTCCGAGATTAAGCAGCGCAACCCCCGCGGCCTGATCCTTTCCGGCGGCCCGGCCAGCGTCTACGAGCCGGGGGCGCCGCAGGTCGACCCCGAGGCGCTCCGCTCAGGACTCCCTGTCCTCGGCATCTGCTATGGCATGCAGCTGATCGCGCACCACCTGGGCGGCGAGGTGGCCCCGGGGGCAAGGCGCGAGTACGGCCCGGCGCTCCTCGCCGTCAGCGATGCCGGCGGGCTGTTTGCCGGCCTGCCGGGCGAGCTGCCGGTCTGGATGAGTCACGGCGACCACGTGTCGCGAGTGCCTCCCGGGTTCCGTTCGCTCGCCTCCAGCGCCAACTCGCCGGTGGCGGCCTTCAGCAACGGCGCCGGCGTCATCGGCATCCAATTCCATCCCGAGGTCGTCCACACACCGCAGGGCAAGGAGGTTCTTCGCAACTTCGTGCTCGAGGTCTGCGGGTGCTCGCCTTCCTGGACGCCGGGCTCCTTCATCGAGGAGGCGACCGAGCGGATCCGCGCCACCGTCGGCGGTGGCCGCATCCTGTGCGCGCTGTCCGGCGGCGTCGACAGCGCGGTGGCGGCGACTCTCGTACACCGGGCGGTCGGGGACCAGCTGACCTGCGTCTTCGTGAACAACGGCCTGCTTCGGCGGGAAGAGCCGGAGCGCGTCCTCGACGTGATGCACGGCAACCTCGACATGGACATCCGCTACGTCGACGCGGCCGACCGCTTCCTCGGCGAGCTGGCGGGAGTGACCGATCCCGAGGAGAAGCGCCGGATCGTGGGCCGGGTGTTCATCGAAATCTTCGAGCACCAGGCCCAGGCGATCGGCGAGATCGACTTTCTCGCCCAGGGCACGCTCTATCCCGACGTAATCGAATCCACCGCACCCGACACCGCCGCCTCGGCGGTCAAGATCAAGACCCACCACAACGTCGGCGGGCTTCCACCCGGCCTCCGCTTCCGGTTGGTCGAGCCGCTCCGCTACCTGTTCAAAGACGAGGTACGCGCCGTCGGGCTCGAGCTCGGCATGCCCGAGGACATGGTCCACCGCCAGCCCTTCCCGGGTCCGGGTCTCGCCATCCGGTGCCTGGGCGAGGTGACCCGGGAACGGCTGGACACGCTCCGCGAGGCCGATTGGATCGTGGTCGACGAGATCAAGAAGTCGGGACTGTACCGGCAGGTCTGGCAGTCCTTCGCGGTGCTGACGCCACTCGAAACTGTGGGCGTCATGGGTGACTACCGCACCTACGCCAACGTGGTCGCCGTTCGGATCGTCACCTCAGAGGACGCGATGACAGCTGACTGGGCGCGCATTCCCTACGAGGTGCTGGCACGGATCTCGAACCGGATCGTCAACGAGGTGAAGGGCGTGAACCGCGTGGTCTACGACATCACCTCGAAGCCGCCAGGCACCATCGAATGGGAGTAAGAGCGCGGAGGGAACCAAGGTTCCCCCCGCGGGCCCACCCTCCTTTTTGTCGGCGTCGCAACGTCTTCCTCTCCTGGAAGAGGCAACTCACACGGCCTGGCAAAGCCAGGCCTTACGGCTAGGTCGGAACTTTGAAAATCTTGGTGATCGGGTCTGGAGCCCGCGAGCATGCGATTGCGTGGAAGTGCATGCAGTCGGAGCTCACGCAGCGCGTCTACTGCGCCCCCGGCAACGGAGGCACCGGGGGCATGGCTCGGAACGTCGCCATCCAGGCGGACGACGTGGTCGGCCTCGTCAAGTTCGCGCGCCGGGAGCGAATCGGTCTGGCCGTGCTCGGCCCAGAGGCGGCGGTCGCCGCGGGCGTCGGCGACGCGCTGCGTGACGTGGGCATCCCGGTCTTCGGCCCTGACCGCGAGCCTGGCCGCATCGAGTCCAGCAAGGCCTTCGCGAAAGACGTGATGCGGCGCGCAGGCATTCCGACTCCCGCCTACCAGGTGTTCACGGACGCCACTTTGGCGCGCCAGTGGGCGCGCGAGCGGGAGGGCCGGGTCGCCGTAAAGGCCGACGGGTTGGCGCTTGGCAAAGGCGTGATCGTGGCGAGCACACCTAATGAGGCGGAAGCCGCGATCGACTCCATGCTGGTCCAGAAGACCTTCGGCCGGGCGGGCAGCACGATCGTCCTCGAGGAGCGCGTCGAGGGCCCGGAGCTCTCGCTCCTAGGCCTCACGGATGGCAGGAGCGTCATTCCCCTCGCTCCGGCACGCGACTTCAAGCGAGCGCGCGAGGGCGACAGCGGTCCCAATACGGGTGGCATGGGCGCCTACTCGCCACCCGTGGGCGTGAGTGACGCACTGGTCGCGGAGGCGGTGGCGAACGTGCTCGAACCCGCCGTCCGGGAGCTGGCCGCGATGGGGTTCAGTTATCGCGGCGTCCTCTACGCCGGCCTGATGCTGACGCGGACCGGCCTCCAGGTGCTCGAGTTCAACGCGCGTTTCGGCGACCCCGAGGCGCAGGTGGTCCTGCCCCGGCTGGACTCGGACTTGGTCGCACTGATGCTCGCCTGCGCCCGGGGCGATCTCGCCACGGTTCCTGAGCCGAGCTGGACGACCCGGTCGGCGGTCGGCATCGTGGTCGCTTCCGCGGGCTATCCGGACAGCTACGAAACCGGCTTCCCGATCGATGGCTTGGGCACCATCCCACCCGGCGTGCTCGTCTTCCACGCCGGCACCCGGTTTATCGCCGAGCGCGGCCTCGTCACCTCAGGCGGTCGCGTCGTGACTACTGTCGGACTCGGCGACGACGTGTCAGACGCGCGCCTGGCGGCGCTCTCCGGAGCGGTGCGGGTACGATTCAGCGGAGCCTATTTCCGATCGGACATTGCACAGGAGGCAGCTCTTGGCTGAGGTGGGCGTGATTCTCGGCAGCAAGTCGGACATGCCTTTGATGGAAGGCTGCATGCAGCAGCTCGATACTCTTGGCATTGACGCCGAGCTCAAGGTTTGCAGCGCTCATCGGGATCCTGCCGGCGTCATGGAGTGGGCCAGCAGCGCACGTGAACGCGGTCTCAAAGTCGTGATCGCGGCGGCCGGTGGTGCTGCCCACCTCCCGGGCGTGGTCGCCGCCTGGACCGACCTGCCTGTGATCGGGGTCCCGGTGCCGACCCAGTATCTTGGCGGCCAGGACAGCCTCTACTCGATCGTCCAGATGCCCGCTGGCATTCCTGTCGCCACGGTGGCCATTGGAGAGGCCGGAGCCAAGAACGCGGCCTGGCTGGCGGCGCGCATCCTCGGGCTCCAGGACGGGGAGATCGCCCGCCGTCACGCAGATCTTCGTCACGCCCTCGCGTCGAGGTAGTGGCGAAGCGCAACCAGCCGCGTCTGCGGCTCACGGACACCACTTTCCGGGACGGCAATCAGACGCTTCTGGGTGGGCGGCTGCGGCCGGCCGAGATCCTGCCGATCGCCAAGAAGATGGACGCCGCCGGCTTCTTCGCGATCGAAGCATTCGGCGGCGCCACCTTCGAGACCTACCTCAGCATGGGCGAGGATCCCTGGGAGTATCTGCGCGCGCTCAAAAAGGCCGTGCCGAACACGCCCCTCCAGGCCCTGGTTCGCGGTCAGAACCTCGTCGGTCATCACAACTATGCGGACGACACCGTCGAGCTGTTCATCAAGCATGCGGTCGGCTGTGGTGTCGATTACTTCCGGTTCTTCGATCCGCTGAACGACCTCCGCAACATGGAGGCCGCGATCAGCGCCGCTCAGCGCGCGCGGAAACATGTGCAGGGCGCCCTCTGCTACGCGATCAGCCCGGTTCACGACCTCGACCTCTGGTGCTCGCTGGCCAAGGGCCTGGAAGAGCTCGGCGTCAATGATCTGGTCATCAAAGACACCTCCGGCCTGCTTTCGCCCCAGGCGACCTGGGAGCTGGTGACGGCGCTGCGCGACGCTGTTCAGCTACCGATCGTCATCCACTCGCACTGCTCGAGCGGTATGGCGCCGATGGCCTACATGGCCGGCGTTGAAGCGGGGGCCGCCGTCGTCGACACCGCGATCTCGCCGCTCGCCTGGGGCGCGTCACAACCGGGGACGGAAAGCGTGGTGGCCGCCCTCGCCGGCGGCGACTACGACACCGGTCTCGACCTCGACAAGCTGGTGGAGATCAAGGACGACCTCGAGCGCGTCAAGTGGCTGCATGCCGAGCACTGGTCGCCCTTCGTGGATCGGGTCGACGCCGACATCCTTCGCTATCAGCTGCCTGGCTTCATGCTCGAGCAGGTCGCCTCCGAGCTCGACCGTCACGGTGCTCGAGAGCGGATGAAGGAGGTCCTCGAGGAGGTGCCTCAGGTCCGCGCCGAGCTCGGCTATCCGCCGCTCGTCGCCCCGGTGCGGCAGCTGATCGCTTCCCAGGCCGTCTTCAACGTGCTTGGCAATGCGCGCTACGCGACCGTAACGCAGGAGCTCAAGGACTACCTGCAGGGGCTCTACGGCCGGCCTCCGAAGCCGGCCGACCAGGACGTCCGCCGGATGGTGCTCGGACGTGACGAGCCGATCACGATCCGGCCCGCTGACCTCCTGGAACCCCAGGTTGAGCGGGCCCGCGGCGAGCTCACGAAGAACAAGTTCGAGCCGTCCGACGGCGCTGTACTCAATTACCTCCTCTTCCCCGCGACGACTCTCAAGCTCCTGCGGGGCGAGCTGGCGCCTCAAAAGGAGGAAACGCAGGAGGAGCCCGCAAAGCCGGCGGAGAAGGAGCCGAATGGAGAGGAGCCGGCGGGCGAAGCTCCCGCGCCCGCGGCGGAAGACCAGCCGCCGCCCGAGCCAGCCGCCAGCACCGCCGAGTTCGAGGTCGAAGTCGAGGGCGAACTCTTCAAGGTGCGAGTCTCTGGGGTCGGTCTCCAGGTGGCCCCCATGCCGTCCGGAGGGGCGGCGCCGGCCACCTCGGCAGCAAAGAAGGCGGCGCCGCGGGAGGGCGCGGTCGTGGCGCCGATGCAGGGGCTGATCGTGAAGGTTCCGGTCAAGAAGGGCGACGAGGTGAAGCTGGGCGACGTGGTCGCCGTGCTCGAGGCGATGAAGATGCAGAACGACATCGTCACCTCGGTGGCCGGGAAGGTGATCGACGTCTACGTCAAGGAAGGCGAGGTCGTTTCGCCCAACCAGGCCATCCTCAGCATCGGCTGACGGGTCTCGTCGCTGGAGGCGGAGCTTGCGAGCGGCGGTTGCTGGCCGCGGCCGAACAAGTGTACGATCGAGCGGCAAATCCACCTGGAGGTAGTCCGATGGCCCGCCCGACCCACTTCGAGATCCCTGTGGACGATCCCGACCGCGCCGAGAAGTTCTACGGCGAGGTCTTCGGCTGGACCTTCCAGCGCTTCGACGGCGCGCCTGAGTACTACGGCATGGCCACGACCGGCGACAGCGGCCAGGGCATCAACGGCGCCCTATTCCAGCGCGGCCGGGAAACCGCGGTCACGCTCACAATGGAGGTCGATTCCATCGAGGATGCCCTCAAGACCATCGCCGAGAAAGGCGGCAAGGTGCATCAGGGCAAGACACCCATTCCGCAAATGGGCTGGTTCGCGACCTGCGAGGACACAGAGGGCAACAAGTTCGGCCTCTTCACGAACGATCCAAACGCGGGCTGAGAAGAGGTGCGTCTGGCTCCGGCCCCGGCTGATTGGATCTCAGTCGGGGTCGAGCGCCGGTCCCAGCAGCTTTTCGACGACGACGCAGTCCCGCCACTTACCGTCGAGCCGGCCGTGCCGCCGGTGCACGCCGATCTCCGCGAAACCGGCCTTCCGGCAGGCGGTCCGGCTGGCCACGTTTTCAGGAAAGACTCGTGACGTGAGCTTCCAGAACCCAGCCGCCTCAGCGGCCGCGCACAGCGCGTTGAGCACCTCCGTCCCCGCACCCATCCCGCGCGCCTGCCGAGCGACGTAGACGGAAAACTCGGCCACCCCGGCGTATGCCGGCCGCGAGCTGTAGGGCATCGTCCAGGCGAACGCGATCACGCGTCCGTCGCGTTCAGCTACCAGCGCGGGATAGCGCGGCTGGCGCTCGGACAGCAGCTGTTCGACGTCGGTCCGCGAACGCGGTTCGGTCTCGAAGGTGGCGACGCGATCTTCGATCCCTTCGCTGTAAATCCGCGCTATCGCGCCGGCATCGTCCAGGCGAGCGTCGCGCACGGTTGTTTCCAGGGTCATCTGGCGCTTAGCCTCACAAAGAGTGACTCGAGTGACCGCCAGCAGCGGTCCGGCCGACGGAGGTTAAATGCCGAAGCTCTTCAAAAAGGTGCTGGTCGCCAACCGGGGCGAGATCGCGGTCCGCATAATGCGCGCCTGTCAGGAGCTGGGGATCCAGACGGCGGCCATCTTCTCGGATGCCGACCGCGACGCGATCCACGCCCGCTACGCCGATGAAGCCCACCACATTGGGGCGGCGCCGCCGAGCGAGTCGTACCTGAAGCTCGAGAAGATCGTCCAGCTGGCGGCCGACATCGGCGCCGAGGCGATCCATCCAGGCTACGGCTTCCTCTCCGAGCGCCCAGAGTTTCCTGAGGCCTGCGCGGCGCGCGGCCTGGCTTTTATCGGTCCTCCTGCTCATGCCATGCGAGCCATGGGCTCCAAGCTGGAGGCGAAGGCGCTGGCCCGGCAGCATGGAGTGCCGGTGACCCCGGGCTCGGAGGCGATCGACGATCCCGAGAAGGCGGCCGCGATTGCCCGCGAGATCGGCTTTCCGGTCATCGTTAAGCCGAGCGGCGGCGGTGGCGGCATCGGCATGAAGGTCGTCGATGAGGAGTCAGACCTGGTTCCGGCAATCCAGTCGGCGACCAACGCGGCCCGCTCGGCCTTCGGCGACCCGACGGTTTACGTCGAGAAGTACGTGGCCAAGCCCCGCCACATCGAGATCCAGGTCATCGCCGACGGTCACGGCAACGCCGTCCACCTGGGCGAGCGCGAATGCTCGATCCAGCGCCGGCACCAGAAGATCCTGGAGGAGACCCCTTCGCCGGCAGTCACGCCCGAGATCCGGCGGCAAATGGGCGAAGCGGCGATCAAGGCGGTCAAGGCCGCCGGGTACATCAACGCCGGAACTGTGGAGTTCATCTTCAGTGAGGGCGACTTCTACTTCCTGGAGGTGAACGCGCGGCTCCAGGTCGAGCACCCGATCACCGAGGAGGTGACGGGCATCGACCTGGTCAAGGAGCAGATCCGGGTGGCGGCTGGTCTACCGCTGTCCTTCAGCCAGGAGGACGTGACCTGGACGGGGCACGCCATCGAGATGCGGATCAACGCGGAGGATCCGGCCCGCAAGTTCATCCCCAACCCCAAGCGCATCTCGCGCTGGGTGGCGCCGAGTGGGCCCGGTGTGCGGGTCGATTCCGGTTTCGGCCCCGGCTCTGACGTGCCCCCGAACTACGATTCGCTGGTCGCCAAGCTGATCGTCCACGGCGCCGACCGTGCCGCCGCCATCGCCCGGGCGCAGCGCGCGCTGCGGGAGTTCGTCCTGGTCGGACCCGCCACGACAATCCCCTACCACCGCGCCATTCTGGAGTCCGCCGACTTCCGCGCCGGCAACCTCACGACCCGGTTCATCGAGGACCACCCCGAACTGCTCGACGAGATGGCAAGGTTCATCAACGACAGCTCGCCGCTCGACTATGGCTCCGACGCCAAGAAGGTGGCTGCGGCCGCAGCCGCGGTCGCCGCGGTCGTCGGAGGCGGTAGCAGCTGAGCGGCCTCGACCACTCGGAGGCAAGCCCTCACCGCACCCTCTCCTCGCGTGAGATCGGGCGGGCTGCCCGCTTGGCCCTGGTGCTCGACGAGGTGGAGCTGGCCGATGGCCAGCGGCACCAATACCGGTGGTTCCACTCGACCTCGGCCGCCTTCATCGTTCCGGTGTTCGAGGATTCGACGACCGTCCTGGTGCGCCAGTGGCGGTATCCATGGCGGCAGACGTCGTGGGAGGTGCCCGCCGGAACCCTCGAGGAGGGGGAGGAGCCACTCGCTTGCGCTCGCCGGGAGCTGGCCGAGGAGGCAGGGCTCGAAGCCGACTCCTGGACGTCGCTCGGCACGCTGCGGCCCTCGGCCCTTATGGACAGCCAGCAGCATCTGTTCCTCGCCCGCGGCCTGCGCGAGGTCGGCCGTGCGCCGGAGGCCTACGAGGCCGACATGGTGGCGCGCCGTCTGCCGCTCGCGGATGCTCTCGATGAGGCGCTGACCGGCGGCGTCATGCATGCCACCGCCGTCGCCGTCCTGGCGCGGGCCGGTCGAGTGCTCGGCCTGATCTAGTTAAGAGCCGGGTCTCGATGCGGGAACTTGGGTCGAGTGCCGTGTCTTGCGATGCCCCACCCGCGCTCCCGCTGCGCGGTCGCGCGACCTCCCCGCCACGCGGGGAGGCGGACCTGCTCCCTAGGTGATTGGGATGTCGAGGTCGAACTCGGCCATCGCCGGGCGGGTGTCGGTGTCCAGCAGAGAGGTGCCCACGGAAAGTTTGTAGGTCCCCGCCTGCAGCGTCGCGCCGGGGGTCAGGGTGACACTCCGCCCGTTGGTGGTCGTCGTGGTCGCAACCGGCTTGCCCGTGGGGTCGAGCAG
>CAZHAC010000046.1:0-15827 GCA_964529765.1 uncultured Actinomycetes bacterium
CCTCCGGACGCGGCGCGTGCGGGTTGCGGAGGGCGAGCCGGGCAAGCCTCGGCAGTGTCTCTCGCGGGCTGTCGGAGTGGAGGGTGCAGATCGAGCCGGGGTGACCGGTGTTCATGGCATCCAGCAGGTCGAGCGCCTCGCCGCCGCGGACCTCCCCGATCACGATCCGGTCGGGACTCATGCGCAGAGCCTCGTGGACGAGCATCTGGATGCTGATTGCGCCCCGGCCTTCGGCATTGGCCGGTCGGCCCTCGAGCGACACACAGTCGGCGAGCTCCCGCCACAGGTGCAGCTCGGCCTGGTCCTCGATGGTCACCACCCGCTCGTCTTCGGGGATCAGACGGCACAGGCAGCGCATGAAGGTCGTCTTGCCGGTTCCGGTCCCGCCTGCGACCAGGACGTTGAGGCGTCCGCGCACGGCGGCCACGAGCAGGGGTTCGAGAGCGCTCGGCATGAACCCGGTCGCCGCCAGGTCGGCCAGCGAGCGAAAGCGGCTGGGCGGATGGCGCCGGATCGTGATGCTGAGCGGGCGCGCCGGCGGCGAGAGGGCGGCGTGCAGGCGACTCCCGTCCGGCAGGGTGATCGTGACCATTGGGCTGGCTCGGTCGAGCCGGGCACTGCCGGTCCCGTCGGTGTACCACTGCACGAGGTCGATCAGCCCCTGTTCCGTCGGAAAGGGCGGATCGACCTTCTCGCGGCGCCCGTCGCGAACGATGTAGCAGGCGCCGGTGCCGTTGATTCGCAGCTCCTCGACCAGCGGGTCCGCCAGGTGCTCGGCCAGGGGGCCGAGCGGAGTCAAGGCTCCGAAAACGCGTCGCCAGAGCAGCTGCGCGGCCTCGCGGTCAAGCCCGGGCGACATCTGTTGCGCTTCGACCACGGCTCGGCCGACCAGTTGGTAGAGCCACTCCTGGTCCTCGAGGACGAGCCGGGGCACCTCGCGGGCGGCGAGCACGGCGGCCAGCTCGGCCTCGACGCGCTCGCGCAGGCGCGCCTCGGCGTCTTCGAGTCCGATCACGGCCATGACCCCCGGCGGGGCCTCGCGAGGTCCGGGTGAAGAGCGTGCGCCAGGTCGTCGAAGGCGGCCCGAAATCGGCGCTGGCGATGCCACGGCCGGGCGGCCGTGCACCTGGATGCAGCCCGCCGGTCCTCGCGGATGGTCGCCATGACCGGAATCTCGTGACGGCGGCAGAGCTCGCGGTCGGCTCCCTTCAGCGTGTGCACGCCCAGCCGGTTCAGCACGAGCCCGGCGCTGGCGCCGCGAACGGCGGGCGCGGACAGGGCGCGGTCGGCGCGGTCGAGTCCCACCCGATCCGGCTCCACGACCCAGAGCAGCCAGTCCGCTGCCGCTGCCAGCTGCTTCTGCAGCGCGCCGTGCTGGTGGCCGAGGTCGATCACCACGGCGCCGAATTCGGCCTCGCGGGCGGCGCCGGCGATGTTCCGCCCGTCGAGCGGTGCCGCCCACGGGGACGCCAGCTCGAGCAGGTGCAGGTTGCGAGTCGCCGGGACGGTCAGGGCGCGAAGAGCCTCGGAAGTCAGTACCGGAAGATCGCCGGCCGCTCCGTTCGCCTCACCAGCGGCGGGTTCGCTGAGGTCGAACGTCACGGCCAGCGCTGGATCCTCGGCGTCGGCGTCGATGGCGAGGACTGGCAGCCCTTGGGCAGCGAACCGGCAGGCCAGCCCGGCCGCCACGAAGCTGACGCCGGGGCTCCCTTTGGCGCCCGCCACCGCGATCACCCGAGACCTCACGACCGCGCCACCGCCGTCGCGTCGTCCATCGAGGAGACGGATGGCTCCTGGCCCGGGTGTGCCGCCCGCTCGGCAGCCACCGCCACCAGCCGCGACGTCACGCCCGCGTAGACGAGCCCGGCGGCCGCGCGCGATGACGCGACCACGACCAAGCCGGCCGGCGTCACCGCGTGGACCTCGAGCCCGAGCACGAAGGGAGAGACAGATGTCCGGTCCTGGCTACCTGTGACCAGGAGCAGATCGACGCGGTCGCCGGCGGCCAGCGGGGGAGCGTCCTTCACCGGGACCAGGACCAGGCGCCGGTCGGCTGCCGGCGTCTGCACTTCCGCCAGGTCTCCGGCCTGGATCAGCTGACCGGCACCGAGATCGTGAACCGCCGGCTCGGTTTGGAGCCGGCGCTCGCTGCCTGGACCGAGGGGAGGCCGGACTCCGGCAGCGACCCTGAACGGCTGCAGGCGCACTGAATCGAGCCCGACCGTGGTGCCGGCCGGGACGTCGCGCGTGAGCACGTAGGCGAGGGCTCCACCTCGCTCCGGGTTGCCGTACCAGAGCAGGAGTGCAGTGATGGCGCCCCCGGTCAGGAGGGCGGCGGCGGTGATCAGCCAGCGGCGCATGCGGGGCAGGTTCGGCCGGGTGCCGGGAAGGCGTCAAGAGTGGTTGTTAAGAGTTTCGGCCGCCGAATTCGATGTTAAGAAACTATTTACACACAGAGGGCGCCCGAATAGCGTGCGCGAAGCCATGAACGCGCTCGTTCTTCTACCCGACCCCGACGAGTCAGACGCCCATCGGAGGCAGCTTCTTCGCGAGTCCGACGACCTCTTGAACGAGATCGAAGAGACGCGGCTGGCGCACGTCCGGTCGCTGCCGTCCGAGATCGAGTACAGGGTCCGAGCCTTGCAGGCCAAGCTGGGCCGGCTGCCCAGGTCTTCGGGGCGCCTGACACTGGGAAGCGCCAGCGAAGCCATCTTCGCCATCCAGCAGCGGCTGATGGCCGCCAACCCACGGCGCCCGACCATCCGCTCCCACCTCGGCCGCGCCCTCGGATCGCCGGTCGTCGAACCCATCCGGCCCGGCGTCGAGTGGAAGCTGCTGGTGCTGCCGCCGCAGCCGAGCTCGCCCGAGCACGAGCAGCGGTGGCGCGACCTGGTCGGGGCCACGGTAGACAGAGCGCTGGAGCGGTGGTTCTACGCTCAGCACCACGCCGTACAGGCCGCCCGCAAGCGCAAGTCAGCGGCGGCGGCGCTGATGGTCGCGCGGGTGGCCTGGAACAACTATTGGGAGCTCGCCGCGGAGGCGGCACGACTGGACCGCGAGGCCGCATGACAATCCCGAGAATTGCGGGCCCGAGCCGCGCAGGACGGGATGGGGGCTGGCCCTAGAATCGTTCCCGATGCACCCGGTGGTCGTTGGCGACGTCATCTGGAAGCCAACTCCGGAGGTCGTCGAGCGCAGCCGGCTCAAGCAGTTCATGGACCGCCAGGGCGTTCGCTCCTACCCGGAGCTTGTCGAGCGCGCAGCTCGCGACTACGAGTGGTTCTGGGACCGGGTGGTTCAAGACCTCGACATCCACTTCTACCGCGGCTACGAGAAGGTCGTCGACACCTCTCAAGGGATCGAGTGGACCACATGGTGGGTGGGCGGCAAGATGAACATCGCCGCCTCCTGTCTGGACCGGCAGATCGAGCGCGGGCTGGGCGACAAGCCCGCCATCATCTGGGAGGGTGAGCCGGGCGAGGTCCGCCGCCTCAGCTACGCGGAGCTGGACGCCGAGGTCGCGCGCTTCGCGGGGGTGCTCAAGCGGCTCGGCGTCGAGAAAGGCGATCGGGTCGGGCTCTTCATGCCGCTTACCCCGGAAGTCGCGATCGCGCTCCTCGCCTGTGCCCGGCTCGGAGCTGTCTTCATCCCGCTCTTCAGCGGCTACGGCCCGGGCGCGATCTCATCGCGCCTCAACGACGGCCAGGCCAAGGTGCTGGTCTGCGCGGACGGTTTCTACCGTCGCGGGCAGGTAGTCGAGATGAAAGAGGTCGCCGATGCCGCTCTGGCCGGTTCGCCCAGCGTCAAGCACTGCATCGTGTACCGGCGGATCGGGCGCGAGGTGCCCTGGACGCACGGCCGGGATCACGTCTGGTCGACCCTCATGGAGGACGGTCCGGTGGCGCAGGCGAACGCGCGCCTAGACCCGGAAGACCCCCTGATGGTCATCTACACATCGGGCACCACGGGACGGCCGAAGGGCGCTCTCCACGTGCACGGAGGCTTTCCGATCAAGACGGCGCAAGACCTCGCCCATTGCTTCGACATGGGCTCGGACGACACCCTCTTCTGGTTCACCGACATCGGCTGGATGATGGGACCGTGGTTGATCATGGGCAGCCTGCTGCTGGGCGGCACCATGGTCCTCTACGAGGGCACTCCCGACACCCCCTCCCCGGATCGGCTCTGGCGGATCGTCGCCGACCACAGAGTCACGATCCTGGGCGTCTCGCCCACCCTGGTCCGCGGCCTGATGGCGCACGGCGACGAGCACCCCAGCCGGCACGACCTCTCCTCGCTGCGAATCCTCGGCGGCACCGGCGAGCCCTGGAACCCCGAGCCATTTAACTGGTACTTCACAAAGATCGGTGGCGGCCGCCTGCCAGTCATCAACTACTCGGGCGGCACCGAGATCGCGGGCGGCATCATCTGCGGCAACCCGTTGTCTCCGCTACGCCCGTGCTCATTCGCGGGCCCGATTCCGGGCATGGCCGTCGACGTCGTCGACGAGAACGGCCAGAGCGTCCGCGAACAGGTGGGCGAGCTCGTCATCCGCGGCCCCTGGCCCGGCATGACGCGCGGCTTCTGGAATGACCGCCAGCGCTACCTCGACACCTACTGGTCGCGCTTCCCGGGGGTCTGGGTGCACGGCGACTGGGCATACGTGGCCGAGGACGGGCTCTGGTATGTGCTCGGGCGCTCGGATGACACGATCAAAGTCGCGGGCAAGCGGCTCGGCCCGGCCGAGGTGGAGTCGGTCCTGGTTGCCGACCCGGCGGTCGGCGAAGCGGCGGCGATCGGCGTGCCCGACGAGCTGAAGGGTGAGGCGGTCGTCTGCTTCGTTGTGCTCAGGGCGGGCCAAAAGCCGGGCCCCGAGCTCGCCCACAGGCTGCAGGACGCCGTGGCCTCGGCGCTCGGCAAGCCGCTCCGGCCAAAGGCCATCAACTTCGTCAGCGACATCCCGAAGACGCGGAACGCGAAGCTCCTCCGGCGCGTCGTTCGCGCCGTCTATCTTGGCCAGGACCCAGGCGACCTCTCCTCGCTCGAGAACCCCGCCGCGATCGAGGCGATCAGCAGCGGCCACTTAGGCTGAAACAGACGCTACGTAGCCTTCTTCTCTTTGCCCTGATTTGGCTCGCGGGCGTGAGCCTGCGCCTGACCGTGCTTTGCGTGCCGCCGCTGATCCCACTCATCCACCGGGACCTGCCCTTTGACGAAAAAGGCGTCTCGCTGCTGACGGGCACGACTCCGGCTCTGCTCGCCATTGCCGCGATCCCTGGTTCCCTCCTGATTTCGCGACTCGGAGCGCGACGGACATTGATCGGGGGCCTGGTGGTGGTCGCGCTCGCCGCGGCGGTGCGCGGGATTGGACCGAGCGTCGCCGTCCTGCTCCTGGCAACGCTGGTGATGGCGGTGGGCATCGCGGTGATCCAGCCCGCTTTGCCGAGCGTCGTGCGCGACTGGTTTCCGCTCCAGGTCGGCCTCGCTACCGCCATCTACTCGAACGGGCTCTTGATGGGCGAGATCATCCCCGCCGCTCTGAGCTCGCCGCTGGCCACAACGCTGCGTGGGAGCTGGGAACTCACGCTGGCCGTTTGGTCGATCCCGGTCCTGTTGACCGCGCTGCTGGTAACAGTCGCGATGCCGCATGTCGAGCGCGACGCCAGGGAGGGCCCGGTTCGCTGGTGGCCGGACTGGCGCGATCCCGAGACCTGGTACCTGGGCTTGATCTTCGGGTCCGCCTCCGCGGTCTACTGGGGCCTGAACGCGTTCATCCCCGACTACCTGCACGCCACCGGCCGGCCGGGCCTGGTGGCGCCGGCGCTGACGGCGCTGAACGGCGGCCAGATTCCGGCCTCGATCCTGATCGGGGCCTTCGCTACGCGGGTTATTGCCCGCCGCTGGCCATTCATCGCGATCGGAGCGACGACCCTGGTGTGCCTGGTCGGATTGCTCGCCATGCCCGGCGCCTGGGTCGTGTTCTGGGCGGCCGTCTTCGGTTTCGCAGCCGCGGCGGCGCTTGTCTGCGTCCTCGCCCTGCCGCCCCTGCTGGTCGAGCCGCGGGACGTCCACCGCATCTCGGCGGCGATGTTCACTGTCACCTATACCTGCTCGTTCGGCGTCCCGCTGATCGCGGGGGCAGCCTGGGACGCCACGCACACACCCTGGGTGGTCTTCCTGCCAGTCGGGGTGGCAGGCGTGGCGAGCATCGCGCTGGCGCTGCTGCTGCAGTTGCCCGGACAAGGCCCGGGCGCTCTCAGGACGAGCGCCGCCTCCGAGTAAAGGCGCTCAAGCCCACCTTCTCAGCCTGGAGGCCGCCCCGGCTCGACCTCTCGTCGCGGCCCCACGGCGGCGATCCCCGCCAGCTCATCCGGCCGCACCGGTATCCGCGCCAGGTCCCGGCCTGAGGCATCACGCATGGCGGCGCAGATGGCCGCCGGTGAGGTGATGAGCGGCGGCTCACCCACCCCCTTGACGCCGAAGGGTGCGTCGGGCTCGGGCTCCTCGACCAGGATCGAGTCGATCTCGGGCATGTCGAGCGCGGTCGGCAGCAAGTAGTCAGTGAAGGAGGCGTTGCGGATCAGTCCGTCTGAGACCTGGATCTCCTCCATCGTCGCCAGTCCCACGCCCTGTGCGACCGCCCCTTCGATCTGACCATGCACCTGGAGCGGATTGATCGCCTTCCCCACCTCCTGGACGGTCGCCACCTGGACGACCCGCGCTAGCCCGGCCTCAGGATCGACGTCGACGATTGCCCGCTGGGCTACGAACATGAAGGACACGTGAGCGTCGCCCTGGCCGTTTTCGTCGAGCTTGCCGGTGCGCCGATGGTGGAACTCGCGCTCGACCTCGATCGGCTCTTCGAGGAGCGCCGCGATCGGAACCAGGGGTGCGCCCTCGATGTCGACCACGAAGCCGCCGGCGAGGCCGTGGGCCATGGGTCCCGCCTTCGTGAGCACCCGCTCCGCGACCGCGCGGGCGGCCACCTGCACCGCGCCCCCAGTCATCCAGGTCTGGCGCGACGCCGATGAGGAACCGGCGTCCCCGATCAGCGTGTCGGCGCCCTCCAGTCGCACGTCTTCGACTCCGAGCTCTGTCCGGGCGACTTGCTGGCAGACGGTTACCAGTCCCTGACCGACCTCGGCGGCCGCTGTCTTGACGTAGGCGACCGCCGCCTCCCCTTCGCGGCTGAGGCGGACTCGCGCCGTCGAATAATCGTCGGAGCCCTCCGAGTAGGCGATGTTCTTGAAGCCGATGGCGTAGCCGACCCCGCGGCACACGTCCTCCGGACCGGCCACGTTGCCGGCGCCGCCAGGCAGGGCCAGTCGGTTGTCGACGGGTTCGGGCGCCGGCATCTCGCGGCAGCGCCGGATCAGGTCGGCGACCGGCGCGGCGCCGGTGATGACCTGGCCGGTGATCAGGGAATCGCCGGACCGGAGCGCGTTGCGCAAGCGTAGTTCCATCGGGTCGACGCCGAGCTTGGCAGCGAGCCGGTCCATCTGGGACTCGTGTGCGAAGCAGGACTGGACGGCGCCAAAGCCACGCATGGCCCCGTTGGGCACCAGGTTCGTGCGCGCAGCCCCGCACCACAAGCGCACGTTCGGGACTCGATAAGGACCGCAGCCGAAGATCGCCGCGTTGGCGACCACGGCGTGGGAGGACGACGCGTAAGCGCCGCCATCGAGCACGATCGTCGCTCGCACGTAGACCAGGCGGCCGGTGCGGTCAGCCCCGTGCTCGTACCACATCCAGGCCGGATGCCGGTGCACATGGCCGACGAAAGACTCCTCGCGCCCGTACCACATCTTCACGGGCCGCCTGGTCCGCAGGGCGAGCATGCAGGCGTGGATCTGCATCGACAGGTCCTCGCGAGCACCGAAGGCGCCTCCCACTCCCGCCAGGTGCAGGCGGCACTTTTCGGACGGCAGCCCGAGCGCGTCGGCGACCTGGTGGAGGTCCACGTGCAGCGCCTGCGTCGCGATCCAGAGATCGACGCCGCCGTCCCCGTCCGGGATGGCCAGGCCGGCTTCGGGGCCCAGCGGCGCCTGGTCCTGCTGGCCGACCTCGTAATAACCGCGCACGACCACATCCGCGTCCGCGGTGTCCGGGTCTCCCGTGCGGATGACCAGGTTGCGCAGAGTTTCGCCGCGCGCCAGCGCTTCGACCGGGTCGGTGAGTACTTCGAGCAGCTCGTACTCCACGTCGACCACCCTGGCCGCCGCGCGAGCCTGTTCGGGATGTTCGGCGGCAACGATCGCGATCGCCTCCCCCGCGTAGCGGACCTCCTCCCCCACGCCGACGAGGACGGGCTGATCGCGCACCTTGTCCAGTCCGTAGAAGCGCAGGCCGGGGATGTCGTTCGCGGTCAGCACGGCATGGACGCCGGGTATCGCCTCTGCACGCGAGGTGTCGATGCGGCGGATCATGGCGTGTGGGTGCGGGCTCCGCACCGTGCGCCCGTAAAGCATGCCCGGCGCCGCGAGGTCGCTCGCGAACCCGAACGCGCCGCGAACCTTCTGGGGGCCATCCGGACGTGGAATCGACTCGCCGACGCCGCCGCGGGTCTGAGGTAGCTCGAGCACTTGCCTACACCGCCCTCAAGCGTTCGCTGGCGGCCTGAACCGAACGCGCCAGGTCATCCTCGTCAGCATTTACCAGCCGGCCATCGCGCACGACCACCCGGCCTTCGACCACGACCGCCTCGGCCCGCGCCGGCGGCGCCAGCGCCAGGGCTTCCAGCGGATCGGCGATGCCGCTGTGCAGGAGGTCGTCCACCCGGAAGAGGGCCACGTCGGCCCGCTTTCCGGGCTCCAGAGTGCCAACATCCTCCCAACCCAGGCATTCGGCGCCCCCCGCCGACGCGATCCGCCAGGCCGTACGCGCGTCGAGCACGCTGGCGGCGTCCAGGCGTCCGAGCATCGCCGACCGCACCCGCGCCAGGAGCATCGCCTGCCGCACCTCGCCCACCAGGTGGTAGTCCTCGTTGGAGGCGGACCCGTCGACGCCGAGGCCGACGCGCGCGCCCGCCGCCAGCAGCTCCGGAAGCGGGCAAGCGCCGGCTCCGAGGCGCATGTTCGAGGACGGGCAGTGGGCAACCCCAGTACGCGAAGCTCCCAGGCGGTCGACCTCTTCGAGGCCGAAGTGGACGCCATGCGCGAACCAGACGTCGGGGCCCGCCCAGCCCATATCCTCGAGCCAGTCGAGCGGCCGCTTGCCGAACTTTTCCAGGCAGAACTGCTCCTCGTCCAGCGTCTCGGCGAGGTGTGTGTGCAGTTTCAGCCCGTGCTTCCGCGCGAGATCGGCGGAGTCACGGAAGAGCTCGGCGGTTGCGCTGAAGGGCGAGCAAGGAGCCACCGCGACGCGGCACATCGATCCCGGAGAGGGATCGTGGTTCCGGGTGACCAGGCGCTCGGTTTCCTGCAGGATGTGGTCGTGCTCCTCGACCACCTCGTCGGGCGGCAGTCCCCCTTGGGCGCGCCCGAGCGACATCGAGCCCCGGCAGGGATGGAAGCGGATGCCGAGCTCGCGTGCCGCCTCGACCTCGGCCTCGAAGATGCCGGTGCGGCCGCGGGGAAAGACGTAGTGGTGGTCGCTGGTGAGCGTGCAGCCGGAGAGCAGCAGGCGGCCGACGGCCGCGCGCGCGGCAGAATGCACGGTCTCGGCGTCAATCCGTGCCCAGATCGGGTAGAGCGTGGTCAGCCAGCCAAAGAGGCCCTCGTTCGTCGCGTAACCGCGTGTCGCCCACTGGTACATGTGGTCGTGGGCGTTGACCAGGCCTGGCAAAGCCGCGCAGCCGGGGAGGTCGAGGACCTCGTCGGCGGCCGGCGGATCCCCGCTTCCGATCTCGACGATGGCGCCGTCCTCGGCCAGCAGCCAGCCCGGGGCGAGCTCCTGCCCGGCGCCCGTGACGAGCAAGCCCGCGCGGACGACGAGGGCCGTCACTCGCGAAGCGCCTCCGCCGCGCGGCGAACCGCGTGGAAGATCCGGACGTAGCCCGTACACCGGCATAGGTTGCCGCTCAACGCCTCACGGATCGCGTAGTCAGAGGGGTCGGGGTCCTGGCGGAGGAGGTCGGTCACCGCGACCACGAATCCGGGCGTGCAGAACCCGCACTGGACGCCGCCCGCCTCGACCATCGCCTCCTGCACCAGCCGGCCGACCCGGTCGCCCTGCAGTCCTTCCACGGTCTGGACGTTGCTGCCGGCGGCAGCCGCGGCGAGCACCAGGCAGCTGCAGACGAGGTCGCCGTCGACCAGGACGCTGCAGGAGCCGCACTCGCCCTGCTCGCAAGCGTTCTTGCTGCCCCAGAGGCCGAGCCGCTCGCGCAGGAAGTAGAGGAGCGACTCGCCCTCCCATGCCTCGGCCTCCCGCGGCTCGCCGTTGACCGTGAGCACGATCCTCAAAGTGCGGCCCCCGTCCGGACGAGGGCACGCCTGGCCATCACGGAGACGATGTGCCGGCGGTAGGCAGAGCTACCGCGCACGTCGTCGATCGGCGATGCCGCCGCGGCGCAGAGCTCGCCAAAACGCGCGGCGGCAGCCTCCGACGGCCGCAACACCCGGTCCCAGCCGCCTTCCTCGAAGAGGCCGGCGGCATGCGCCTCGGCCTCGCGCGCTCGCACGATGGTCGGCCCCACCGACCCAAGCCCGACGCCGACCCGCCGGCGCCGGCGATCGACCACCATGGCCAGGTTGGCGACCGCGATCACCATGGCGTTCCGGGTCCCGGCCTTCAGGAATGCCTGGGCCGGTCCGGCCGCGTCCCATTCGACCGCCACCACGACCTCGCCTGGCCGCAGATCCGGCTTCTTGGGCGCCTTCATGAACGTTTGCAGGTCGGTCCGGCGCTCGCCATCGGCGGAGCGGATCACGATCTCGGCGTCGAGGGCGGCGAGAACCGGCAGCGTGTCGCCGGCCGGCGAACAGGTCCCGAGGTTGCCGCCGATGGTGCCGGCGTTGCGGATCTGCGGTGAACCGATCGTGCGCGCCGCCTGGACCATCGAGACCTCTGGCAGCGCCCGCATCAACTCGGTGTAAGGAACTCCGGCGCCGACGCGCACCCGCTCGCCAAACGACTGCTCGCGCAGCTCGTCGACGTGGCGCAGGGACACCAGGTGGGGCGGGCGTTCGCGGCCGAAATTGATCGCGACCATGAGGTCGGTGCCGCCGGCCAGCGGTCGGGCGCCGGGCTCGGCCGCCATCTCCTCGAGAGCGGCGTCAAGAGAGCGAGGAGAGCCGACCAACATCAACTGATGGTAAGAGGCACAAGCTCGAACCTGTTCACGTCGACCAGGCCCTGATCCGTGATCTTGAGCTCGGGAATTACCGAGAGCGCCAGGAAGCTCAGGCACATGAAAGGGGACTGCATGGTCACGCCCATCTGCCCGAGCATCGCTTCCAGTTGGTTGATTCGGGCATCGACTTCGGCCAGCGGGCGGTCGCTCATCAGACCGGCGACGGGCAGTGGCAGCTCGCCCTTGACCTGACCGCCCTCGGCGACCACGATTCCACCGCCGATCTCGCTCAGGCGGCGGACGCAGGCCGTCATCGATTCGTCGTCGACTCCGACCACGACTATGTTGTGCGCGTCGTGAGCGACGGTCGACGCGTAGGCGCCGCGCTGCAGTCCGATGTTGGTCGCGAATCCGACGCCCACGCGTCCGCTCGCGTGATGCCGCTCGACGACCGCGATTTTGACCAGGTCGCGAGCGGGATCGGCGACCAACTGGCCATCCCGCGTCGAGGGCTCCATCGTCTCCGACGTGGTCAGCAGCTGCATTGGGATCACGCCGATGACCCGAATCGATCCCGGCGCGGCCGGCACCTCAAGAGCCGGCGCCGAAAAGGCGCCGATGTGCACTGTCTGGCGGACCCATTCAGGGACCTCGATCTTCGTGTGGACCGGCTCGGCACCCCTTTTCAAGACCGCTCGCGGCCGGAACGACACCAGGTCGTCGAGCACCAGGATGTCCGCCTGGTAGCCGGGAGCGATCGCACCATGCCGCCAGAGCCGGTGGTACTCGGCGGGGTTGAGGGTCGCCATCAGCAGCGCGTCCTCCGGCCGCACGCCGTGCTCGACCGCGACCCGGACCATCTGGTTTATGTGGCCCTCCTCGACGATGAAGTTGGGCTCACGGTCGTCGGTGCAGAACATGCAGCGGTCCGGCCCGAACTCCTTCACCAGCGGCAGGAGGTCGACCAGATTGCGGGCGATCGAGGCCTCGCGCAGCATCACCCACATCCCCAGCCGCCGCTTCTCGAGCGCCTCGTCGTAGGTGGTGGCCTCGTGGTCGGACCTAATGCCCGCCGCCAGGTAGGCGTTGAGGGGGCCACCGCGAACTCCGGGCGCGTGGCCGTCGACGTGGTCTGTCAGACCCGTGGACAGCTTCGCGAGCTCGGACCTGTCGCCGGCGATGACGGCCGGGAAGTTCATCATCTCGGCGACGCCGATGGTGCGGCTCCGCCGCAGCAGGCTCTCGATGTCGCCGGCCGACATCGGGCGGCGGGGTGATTCAAATCTCGACGCCGGCACGCACGAGGAAGCCATGACGAAGACGTCCAGCGGTAGGTCCGCGCAGACGTCGAGCAGCCAGTGAATGCCGTCCGTCCCCAGAACGTTTCCGAGCTCGTGCGGGTCGGCGACCACCGCCGTCGTGCCTTGCGGCAGCACGGCGCGCGCGAACTCGTCGAACATGAGTTTCGACGACTCGATGTGCATGTGGGCGTCGATGAAGCCCGGAACCAGGTAGGAGCCGCTGGCGTCGAAGCGCTTCTCCGCTTTCGGATAGTGCCCGAGCCCAACCACATGGCCGTCTGTGACGGCGACGTCGAGCTCCAGCCACTCGCGCGTGAAGACCGAGAAGACTCGGCCTCCGCTGATCACCAGGTCGGCCGGCTCGTCCCCCCGAGCCACGGCCATCCACTTCGCGTTGATGCGCACAAAGGATAGCCGCGGCCGCCCGCGAGCCGGCGGAGCAGTTCCAGCGCGCTTGTCTCGGCCTTCCGGAATCGCCCATGGCGCTGCCGGCCGCGATAACTAGACTCGACCCGAGGACCCGGGTGTGCCGGGCCGGCAGCTTGGGGAGGTCACCGCGATGTTCATTCGCGCGACACGCTTGCAGACACCGCCGGACCGCGTTGCAGCTGGCATCGACAACTTCAAAGAGCAGACCCTGCCGCGGTTGCGGGCGGCGCCCGGGAACCTGGGCGCGGTGCTCATGACCAACCGCGAGACCGGCGCCGGCATCGGGCTCACGTACTGGGAGTCGGCCAAAGCGATGGCCGCCGCCGAGCAGGTAGGCATCCAGAGCCGAACCGAGGCGGCGAAGAGCGTGCCAGGAGTCCAGATCGTCAACGTCGAGCGCTTCGAGGTGATGATCATGGATCGCTCCGGGCCGCCGCGAGCGGGTGGCTTCTCACGGTTCAACACGTTCACCGGCAACGTCGACAAGCTCGACGCGCTCACCGTGTACATGCGCAACAGCGTCCTGCCGGTGGTCCGAAACCTGCCCGGCTGGCGCGCTCTGATCACTGGTGTCGACCGCCAGACAGGCCGCTCCTTCGTCACCAGCGTTTGGGACAGCATGGACTCGATGGAGGCCAGCGAGAGCCAGGTGGCCGGGCTGCGGACCGAAGCGGCCAAGATCGCCGGTGCCAGCCAGGAGGGAGTGACGGTCGAGATCTTCGAGGGCGTGGTCGTCGAGCTCGACGCTGCGATCACCGCCCACGTGAGCGCCTAACTCTCATCGGGGACGGGGCCGTGGCCTCGTCCCCTATTTCAAATTCAAGAACGGGCTGACTCCCAGCGCTACAGCCGCCACAGCCATCCCCGCGGCACCGATCCAGGTCAGCCCGCGGCTCATCAGCCCGCTCGCTCGCTCGGACATGTAGCGCCGGTCAGAACCGAAGAGCGTCATCAGCACCAGGAGCGGCACGGCGGCGATTCCACTCAGGGCCGAGGCGATAACCAGCGCCTGGATCACGTTCAGATGCAGCAGCTGCATGCCGACGCCGATCGCGGTGGCGGCGATGATGATCGCGTAGAAGGTCGGCTGGAACTGGGGCCGGACGGCCAGGCTGCCGGGAATCCGCGCGACCTCGTTGATGCCATAGGCCGAGGAGGCGGACAGGATCGGGATCGCCAGCAGCCCGGTTCCGATGAACCCGATCGCGAAGAGGGCGAAGGCGACCGGGCCGGCGAACGGGGTCAAGGCCTGAGCGGCATCGGCGGCCGTCTGGATCTCGGTCTTGCCATTAGCGTGGAGGACGGCTGCGGTCGTCAGGATGATGCAGAAGGCGACCAGCTGGGCAAAGAACATGCCGACGAAGGTGTCGCTCCGGGCCGCCTTCAGCTCGTGATCGGTGACGCCGGGCAGCCGGTCGATGGACCGCCTGCCCATCGCCTGCATGACGTCGATCTCCTGCGCCGGCTGCCAGATGAAGAGGTAGGGCGAAAGCGTCGTACCCAGAACCGCAACCAACGTGAGCAGGAACTGGTACGAGAACTCGATGTGGGGCACGAACATCGCCCCCACCACGTTGAGCGCGTTCGGATGGACCAGGAACACGGCGGCGACATAGGCGAAGAGCGCCAGCGTGAGCCACCTGAATGTCTTGTAGAGAGTCTCGTAGCGCCCGAACAGCTGAAAGGCGACGAGGGCCACCGCGATCGGCACGATCAGCCAGGACGCCTGCAGCAGACCTTGCGTCAGGAGCTGGCAGCCGACGGCGACTGCTTGTAGGTCGGCGCCGAGCACGATGACGTTGGAGGCGACGAGCATTGCGACGGCGACGGCGACGATCCAGGGCGGGAACTTCCGGCGCAGATTCACGACCAGCCCAAGACCAGTCTGCAGCGCTATTCGCTGGGCCAGCTCCTGAACGCTGATCATCAGGGGCACGCCGACGAGGCCGGTCCAAAGCATCCCGTAGCCGGCCTGGGCGCCTGCCTGCGAATAGGTGGCGATGGCGCTGGGGTCGTCGTCCGCGGCGCCGGTGACGATCCCTGGGCCGAGGATCCTGAGCAGCCCGCGAGGCCCCTCGCGCACCGCCTCGGGAAATGTGGGCCGGCCCCCGCTCCCGTTCTCAGCCGGGTGGGCGTCCTTGTGCAGGGGCTCGGTCGCGAGGCGGTGCAGGAGGGCGAGAATCGGGTCGGAGCGCAGCTCTGACAGGGCACCGCTGGCCGGCTCCTCGACCGCTCGGCGGGAGGACTCTGGATCGGCTGCCGTGTGGTGTCGACGGCGTGGCTCTTCCATGGCCTGGCTGGTTGGGCGGGCATGCCCGCCATCCGTTAACCCCTGCCCAGCGGCAGTTGCACTCCGAAAGTCTGCAGGAGCAGAACGACGTTCAGGCACAAGATGACCGCCGAGCAAGCGATCGCGACCACCGACGTCAGCGGCCGGTTCGCGAGCTCACCCATGACCGAGCGGCGGCGGGTGAAGATCACGAGGGCGACCACGGGCACCGGCAGCACGAGGCTGAGCACGACCTGGCTCATGACCAGCGCCTGGGTGGCGTTGACGCCCATCGCGATGACGACGATCGTCGGCACCATCGTCACGACGCGGCGGACCCAGAGCGGGATGCTGAAACCGACGAACCCCTGCATGATCACCTGGCCGGCCATCGTGCCAACGGCCGAGCTGGAGAGCCCGGAAGCCAGCAGCGAGATCAGGAACACGCCGGCCGCCCCGGCACCCAGAAGGGGAATCAAGGTGCGGTAGGCGGTCGAGATGTCGGCCACTTCCGAGTGGTGCGGATGGAAGGTGGCGGCCGCCATGTACATCATGGCGAGGTTGACCAGGCCGGCCAGCCCCAGCGCGACGAGCA
>CAZHAC010000047.1:0-15825 GCA_964529765.1 uncultured Actinomycetes bacterium
TTGGTCCACAAGGAGTCGTAGCCCATGCGCTCGGCTTCTGTCGCGACCAGCCGCATGTTGTCGCGGGTGGCCACCGGCCCCTGGTGCGGAAGTGCAAACCCGACTTTCATGTCAGCCTCCTTGGAGTCAGTCAGCGGCCTGGCTCATACAGCCCGAAGATCAGATCTGGATCGCCCGGCGTCCAGTTGCAGTCGACCTGCGAGCGGCGGCCGATTCGCCGGGTCCGCTCGAGGAGGTCGCGGCCGAGCTTCAGGCGGCCGGGCTCCCAGGCTTTGAGCGCGGTCTCGAAGTCGGGCTGCTCCTCGAGCGCCCTCGCCAGCTCCCAGCCATCCGACGCAGCCTTGGCGGTTCCGGCGGCGGCGTGCGGGCGGACGACAAAGGCGGCGTCGCCGATCAGGCAGACCCGCCCGAATGCCATCTGCGGCACCTCCACCTCGAGGATCGCCTGCACAAAGGGCGCTTTGACGGCGAGCACGACAGCGGCGATTTGCTCCGGCACCCTGGCCCTGGCGGTCGCCCGCATCTCAGCAACATGCTCCGGCCGGGCGGCGCCTGGCGGCAGCGAGACGTCGTGCCGCCGGCCCTCGCAATCGGTCATCAGATCATTCAAGTCGCTGCCAGGAAGGTAGTTGCGGTACCAGACGAAGTTGATCAGGCGGTGGCCGGGCTCCACGGAACCGTCGTAGCCGGGAATCGGATAGACGAGGATGTGGCTGTTCGCATAGACGTAGTAGGTGATGGCATCGAGCAGCGGCTCTGCGCGATCGCCGAGTGCCTGCTCGGGCAGCAGGCCGCGCCAGGCGACATAGCCGGCGTACTGCGGGCCCACCTCCGGCAGCAGGCGAGCGCGGGCGTCGGAGCCGACGCCATCAGCGCAAACGAGCAGCTCGACCTCCTGCCGGCTGCCATCGGCGAACCTGAGCTGGACCTGCGCGTTTCCTTGATTGATGGCCGTGCACTCGTGGCCGAGGAGGTAGCGCTCCCGGCCGAAGCAGCGCAGGAGCGAGCGGTAAACGGTGTTCCAGTTGCTAAAGCGGTAGATCTGTTCCTGCTCGTGGATTATTCGGCCCTGGCGGTCGAGATAGCGGATGTACCTGGTGGTGAGGCTTATCGCGTCGAGGTCGAGGCCGGCCCGCTCTGCCAGATAGCGGTAGCTTGCGGGGAGAAAGCCGATTCCGGCTCCGCGCTGCTCGAGCTCGGCGCCTGATCGCTCGTAGACGGTGACGTCGAAGCCGAGGTCGCGCAGCAGTAGGGCGGCGGTCAGACCGCCTAGCGAGCCTCCCACCACGGCAACGCGGCCAGCTCCGACCATCGCGGCTTCAAGGCGATCATAGAAGGCCTCGAGGGGTGGGCCTCAGGACCCGGTCCGCGAGTGGCGTTCCACCGCCACGCCGTAGGCCTCCGCCAGCAGTGGCTTGAGAGAGTCGAATGTGGCCTCGCTTGGGTTGAGCACGCAGACCCAGTGGTTGCGTCCGTACACCGGATGAGGCAGGAGCTGGTCCATTCGAAGCGGAGCAGCTGCAACCCGGGCTGGACGGGATCGGATGTGACAAATGTCCTCTTTTGCTTATCCGTGACGCGCTTTTAGCCTGCTTCTGAATGACGCAGCGTTGGTGGTACGACTGAACCCGGCGTTCGAACAAGGCGACCAGGACCCAGCCGGTGTCCTGGCCCGACGTTTCACGCCCGACGACGCCGAGAGCTGGGACGAGCTGGTCGGAAGAGCTGTCAATGGCACCTTCCTCCACTCGCGACGCTTCCTCGGCTACCACGGCGATCGATTTACCGACTGCTCACTCGTTTTCACGACCGCGAGCGGTGCGCCGATCGCTGTCCTGCCGGCGGCCCTGCACCCACGAGACGAGAGGGCCGTGGTCAGCCATCCCGGCGCCACCTACGGCGGCATCGTCCAAGATGGGAGCCTCCACGGCCGCGGGATGGAGCAAGCGATCGCGGCGGCAAGCGACCTCTACCGGCGACAGGGAGCAAAGAAGCTCCTTTACAGGGTTGTGCCCTACATCTACCAGCGAATTCCCTCCCAGGCGGATGTCTACTGGCTGAATCGTCTTGGCGCCAGGCGGTCCGCCTGCGATCTCTCGACCACCATCGACATGGAGCGGCGCCCGGAACCGACCGCGATGCGCAGGCGGCGTCTCCGGAAGGCACGCGGCGCCGGGATCGCGGTGGTCGAGACGAACGATTTCGAGCGCTTCTGGAAGCTGCTGGAAACGACGTTGACAGAACGCCACGGAGTGCGCCCGGTTCACTCCCTTGAAGAGATCCAGGTGCTGGCCGGCAGGTTTGAGGCCGAGGTCAGGTGTGTGATCGCCGAGATCGAGGCAGAGGTGATCGCCGGGTCGGTGCTGTTCGTGAGCGACACCGTTGTCCACGCTCAGTACTACGCGGCGAGTCCTCGCGGCCGCCAGCTATCCGGCCTCGACCTCGTCATCGAACACTGTCTCGATCTCACCGCTCAGCTGAGGCGACGCTACTACGACTTCGGCATCAGCACGGAGGAGCACGGGAGCTTTCTCAACGATGACCTGCTCCAGTACAAGACGTCCTTCGGTGGCGGCAGCTGCATTTACGAGTCCTACGAATTGCCGCTGGACCGCGCCGGGACGTCCGCTTGAAACGTCGATTCATCCTGCTAACCGACCTCAACGAGGAGGACAAGCGGCCCGAGCGCGAGCTGATTTTGCTCCTCCAGGAGCGTGGCATTGTCAGTCAAATCATCAGCAGCGACCCGGAGGTGCGCGAACTCTCTCAGGAAAGGGTTCTCATGATGAATTGGATCCGGCGCATCCCGCCGGAGGTCATCGAACGCAACCAGATCATCCTCAACCTCCATAACTCCCTTCTGCCGTGTTACCGGGGTCGCCACGCCTTCGCCTGGGCGATGATCCACGGTGAGCGGGAAGTCGGCTATACGCTTCACGCCATCGAACAAACTTTCGACACCGGGCCGATTTACGCACAGTGCCGTTTTCCGGTCGGCCCGGATGACGACATCAACGACGTGTTCGCGCGCGGAAATGCGCTTGTCAGGAAGTGGCTCCCGGATGTTCTCGAGCGTTTCGATGCCGGCCTGCTCACGGCGACCCCGCAGGACGAACGGTTGGCGTCTTACTACCCCGCTCGAAAGGAAGAGGACGGGCGCATCGATTGGAGCCAGCCGGTGCACGCAATCCGCAACCTCGTTCGCGCGCTCCGACCTCCCTATACGAGCGGTGCCTTCTTCACATCAGAGGGCCGCACGTTTTATGTCGATCGCTGCTTCATCGAGACGGAGAGCGTGCACGGCCGGCCGGGACTCGTGCTCGACCGTGACCTGGAGAGCAATTCGATCCGGGTCGCCTGCGGCAACGGTGTCGTGCGCTTGCTGCTCGTCTCCCAGCCGGGCGAATCGCCCGCGCGAAGCCTCGAAGCCTGCATGCTCCCGGAGTAAAAGCTCGCGCCCCTGACGGTGCGTCAAGCCGGCGGGAAGCCTTCCGCTTCCAGCTTCTGACGCAGGCGCTGCGGGTCGGGCACGTCGGGATCGCCACGCTCGAACAGGCGGTCGATCGCCTCCTGGGTCAGCGAACGGATCTCCGGGGGCAGCAGCGGGGTGGTCGAGTCCACCAGCGCCTCGAGCACAAAGGGCCGCTCAGCGTCGAGGGCGCGCTCGACGACCGCCGTTATGTTCGCCGGGTCGTCCAGCAGCTCGCCGTCGAGGCCGAGCAGCCTGGCGTAATCCGCGTATGGAAACGCCGGCAGGTGCTGAGAGTCGGGGAAGGTCGGGATCCCATCGTGGTTTCGCATCAGCCACGTGACCTCGGCCAGGTCGTCATTGTGGAGGACGAGCATGACCAGCCTCGGGTCGGCCCAGTCGGTCCAGCGAGCGGCGATCGTGATCAGCTCGTTGTTGCCCAGCATCTGCATCGCGCCGTCGCCCGTGATCACGAAGACGGGCCGCGAAGAGTCGGCCAGTTTGGCGGCCAGCGCGTACGGAATCGAGTTGCCCATGGTCGCATGCAACCCGGTGCACAGCCCGCGCATCCCCTCCCGCAGGTGTACGTGACGGGCATACCAATAGGTCGCCGTCCCAGCGTCTGAGACCACGACTGCGTCATCGGGCAGGCCGCCGGCGAGCCGGCGCACGACCAGCTGTGGGTTCATCGGGTCGGCAGGCTCGTAGATCCGCTGCTCGAGTTCGCGCTCGGACTCGAGGACACTGATCTCGAGGCGCTCGCGCCAGGCACGGTTTGGCTTGCGCTCGAGCCGCGGGAGCAGGGCGCGCAGCGTATCCCGGGCGTCACCGACCAGGTGCGACTCCATTGGATAGCGGATGCCGATCATGCGCGGCGAGCGGTCGACTTGCACGCCTCGGGCCTGCCCCGGCTCAGGCAGCCACTCCGCATAGGGGAAGCTCGACCCGACCATGAGCAAGGTGTCGCACTCATTCATCATCCGGGCGGTCGCCGGCGTCCCCAGGAGGCCGATCGCGCCCGTGACATAGGGGAGGTCGTCAGGGAGGACGTCTTTGCCCAGCAGCGCCTTGGCGACGCCGGCGCCCAGAACCTCGGCGACCTCGACGACCTCCGCCACCGCACCGCGGGCGCCGGCGCCGATCAGCATGGCGACGCGTTCGCCGGCGTTGAGAATCTCGGCCGCCTGGTCGAGCACGTTTGGGTTGGGTGTCGCGCGCGGCTCCGAATAGCCGGGCGCTGTGTACCAGACGAAGTGCTCGCGCGGCGGCTCGTCGGGGACGCGGAGGGTCTGCACGTCAACCGGCACGATCAGCGCCGTCACCGTGTGCTCGCCGAGCGCGGTTCGCAGCGCTCGGTCGATCACCTGGGGAATCTGCTCGGGCACCGTGACCATCTCCGCATAGGCGCCGGCGACATCTTTGAAGAGGTTGCGGAGGTCGATCTCCTGCTGATAGCTGGCACCCATCGCCATCCGCGCGGGATAGCCCATCAAGGAGAGGACTGGGAGGTGGTCGAGGCGGGCGTCATAGAGGCCGTTCAGCTGGTGGACGGCGCCGGGCCCGGTCGTCGTGAGTACGACGCCCGGCTGTCCGTTCAAGCGGGCCTGCCCGCTCGCCATCAGCGCCGCCGCCTCCTCGTGCCGGGCCTGGATGAAGGTCGGCCGGCCGGTCTGGTGGAGGGCGTCCAGGATCGGGTTGATGGTCTCGCCCGGGTAGCCGAAGATGCGCTCGACTCCCCACTCGTCAAGCCGGCGAACGATCGCCTCGGCGACGGTTTCGTGCATGCGGCCAACGCTACGAGGGCTGCTCGGCGGGAGCGGGGACATTGCTGGCGGCTCGGGGATTGGAAGAGGCGTGATGGTAGAAGCGGAGGGTCACCTGGCCCGCGTCCAAGCAATCGACCGCGATGAGTTCCTGCACCTCGTCCAGCCCCTGCTGCGCCCGGCTCAACGCCTGGCCTATGCAATGTTGCGCAGCCCTAGCGAGGCAGAGGACGTCGTGCAGGAGGCAACCCTCAAGGCCTGGGCGAAGATCCGCAGCTTCCGCATCGGGTCGGACTTCAAGGCCTGGTACCTGACCATCGTCGCTAACGAGTGCCGGAAGACGCTCAGGAGCGGTTGGTGGAAAGCACTCAGGTCGCCGTCCGTCGATCGCGGTGCGATCGAGGCGCCGCAGGAGCTGGTCGCGACCGACCACTTGATCCGCCAGGCCCTCGACCGGCTCTCCTACGACCAGCGGCTGGTGATTGTTCTCCGCTACTACCTCGACCTGCCTTTCGAGGAGATCGGCAGGACCCTTGGCATCCCGCCCAGCACGGCCAAGTCGCGTACGCATCGTGCGCTTGCGCGGCTGCGGCCAATGTTCGAAGTTCCGGAGGTTCTCGGTGATGAATGAAGCTGACTTCTCGCGATTCCTCAAGGCGGGGCTTGGGGGTCCCGCGCACTCGCCTGTGCTGTTCTCTCGTGTGGCCGGCGCGCTGACCGAAGGCGGGGCGCGGCGGCCCTGGCGGCCACGCCGGCGGCTGGCGATGCTGGTCGCGGTGGCGGCGGCCCTCGTCCTGGTACCGACGGCCGTCGTGGCGGCTGGCAATCTCTTGACCCCCGAAAACGTGCAGACGGGTATGCCTGGAGGGTCGATCGTGTTCGATGGGACCTCCCCTAAATGCACGGTCGTCAAGGAGGGCGTCGAGTACAGCTGCGTGCTCGCCCACGCCCCGACACAGGAGGTGCATTACCCCTACCGGAACGATAAGGAACTGCTGGCGGGGCCGGACGGGACTGTCGCGGGCGGGTGCCTTGCCACCTCTGACGATGGCCTGAAGTGGGAGTGCTATAGCGGCCAGGCGGCGGTCAAGGCCGGCATCCTGGTCGAGTCGCTGCTCGGCCAGCCCCTCCACGGTCCTTCGCGCGGCTAGATCGTTGTATTGCGCCCGGCGCCACCCCCTGCGAGGTGGCGCCGGGTTTACTTCTCGGTTACGTTCAGCTCGGCTGTTGTTCCAGGAAGGCGAGGGTGGTCGCCGCGAAGAGTGGCGAGTCGGCCAGGTTGTAGTGGGTCAGGCCGGGAAGGATCGCGAGCGCGTGACCGCCCTTTGGCCGGCCCTCGCCCATCCAGCCGCCGTCGCGGAGGCCGCCGTCGAGGAGTTTGAACACCTCGACGTAGTGGCTCGGCGGCGCCATGTCGGCATCGGCGGCGACGATGAGCGTCGGCACCTGGAGAGCGCGGACCTCCTCGCTGTAGTCGAAGTCCTTCGACATCGCCTCGCCGATCTTGTCCAGCAGCCGCGGGAAGTCTTCGGGGCGTGGCGCGACCCGCTGGTACAGCTGGTACATCGGCGTGTCTTTCATGAACTCGGCGGCGGCCGCGCTGACCTGGCCCTGCTGGACCAGCATCTCCGGGTAGATCGCGTCGCGCCGGATGTTCGCGGAGGCGGCGACGAGCCGGCCGACCTTGGCCGGGTACCTGGCTGCTGTGTGGAGCGCGACCCCGCCGCCGAGCGAATAGCCCACCACGTCCGGCCGGTCCAGGCCGAGGTGATCGATGAGCGCGGCGATGTCGTCCGCCATCAGCCGGACGTCGATTGGCCGCTCGATGTCGGCGGTGCGGCCGTGTCCTTGCAGGTCGGGGGCGACGACCTGGTGGCCCGCCGCCAGCAAGGGTAGGACGGGGCCGAACATCTCGCCCGACCCGAGCCCGCCGTGGAGCAGGATCAGCGGGCGCCCGGCGCCGTGAGTCTCGTAGTAGAGGTTGATCCCGTTGACAAGGGCGTACTGGCCGGTGCCCTTGGCGTCGGTGGTGTCGGTGGTCCGGTCGGTGGTCATGGTCTTGCTCCTTTGCGTGCGCTGTGATCGGGGTGTTGCAGGTATGGACGCCGCCGGGGCCTGAAATTCATCGGGGGTTTGGCGCCGCGGGAGGCGATGAGTTCCGGCCAGTCGCGCCGTCCAATTGGACATCAGACATGGAGGTGACGATTGATGACGAAGGTTGTCGCGGGGATCACGATGTCCGTCGATGGCTACATCACCGGCCCGAACGACGGCCCCGGGAAGGGACTCGGCGAACACGGGGAGCGGCTGCATTACTGGGTGTTCGGGGGCCCGTGGAGCTATGAGGGCGAGCGGCCGGGCGACTCGAGCGGGGAGGATGCTGCCTGGCTCGAGAAGGTTATGTCGCGCATAGGAGCGGTCGTCGGCGGTCGCTGGACGTATGAGGCTGCCGAGCATTGGGGCGGCCAGAACCCTTGGGGACTGCCCTTCTTCATCGTCACGCACCGACCCGAGGAGGAGCCTGAGGGCGGCGCCTTCACGTTCGTCTCTGGATTGCCGGCCGCCGTGGCGCGTGCACGCGAGGCTGCCGGAGGGAAGGACGTGCAAGTGATGGGCGGAGCCGACATCATCCGCCAGGCGCTGGATGCTGAGCTTGTCGACGAGCTGACGATCATCGTCGCTCCTGTGATCCTTGGCGGCGGCAAGCGGTTGTTCGAGGGCTTCACCAAGTCCATCGATTTGGAGCACGTAGGCGTACGGCAGTCTCGGTGGGCGACGTTCATCGACTATCGGGTCAAGCGCGAGGGGGCCTGAGGGGGACGGGCGAGGGTTGGCCGGCGGTCGCGCCGGTGTTAAACGTGCCGGCGTTCGTCAATTACCAAGGGTGTGCCTGACCGCCCTCCGCCAAAACCCCCCACCCGGGGGAAATGGTGCGATTTTCGGGGTGCTGTCAATACCTTCGTTAACACCGAGTTGATGGGCAAGGGGGGAGCAGGGCGAAGTTAATTTGTCTCGCCCTTATTGACAGAAGAACGCTTGTTCGATAGCATTTCTCCATGGGAGTCGTCGGCGAGCAGCTGATCCAAAAGGTCCACCAATTGGACCTGCTCCGCCTCGAGATCGCCGACTTGGCCGCCCGCTTTGCCGACACCGAGGAGTACGACGAGGACGGCTCCCACACCCCCGGCGAGTGGATCAAGTTCAACTGCAGGCTGCGCACCGGCGCCGCCTACGACTTCATCTGCGTCGGCGAGCAGCTGGCCGACCTGGCGACCTCGGTCGCCGCGGTGCGGGAGGGCCGGATCGGCTTCGACCACCTGGTCAAGGAGGCCCGGACCCGGGAGGCGCTGCAGGGCGTCTTCGACGAGGCGACCCTGCTCGCCCAGGCCCAAGAGGTCTCGGTGGGCAGGTTCAACTACATCTGCGAGCGGGCCCGGCACGCGGTGCGGCCGCAGCAGGTGGCCGCCGAGCAGGTGGAACAGGCGGAGTGGAGCAGCCTCGAGTTCTTCCATCACGAAGACGGCATGTGCAGCCTGCGCGGCCTCTTCGACGGCTTTTCAGGGGCGGTCATCCGCAACGCCCTGGAGCCGATGGCGACCAGGGCGGGCAGCGACGACCAGCGGTCCAAGGCGAAGCGGATGGCGGACGCCCTGGTCGAGCTCGCCCAGGGCAAGCAGCCGGCGCAGCTGATGGTGACGGTGAGCGCGGAGACCCTGCTCGAGCTGCCGGGGACGCCGGGCGGCGAGCTCCAGTACTCGCCGCCGCTCCCGCTGCCGACCCTCGAGCGGCTGCGCTGCGACTGCGTGCTCCACCGGGTGGTGATGACCGACAAGTCGGTGGTGATCGACGTCGGCCGGGGCCGGCGGATCGTCAGCGACCCCCAGCGGCGGGCGCTCCAGGCGCGCGACCAGCACTGCCGGTGGCCGGGCTGCAACCGTCCGGCCACCCGCTGCACCCCGCACCACGTCAAGCCCTGGGCGCTGGGCGGCGGGACCTCGGTAGGGGGCAGCGTGATGCTCTGTTCTCGACACCATTGGTTGGTCCATGAAGGGGGGTGGCAGATCGTCTTCGCCGCGGACGGGAGGAGCCTCGTCTTCAAGCCGCCGCCCAGGGTCTGGAACTACGCCCGCGGCCCCGACTACCCGACCGCCGTCTGAGGGGCGGCGGTCTGCGTTCAGCCGCGACCTTGGTTGTCGCGTCCCGCGGCGTCCCAGCCCTTCCTGAACAGGTAGCCCGCTACGTAAACGCCGGCGGCGGCCAGGAGCACCGCGGCGGCCAGCTCGAGCAGGCCAAAGAAGACGGTGAATAGGGTGCCTGGGAATCCGAGGCTCCGCGGGAGCATGTACAGCAGGACGGCGACGAGGATCGCCCCGCCCAGCACGCCTGGCCTCAGCCAGCGCTCCGCGCTGCTCACGATGCGGCGATTCTAGGCCGCGACGGGCCGATCAGCAGAACTTGGCGGCTGGGTCCGGATGCGTGCAGGGGATCGCCATGTGGAAGGTGTCCGCAAACCAGTCGCCCGCGCTGACCGCGGAGGCGGCTCCTTCGCCAATCACGAACGGCAGCACGGCCGACGTGGCAAGAGCCTTGAGCAGGTCGCAGGCCACGCCCGCGATGTCCTTGTCGAACTGGTTCACCGCGTCCTGGGCCTGGGCGCCGACTCCCTCGGCGTCCAGGTTGGCGATGATCGCGGTCGCCCGCAAGACCTGGGCCGCCACCAGCTTGCCGAAGATCGCCCAGACCCCGAGCGCGCCCATGCCGGCGAGCTCGCCGAAAAGACCGATCAGCGAGAGCAGCGAGTTCAGGTCGTTGATCTGGCACTCGACATCATTGGCGAAGCTGCCGCCGCTGCCATCGTCGATCACGCCCAGGAGCGATCCCGTGTGCGGGTCGACCGCCCAGAAGGCCACCGGGTCGCCACCAGCTGGGACCACGCGGATATACGAGCTCCAGGCGTTGAGTAGGTCGGTCCAGCGCGCACGCGACTCGGCGGGCGCGAAGTCGAGGCCGGAGCCGAAGACGGGGCCCGGGGGCAGGGCCCGCAGCGGCTTGCCCTTCAGGAGCGAGAGGGTGCTCGTCGGGAGCGCTGCGGCCTCCGCCACCGCCTGGTAGGCGCTCTGGCGAAGGGTCGCAGCGAATGCCTTGGCGGGATCTGGGGAGAGGTTGGCCCAGCGGGTGAACGGCAACACATCGACTTCGCGGAGGCGGCCTTTGCCGAAACGCGGGTACTCCTTGTAGAGGACGGCCCGGAGGCCTACCTCATGCGTGAGCGGCTGCTCGCCGGCGGCGATCGGCGGATGCAGCGCCATCAATGCGCTGGGTGTGAAGGGGAGCCCTTTGCCCAGGGCGGCGACGATCTTCGCCTGGTCCCGGGTGGCGACGGCGTCCCAGAAGTGTTTGGTTCCCAGCCTCGCGGTCAGGATGTCGTCAAGCCACGTGGCCAGGCTGGGCGCTGCGCCTTCGAAGGAGAGCACGGTTCCTCCCAACAGCGCCCCGCGAACCTCGTCCAGGGCCTCCTGCGGAACCAGGCCGCTGGCCGGCCTGGTGTCTGCGCGGTAGCCTGCGAGGACGCGTACCACCTCCGGCTCCCAGCCGGTCTGGACGCTCAAGTAAAGCCCACTGAGGGCGGGCGCCACCGTCCGCTGCTCCACCGGCGGCACCGTGTACTGGGCTTGCGCCGTCACGCCCTTGGCGGTGGTCACCGTGACCGTGCGCTGCGCCGGACCGGTCGTGGGCGCGGTGTAAGTGAGCGTGTAGGGCTGCGTCTGGCGCCGGTCGAGGAAGTCGCCGGCCGCCTTGGCCGCCTCATCGATGCTCGCCGCGGCGCCGGCCACACCGCCGGAGAGCTGCGCGATATCGTCGCGCACCTTCTGGTTGAACTGGCCGACCCCGATCGCGACCACCGGCGCGCCGGCCGCCACCAGCGCCCGGTAGGCGTCGATCCCGCTTGTCTCGTCAGGCGCGAAGTCGCTGGTCATGACGATGACGGTCGGTCGCGCCTGGTTGGCGTACTGGAGCGCCCCCCAGATCTCGGACCCGTAAGTGAAGAGAGGCTTGACCGCGGTGGCGACCGCCTCTGGATCTCGGAGCGTGAAGCCGTCCTGGGTGGGCGAATTGCCCCCGCTCACGGACATGACCTGGAAGGCGGCGGCCGGATGGCGGGTGAGGAGGCGCTGCGTCAGCGTGCGCGCGAAGGCAATCGGGTCGCCGCCGCTGGTGAAGTTGGAGTCGAGGTCGAGGACGAGCATTACCCGCGGGGGCGGCACCTGGTTGCCGGAGAGGAGGAAGCCGAGGCGGCTGTCCTGCTCCTGAAGCCGGAAGGCGGAGGACGAGAGGCCCTCCACCGCTTTGCCACTTCCGTCGACTGCAGTGAGACGGAGCCGGATCGTGGGGAAGCCCTGGCTGGCGGCGTCGATCGCGAGCTTGGCGACGGCGTCACCGGCGTGGGGATCGAGACTGCTGGGGACGGCCAGCGGCTGGCCGTTGACAGCGACGCCACGCTCGCCGGCCGCCGTGATGAGGTCGCCGCCGATCGAGATCGCCGGTCCACTCGCGGAAAGGTTCGCCGCCGTCTCGGCGTCGAGGTCGGGTCCGGAGAGGCTGAGCACCGGTACGAACGTCTGCACGTCGCGGACCTTGAGGTGGACCAGGGTTCGGAGATCCGGCGTGGGCCGGAAGGCAACGTGAAGACGGCGGCCGACGAGGTCGTCGGCGCCCCATGTCTTCTCGACCAGCGGGATCCGCTTGATCGGATCGGCGGTGGTCGAGGCGAAGAGCTTCACCGTCACCTGCGGTGCCTTCTCGGCGCTGCTCGCCGCCACCGGCTCGCTGGTGGTGTATGACTTGCCGAACTCGGCGCCGGGAACGTTGGGGTTTGCGTACTTAGCCCCCGCTGGCGTCTGGACGCGGACCAGCGGCACGTTTCGCAGTGACGGTACCGTCGACTCGCCAGCGGCACTGCCCAGCGGAAGGGCGGCGGCGATAGCGTCGGCCAGCGCCTTGCTCTGGCTGCCGTCGGCGTCGAGGCGGGTCGCGGTCTGCGGGCTGCCCTTGACCCCCATCGCAGCGCGCCAGCTCTGGATGGTTGCCAGGTCGACCTTCGGAGCGAAGCGGCGCGGGACTGAGCGGAAGATGCTCGGCAGCGAAACCTGGGCGTCAAGAGTTCCGGTGACGACCTCTGCCTTGAAGCCCGATCGCTGATAGAGGGCGGCCAGCAGGTCTGCCTTCTCGCGCGGGGTTCCGGCCCCGCCGCGAAGCGTGCCTCGCACTCCCCAGCGGATGGCCGTGCCCAGATCGGAGACGGCGGTGGCCGGCGGATAGGTGCCGATCTGGTCGCGAACGAAGGCGAAGATGGCGGCAGGATCCTTGGTGGTGACCGCGCGGCCGGCGGCGGCGGCGACGTGGTCAGGGCTCGAGCGAGCGCCTTCCCGCATCGCCTCCCACAGCCCGTAGGGAACGGAGGGAGCGGACTTGCGCTGTCCGACCAGCGGGAGGTCGCACCCGGCGAGCGCCAGCGCTGCGGTCGCCGTGGCCATGTAGAGGAAGGACCGGCGTGTCATCGGTCTGGCCACGGTGGCGCGACAGTTTAAAGGGCTACTGGGTCAGATCAGCACGGAATCGCACAGTCAAGCTGGGGTTGTGGTTCAACCGGCCGGTATGATACCGGGCGGTTGTATGCCCAGAAGTTCCTTTGTGCCCAACCCTTACCGGATCGGCGGGCCGGCGACCGGGGCGCAGTTCACCGACCGCGAGCGCGACCTGCAGAAGCTGACCGGCATCATGCTCAACGGCCAGAACCTGATCCTGATCGCTCCGCGCCGCTTCGGCAAGACTTCGCTCCTGCTCCGGGCAGTCGAGGAGGTGCGCGAGCAGGGCGGGCGGACGGGCCGGCAGAGCCTGATCCGCTGTTCCGACGCCCAGGAAGTCGCCGAGGCCCTCCTCCACGGCGTGTTCACCGGCCCGATGCAGGGGGTGGGCGGGTACCTGCGGGAGATCACGCGCCGCCTGGCGGGTGTGCGGGTGGCGCCCGAGTTCACCCTTGACCCTGAGTCGGGGGCGCCCAAGGTCAAGCTGGCGCCGGCCGCCAGCCGGGTCGACTGGCGGGAGGTCATCTCAGAAGTCGTGCGCCTGCTCAACCACGTCGCCCAGGAGAAGCACCGGACGAGCCTGATCCTGGACGAGTTCCAGAAGGTCAAGGAGATCGACGGCAACCTGCCGGACGTGTTCAAGGACATGACCGACGAGCTGCGGTCGGTGAGCCTCATCTTCGCCGGCTCGAAGCGCCACCTGATGCGGCAGATGGCCTACGACGAGCGGCACGGGGCGCTGTTCAACGTCGGCGCGGTGCACGAGATGGAAGTCATTCCGCGAACGAGCTTCGCGCACTTCCTGGTCGAGCGCGCCGAGGACGGCGGCAAGTCGCTCTCGCCGACGATGGCCGAGCGGATGTACGACGTCGCCGCGGGAGTGCCGCACGACGTCCAGCTGGTCGCCTACTTCGCCTTCGAGGCGGCCGCGCGCGTGATCGACGAGGAGGCATTTCGGCTGGCGCTGGTGTCTGCGGTGGGTGACCAGAAAAGCGCATTTCGCGCGGCCTTCGATCGGATTCGCCGGGCCGGCAGCCAGCAGCGGCTCCTCAAACTGATCGCGCGCGAGGGGCGGCTGCAGAACCCCCAGTCGAAGGCGGTCCTGACCCAGCTCAAGGTGACCGCCCAGGCGTCGGACAAGGCGGTGGAGGCGCTTTTGCAGGAGGACCTGATCGAGCGCGACCGGGACGGTGGGCTGCGGATCGTGCGGGGGCTGTTCCAGGAGTGGTTGGTCGGGGACTACGACTAGCCGAGCTTCTGCTGGAGAAGAGGTGCTACCGTCGGGGCTTCCGTGGGCCTGATTTGCTTCGACCTCGACGGAGTCATCGCCGACTCCAGCGTCGCCATCCCGGAGGGCATCAACGTCGGCCTGGCGGCCGTCGGCCTGGGCCCGCTGCCCGCCGCCGAGCTTCGCCGTTACATCGGACCGCCGCTCCTCGACAGCTTCGCCCAGATGCTGGAGCTCGCGGGTTTGGACCCCGCCGGCGCGAGCGCGTGCATCGAGGCCTACCGCGCCTTCTACCCGGAGGCGGCGGCGCGGCTCACGCTCGTCTATCCGGGGGTCGTGTCGATGCTCGACCTGCTTGGCGAGTCGCACCGGCTGGCGGTTGTCACCTCCAAGCCCGCCACATTCGCGCTGCCCATCCTGACCGGGCTTGGCCTCAGCGAGCGCTTCGAGGTGGTCGAGGCGCCGGAGCTGGACGAGCTGCTGGAGCCCAAGACGGAGACCCTGCGCCGCGCGCTGATCAGGCTGGGCTCCGCCCGCGACAGCGTGATCATGGTGGGGGATCGCCACCATGACATCGAGGCCGGCCTGGCCAACGGCGCGGTGACGATCGGCGTGCTCTGGGGCTTCGGAAGCCGGGATGAGCTCGAGGGCGCGGGCGCGCACCACCTGGTGGAAGCGCCGGCCGAGCTGGTCGAGGTGGTCGAGCTGGTCTCCGGGGTGGCGCCGGCGTGAGGACGCTGATCACCGGCGCGCGCGGCCAGCTGGGGTCTGACTTCAGCCAGTTGCTGCCGGACGCGGTCGCCTTGGGGCGTGAGGAGCTGGCGGTGCAGGACGAGGCCGCCGTGGCAGCGGTGTTTCGGGAAGTCGCCCCTGAGCTCGTCCTCAACTGCGCGGCCTACAACGCCGTCGATCGAGCCGAAGCGGAGACCGAGCTCGCCATGGACGTCAACGGCGAGGCGCCGGGCCATCTCGCGCGCGCGTGCGCGCGCGCCGGCGCGCGCCTCGTTCACTTTTCCACCAACTACGTTTTCGACGGCCGGTCGGAGAGGCCCTACACCGAAGAGGACGAAGCGAGTCCAGGCAGCGCTTATGCACGCTCCAAGCGCCTGGGCGAGGTTCGTGTGCTGGAGGCGCTGCCCTCCGCCCTCATCGTCCGGGCGGGAGCGCTGTTCGGGCGCCGGGGGAGCGCGGTCAAGGGCGGATCGTTCCCGGAGCGGATCGTGGACCGCGCTCGGTCGGGTGAGGCGCTGCGTGTCGTCGACGACCAGCGAGTCAACCCCACCTATACGCTCGACCTCGCCCAGGCCGCCCTGCGCCTGTCTCAGAGTGCGATGTCAGGAGTCGTTCACCTGGCGCCTTTCGACTGCTGTACATGGCGCGAGCTGGCGCTGGAGACCCTGGTCCTGGCCGGGCTGGGCGACGTCAAGGTCGACCCCGCCTCAAGCGGGGACTTCCCGAGCGCGGCCGAGAGGCCGCGGCAGGGGTGTCTGACCAGCGCCCGGGTACCACCCCTGCGCTCGTGGCGGGAAGGGCTGCGGGCCTACTGGGTGGCCAGCCAGACGAAGTCGGCGGTCGACGCGCAGCCCATGTAGGGGTTGCCGGCTGCTTGGTCGAGGCTGACGGCGATCGTGTAGGTGTGGGCGCCCTGGCTGGTCCAGGGGCCGGGGAGGCGGAGCATCGCCGGCGCGCTGCCGTGGCTCTGGGCGAGGCCGTCGAGCGTGCCACTGTAGAGGGTGTTCAGGCCTTCGGCGACGCTCACGTCGAGCATTGAGGCGGGGT
>CAZHAC010000048.1:0-15741 GCA_964529765.1 uncultured Actinomycetes bacterium
TCGGGCAGGCGGCGGTGATCAGCTTCTACCACGCGTCCTGCAAGCTCCTGAAGGAAATCGAACCGGCGCTCCAGGTCGGGATCCTGGAGGGCGCGCGGCCGATCGACCCGGTCCGCCTGCTCCAGGAAGCCACCTCCGACATCTACGCGCCCCACTACGGCGCCATGGACCTGGAGCTGGTTCAGTCGATCCACGCGACCGGCGGCGTGGTCGGGGTCTGGACGGTGGATGACGCCGCCGGGGTGCTCTGGTGCCAGTACTGCAAGCCCGACTCCGTATTCACCAACCGCCCACGCGAGGTCGGGCCGCTGCTCCGCAGTTAGTGACGCCGGAAGCTGAACGCCGGCGGGCGATCGCGCGCCGCGTCGCCGGTCACCTGGCGGCCCACACCGCGCTGAGCGCCTCGATGCTGACGGGGTCGGCTGCTGAGGGCACCAGCGACCAGCATTCTGACGTCGACCTCCTGAATTACTACGGCGAGCTGCCGGAGCCGGCGCGCTTCGACCAGCTGCTGATTGACATGGGAGCCGAGCGGATGGGTCAGATCAGCGCGCCGAGTCCGGACGGCTTTGCGGTCAGCTACCGGATCGAAGGGATCGAGGTCCAGACCGGTGGTCAACTGGTCGCCGGCGTCGAGAGACGGCTCGAACGTCTCGCCGCCGGCGATGTCGACTGGATCGCGGCCAAGGTTTTGAGCGGGCTGCTCGAAGGCCTTCCGCTCTTTGGGGAGGACATCGTCCGCGGCTGGCAGGAGCGAGCTCGCATGTATCCCGACTCGCTGCGGCAGCGCGAGGTCGAGGCCAACCTCGGCGTCTTCCCGATCTGGGAGCTCGACGCACATCTGGCCGCCCGTGACGCCGAGCTCTTTCGCCGCCAGATGCTGCTCGACGGCGCATTTCGGGTGGTTGCGGTCCTCTCGGCGCTCAACCGGCTCTACTTCACGACCTTCCAGTTCAAGCGCGCCGGTGCGCACTCGGAGCGGATGGCGCTTAAACCTGACCGCTTGGCCGAGCGGCTCGACCGGGTCGCCAACGCCTCCCCGGCTGAGGCAGCGGAGGAGCTCCGCTCACTGGTCGCGGAGACCAAAGGGATCGTCCGCGCCGAGATGCCGGAGCTGGACGTCGAGGCACCATGGCGCCCCGTACCCTGAACACGCATGCGAGCCTGGCTTAGTCCGGCCCTTCCCGCCTGGGTCGCGACCCGCCTCGGACTGGCGGGGATGAGCCTGTTCGCCTCCGTCTTCGTCCAGTACCTGGGGAGGCGGGCGGTGAGCCCCCTGAAGATCTGGTTCCAGTGGGACACTGGCTGGTACCTCACGATCTCGCAGGTCGGGTACTTCAGCCGCGAGAGCGCCAACTTCTTTCCGCTCTATCCCTCACTGGTCGCCCTGGGAACGGCAGTGCTCGGCCACGAGCGGCGGCCCCCCGACGACAACGTCCGCATCATCGTGGCGCTCGCCATCGCCAGCGTCTTTGCGCTGATCGCGCTGGCCGCCGCTGCCGGCTTGGCCGCCGACGCGGCCATGGAGGTGGGGGAGCGAACGGCGATGGCGATGGCCGCCTTCCCGACGGCGTTCTTCCTGACGGCCGCCTACACGGAGGCCCCATTCATCGCGCTCTCCACGCTGAGCCTGCTGATGGCCCGCCGGCGCCGGTGGCTGATCGCCGCCGCCGTGGCGGTGCTTGCCGGCTTGACCCGCTCGACGGCCATGGTGCTGGTGCTGCCCCTGGCCTGGGAGGCGCTGCGGGGGCGCCGGGCGCCGGCACAGATGGCGCTCGCGGTCGGGATGGCGGCGGCGCCCCTGATCGGGATCGGCATCTATGCCGCCTACCTCGGCAACCGCTATCACGATCCGCTCCTCTTCTTCCACACGCAGGCGCTCGAGTGGCACCACCAGCTGATGGCGCCCTGGCAGACGGCGGCGCTGGTCGCCGACCACCTCGTCCACCACCGGGCAGGGCTGCTGCCCATCGAGCTGGTTATCTGGCTGGGGGCGCTCGTAGTGCTTCTGGCCGGCCTCCGCCGGCTGCCGCTGTCTTACACGTTGCTAGCCGCCGGGGTCATGGTTTTTGCGGTCGCTGCGCCGACTATCAACATCAACGACGTCCTCGCCTCGACGGGCCGCTACCTGCTGGCGGCGACGCCGCTTTTCGTGGTGATCGCCGGTTGGATGAAGGCGAATCGCTACTTCGAGGCGGCCTACCTGGTGTGCGCTTTGCTACTCCAGGCGGGACTGCTGCTGACCTTCCTGCTCGGCGGCCCGGTCATGTAGCCAGCGCTTAACTCTCTCCCCGTTATGCTCTCCGCCGAGATTTGGAGGCAACGGCAGAGGAGGGGCTGAGAGGCCCGTCTCGAGGGGAGAGGGCAGGGCCGGCGACACGTCCCCGCCGCGTTTCGGGCGACCTCTTCACCGCATTCGGTTTTCTGGCGCCGTCGCTTGCGATTTTCGCGCTCTTCATCTACTGGCCACTCGCCCGCACGGTCTATCTGAGCCTTCACGGCAACGACATCATCGGGCGGCCGACTCGCTTTACCGGCCTCGCTCAGTACCAGCTCATGCTGAGCTCGCCGGACCTCCGCGACCAGCTGCTGAACACGCTCGAGTTCACGCTGCTGACGGTTGTGCCCAGCCTGCTGATTGCACTCCTACTGGCGCTGCTGCTGCAGCAGCGAATCGCCGCCATCGGAATCTTCAGAACCTTGCTGGCGACGCCATTTGCGTTCTCGGTGGCCACCGCGTCGGTCGTCTTCGCCATCTTCTTCAACCCTGGCGTAGGTGTGTTGAACGGCTTCCTGCAGGTGCTCCACCTGCGCGGGGTGGGCTGGCTGACCGACCCTCACACGGCGCTGCCGAGCGTCGCCCTGGCCAGCGTCTGGCTCCAGCTCGGCTACTGCGTGCTCGTCATCTCGGCCGGCTTGCAGGCGATTCCCGAGGAGCTCTACGAAGCCGCGCGGCTGGATGGCGCGCGCGGGTTTCACCTGGCCAGGAATGTGACTCTGCCCCTGCTCACGCCGACCCTTTTCTTCCTGCTCGTGGTCACGACGATCCAGGCCCTGCAGTCGTTCGGGCAGATCCACATCCTGACCAAGGGCGGCCCGGCGGGCGCCACGACAACGCTGGTCTACGCGATCTACTACAACGCCTTCGCCTTCGGGAACAGCAACTTCGGGCTCAGCTCGGCGATGGCGATGGTGCTCTTCCTGATCGTTCTCGCGGTCACCGCCGTGCAGTTCGGGATCCTCGAGAGAAGGGTCTTCTACCGGTGACCACGGCCTGGAAGATCCTCAACTACGGGCTCCTGGCCGCCGTCACCTTCGTGCTCCTGTTTCCGCTCCTCTACGCGATCTCCGGCAGCCTGATGTCGGCGCGCGAACTGTCGTCTTACCCACCCGCCCTGCTGCCGTCGCACCCGCAGGTCCAGAGCTTCGCGGATGTGCTGCGCGCGATACCGCTGGCGCGCGAGTACCTGAACAGCGCCATCGTCGCCGGCGTCTGCACCCTCGGTCAGCTGACCACTGCGACTTTGTCGGCCTACGCGTTCGCCTTCCTTCGGATGCCCTTCCGCAACCTGCTCTTCGGCCTCTTCATGGCCACGCTCTTCATCCCCTGGGAGGCGGTGATCCTCCCGAACTACCTGTTCATGGCCGACAACCACCTGATCAACAGCTACCCGGCGCTGATCCTCCCCTTCCTGGCCACCGGTTTCGGCACCTTCCTGCTCCGGCAGTTCTTCCTGACGTTCCCGAAGGACCTGTACGAGGCGGCGCTCGTCGATGGCTGCGGCCAGCTGCGCTTTTTGTGGTCGATCCTGGTCCCGCTTTCGCGCCCGGCCCTGGCGTCGCTGGGGATCTGGTCCTTCCTGTCGGTCTGGAACCAGTACTTCTGGCCTCTTCTGGTTACCAAGTCGGAGGAGATGCAGACGCTGCAGATCGGCATTTCGCGGCTGCGCGACATCGAGAGCGCGACCGCCCCGAACTTCATCCTCGCGGGCACCGTGCTCGCGCTCATTCCCACGCTGGTCCTCATCTACTTCGGCCAGCGCCACATCGTCCGCGGCCTCACCACGGGCGCCGTCCGCGGCTAGTTCTAGGAGGTTTCGATGAAGAAGGTTGTAGTGCTGCTCGCTGGCCTCTTGGCCGCCGCGGCGTGCGGTGGAGGGGGAGCGGGCAACGCCGCGCCTAACCCTCTGGACGACAAGGCGAGCCCGCCGCCGGGGCCGATCGAGGTCCAGTTCTGGCACGGCTTCTCGGCCGGCGCCAACCAGGACGCGACCAACTACCTGGCCCAGAAGTTCAACGACGCCCACCAGGGCAAGATCCACGTGACCGCGACCTACGCGGGCAACTACGACGACACGCTCGCCAAATACAAGGCCGGCATCCAGTCCAACCAGCTGCCCGATCTCGTCCAGATCTACGACATCGGAACCCGCTTCATGATCGACAGCGGGACGATCCAGCCGATGCAGGTCTTCATCGACCACGACAAGTTCTCGGTCAGCGACCTGGAGCCCAACCTGCTGGGCTACTTCTCGATCAACGGGAAGCTCTACTCGATGCCCTGGAACAACTCGGTGCCGCTCCTCTACATCAACAAAGACGCGTTCACGAAGGCCGGTCTCGACCCCAACAAGCCGCCGACGACGCTGGACGAGATTCGCACCGCAGCCGAGAAGCTGACCGTCAAGGACGCCGCCGGGAACACGGTTCAGTACGGATTTGGCGCCGCCATCTACGGCTGGTTTCTGGAGCAGCTGACAGCGGAGGCCGACCAGCAGTACTGCAACAACGGCAACGGCCGCGACAAGAACGCGACCAAGCTCAACATCAACCAGCCGGTCGACGTCCAGATCGTCGACTGGTGGGCGAAGATGGTCGCCGACGGCCTGGCCCTCAACACCGGGCGGCAGACCTCCGACGCTCAGACCGCCTTCAAGGCGGGCCGGGTTGCGATGAACCTGGAGTCGACCGGTGTGCTGCGCGGCTACCAGGCAGCGGCCAAGTTCCCAGTTGGCACCGGGTTCTTCCCCAAGCCGACCAGCTCGACCGCGGGCGGCCCGATCATCGGCGGCGCCTCGCTCTGGATCGTCAACAAGAAGCCGAGCTACGTCCAGAAAGCGGCCTGGGAGTTCGTCAAGTTCCTCGAGCAGCCCGACAGCATGGCCTACTGGCACACCCACACCGGCTACTTCCCGGTCTCCAAGAAGGCTCAGGACGACCCCACGGACGTCGCCTGGCGCCAGCAGTACCCGCAGTTCCAGACCGCGATCGACCAGTTGCACCAGACCAAGCTGGACAAGGCGACGCAGGGCTGCCTGCTCGGCGTGATGCCCCAGGCGCGGCAGGCGGCGGAGAACGGGATCGAGGCGGCGCTCACCAAGAAGTCGGCGTCGCAGAAGGCGATGGACGACGCGGTCGCGGCGATGCAGCCGCAGATCGACTCCTACAACCAAGCGGTGGCGACGAAGTAGCTAATCTGAACCCCGTTGACTGATCGGGTCGTGGAGGCCCAGGCGCTCGAAGCCTGGGCCTCACGCTTTCTGCGCGCCATGGGGGCATCTCTCGACGTCGCCGGTGAGGTCGCACGGCACCTGGTGGGCGCGAATCTCGCCGGCCACGACTCTCACGGCGTGATCCGGATGCCCCAGTACAAAGCGCAAGCCGAGATCGGGCTGCTCGACCCGCGGGCGGAGCCGGAGATCCCGCGTGAGAACGGGGTCTGCGCGGTCATCGACGGCCGGCGGGGCTTCGGGCACGTGGCGACGATGACGGCGATGGACTGGTGCCTCGAACACGCTCCGGGGTCCGGCATCGCTGCTGCGGCGGTGCGGCGCGCGAACCACATCGGCCGTCTGGGCGAATATGCGGAGCGCGCCGCGGCCCGGGGGATGGTGGGCATCGTGACCGTCGGCATCGCGGGCCCCGCCGCCGGCCTCGCGGCGCCCTTCGGTGGGCGGCAGCGGTTTCTGGGCACCAATCCCTGGGCGATCGGCGTTCCGGCGCTTGACCGGACTCCCTTCGTGATGGACTTCGCGACCACCAACTTCGCCGAGGGCAAGGTTCGCGTCGCAAAGGCGAAGGGCGCTCAGGTGCCGGCTGGGGTGGTCCTCGACAACGAGGGGGAGGTGGCGACCGATCCCGACAAGCTTTACGAGGGCGGTTCACTGACTCCGCTAGGAGGGCTGTTGGCGGGGCACAAGGGCTACGGTCTGGCCTTCGCCGCCGCCCTGGTGGGTGGGCTGGCGATGATCGACGACGAGGACCCGACGCCCGCGGGCACCATGTCGGGCCTGCCCCCGGAGCCGGGCTGGATGGCGGGCGCCTTTGCGATCGCGCTCGATCCCGAGTGGTTCGGCGGGCGGGCCGCTTACGAGGACCTCGTTAAGCCCCTCCTGGACGCCGCCGCGTCGGCTCCGCCCGCGGCCGGTGTCGACCGGGTACTGGTGCCCGGAGAGCCGGAGGCGATTTCCCGGACTCGCCGCCTGGTCGACGGCATCCCGATCCCCGAGGCGACCTGGGCCGAGCTGGCCGAGGCGAGCGCGAGTCTCGGCGTCCGCATGCCCGATTAAGGTGCGCGAGATCAACGTCAGCTAGTTACCTGGCGCCCTCGCGCGGCGTTGATTCAAGCGTGCAGCCGTACTATCACGGACCGTGTCAGCGGCTAAGCCGCCCTTCGAGGAGCTCTACCGGGAGTTCGTGAACCGGGTTTACGGCTACGTGCGAGCTCAGGTGGGCTCCGCCGCGGACGCCGAGGATGTCACCGCGCAAGTCTTCCTGAAGGCTTATGAGGCCTACGAGCGCTTCCAGCCCGTCGGCGCCACGCCGTCGGCCTGGCTCTTCCGGATCGCTCGCAACGCCGCCCTCGACCATCTGCGTTCGGCTGGACGCCGCGAGCGGTTGGCGCGCGCGGTCGGCCGCGAGCCGGCGCAGGCGCCCGACCCGCAGGCGCTGGCCGAGGAGCGAATCGAGCACGCCGAGCTGGTCGCCCTGCTCGCCGAGCTAGGCGAGCGCCAGCGGGAGGTCATCGCGCTCCGGCACTCGGGCCTCTCCTTCACTGAGGTGGGCGAGGTGATCGGAAGCAGCGAGGACGCCGCCAAGATGGCTTACCACCGCTCGCTGCACGCGCTTCGCGAGCTCGCCCAGAAGCGGAGCCTGCTCGGATGAGCGAGCAGCGCGACCGGCTGGAGGAGCAGCTCGAAGAGGCTTTCGCCTCACTCCGCCCGCGCGCGGACTTCCAGTCAGAGCTCTGGTCGAGGATCACGCGCGCCCCTCTCCCTATCCCCATGCTCCCGGTACCGGCGCCGCGTCGAGGGTCGAACCGCTGGGCCTGGTTGGGAGCAGCGGCGGCGGTGATCGTGGTCGGGCTGCTCGGCTTCTTCGTCACGCGGTTGCCGCACGGCGGCAGCACCGCCTCCTCCGGTGGCGCCAGCCGCAACTACGCCACGGCGGCCGCGCCGGCGGCCAGCTTCGGCAAGCTGCCCCGGCCTTCGCCCTCGGCATCACCGGTAGCCGTCGCGCAAACCGCCGGCCAGGCAGCGGTGCCGCAGAACTCCCGATCGGCACCGGTGGCTCCGGCAGGAGTAGTCACCCGCTATCGCGAGCCGTCTCAGGCCGACTTCGACGCCTTCGCCCGGTCGCTGGGAGCGACCGGTCAGGGCAGCCGCTTCAGCGGCCCCGGGTTCAGCCTGGTCTTCTACCCGACAGACGCCGGGCTTGGACTGCCGGCGCACTACGTACTCACGCCCGCCGGAGGCGCGCCCGCCGGCCCGGCTCCTAGCGATGCCTCCGCCCGGACCGCCGCCGATGCCTTCACCAGCCGCTACCGGCTGCCCGTCCCCGGGCCGATGGTGAGCGTGAGCAACGAAGGCCCCTTGGCAATCGTGCGCTACTCGAGCCAGGCCGGCCCAGCGCTGGCCATTTACGTGCGCAGCGATGGCGAGGTCGTCCAGGCCAGCGGGCCGCTGTCCGCGGAGGTCGACCGGGCTCCCTACCGCCTGGCGTCGCTCGACCAGCTGCGGGCGGCCGCCCACGCCGGCTCCAGCGACCCGTGGGAGATTGTCACCGTGCTTGCGTTCGACGGTGACTACGGCTACTTCGAACCGGCCGCCGCATTCACCTCGCCGGACGGCAAGCGCACCGTCGTATCGGCCGTCGATCCCTCCCAGCTGCGGTGACGCCGGAGGGCACCCGGGAGGCCCCGCGCTTTCGCCCGGCGGCGCGTGCGGTGATGGTCGATCCCCGGGGCCGGGTGCTTCTCATTCACCACATGACCCCCGAGGGGTTCGCGTGGTGGGCGACCCCGGGGGGTGGCATCGATCCTGGCGAGACGCCCGAGCAGGCGGCGCGCCGCGAGGTGATCGAGGAGACCGGGCTGACCGAGTTCGAGCTCGGGCCCTGGATCTGGTCGCGGGTGGTCGACTATCCGTTCCGAGGGGTCTGGCACCGGCAGCCGGAGCGGTTCTATCTGGTCCGGGTACCCGAGTTCAAGGTCGAGACCGACTGGTCGGCGCTTCCGGATACCGATCTCCTGCTGGAGCATCGCTGGTGGAGCGCCGCGGAGATCCGGGCCAGCGTGGAGCGCTTCGCCCCTCGGTCACTGGCCGACCTGCTGGACCGCCTGAACGCCGAGGGTCCGCCACGCAAGCCCATCGAGGTCGAGTAGCCCGCCGCACTCCGACAAACCGTGCACCCGTGGGCGCCAGCACGCCGCAGTGCCACTCCGAGCCGGGCATCTGTGGGCAGATGCACGTCTCCGACCGCCCTAAGCCTCCTCCTCGGAGCGCAGCTTTTCGATCTCTTCGCGGATCCGCTGCTCGGTTACGCCCTTCTCAGCCAGGAACCTCGCCGCCGAGCTCTCGCCCTCAAGGACCAGGCCGAGCAGCAGGTGCTCGGTCCCGACGTAATGAAGGCCATCCTTGTCCGCTTCGTCCATCGCCAGCTGAAGGACATTCTTGACCCGGGTGCTGGGCAGCAGCAGCGTGGACGGGTGGGCAGCCAGCTCGGGGTCCACCGGACCGAACAGTGCCGGGATATCGACGTCCCTGACGTCGAGCCTCATCAGCACCCGTTTGGAGAGGCCGTGATTCCGCAGCCCGGCCAGCAGGTGCGCCGTGCCTATGTACTGCGCTCCGCCCGCCTCGGCAGTCTGCTGGGCCGACGTTAGCGCCGACTGCGCCGTCCTGCTGAACTGGTCGAAAGCCCTCGGCGAGGCAGGCCAGGGAAGTATTCGCCGTTCGACGTGGCGAGCGAAGTGCCGTTCGAGCGGTCGCATAGCCGCCTGCGTCAGCTCGAATCCCCGTGTGCCTCGGCCAACCAGCTCAGGCGGGTGTGACTCCAGCCAGTCGAGAACCGCCATCACCACGATCGAGTTGATCGGCAGTCCTGTCTCCTCGCTTGCCTTCTCCAAGCGGCCGTAGATCTTCTCGGCAAACCTGATCGTCGTTGCCTTGCCTTCTGCCATTTCGCCATCAATTTGCCATCGATTCGGTGCGCGGTCAAGCAACGTACGATGTCGGCAGCAAATGCGCCTGCTGCCGGAGAACACCTACCTGGCCGACCCCGCGCTGCGCTCGATCATCAAGAGCTGGCTGCGACCGGAGACACAGGCGTGGGCCGAGCCGCAGCTCGTAGAGATGGGCCGACTGGCCGCGGGACCGCTTCGCGAGTGGGGGGACGAGTGCGAGCGCCAGCCGCCCTGGCTACGCCCGATCGACCCTTGGGGCGAGCGTGTCGACGAGGTGGTCTACTCCGAGTCCTGGCGCCGCCTGGCCGCCACCGCGGCCCGCTTCGGCCTCGCCGGCCTGCCCTACGAAAAAGACGCGCTCGCGAAGACCGGCCCGGAGGTTCGCGTCGTTCACGCCGCGCTCTGCTACCTGTTCGAACCGGGCACGGCCACCTACATGTGCCCCGTCTCGATGACCGACGCCGCCGCCCGAGTGCTCTCCGACTTCGGGCCCCAGGAGCTCGCGGACGCGATCGTTCCCCATCTGATCAGCCGCGATCCCACCCAGGCCTGGACCGCCGGCCAGTGGATGACCGAGCAGCAGGGCGGCTCCGACGTCGGCGCCAACGCCGTCGAAGCGCAGCGCGAGGGCGAAACCGGCGGCTGGCGGCTCTACGGCCGCAAATACTTCTGCAGCAACGTGGGGGGCGAGCTGGTGCTGGCGCTCGCGCGCCCCCAGGGAGCCGGGCCGGGAACGCGAGGTCTGGGCCTTTTCGTGATCCCGCGCCGGCTGGCGGACGGCACTCGCAACCGCTACCGGATCGACCGGCTGAAGGACAAGCTGGGCACACGCGCGATGGCGACCGGCGAGGTGACGCTGGAGGGGGCGACCGCCCATCTGGTTGGTGAGCTCGAGCGCGGCTTCGCCCAGATGACCCCGATGCTCAACATCACACGCCTGCACAACGCGATCGCCTCTGCGGCCGCCATCCGGCGCGGTCTTCACCTGGCTCGCGGTTACGCCGCCCAGCGTGAGGCATTCGGGCGCCGGCTCGACCAGCAGCCGCTCCAGCGCCAGGTCATGCTCGAGCTCGTGGTCCGCGGCGAGGCGGTGCTGCTGATGACGATGCGGCTGGCGGCGCTGATGGGGCGGATCGAGTGCGGTGTCGCCACCGAGGAGGAGCGCCAGCTCTTCCGGGTCGGCACCTCGCTGACCAAGCTCTGGACTGCCAAGCAGGCGGTGGCCTGTGCCTCGGAGACGATCGAGGCCTTCGGCGGCGCCGGCTACATGGAGGACACCGGGATCGCCCGCCTGCTCCGGGATGCGCAGGTGCTGCCGATCTGGGAGGGCACCACCAACGTCCTCTCGCTGGACACCCTCCGCGTGCTCGCCAAGCCCGGAATCGCCGAGGCTTTCCTCGACGAGCTGACCCGGCTCGGCTCCGGTGGCCGCCAGCAGGTGGCCGATTTGCTCGGACGCGTCGCCGGCGAGGACCCAGAGAACGCCCAGCGACTCGGGCGCCGGTTGGCCTTCGCAATGTCCGAGGCCTGGGTCGACGGGCTGCTGCGCGAGGCCGCGGCGCGCGGATCGCGGGAATCGGCGGTGGCCGAGCTCTGGGAGAGCGGCCTCGAGCCGGCGTCAGGCGACGACCGCTTCGAGCTGGTGGTGGACGGGGAAGCGGCCGTGGTCGCGAGTTGAACGTGGACTGGACGAGCTCGTTCTTCGAGCGGCGAGAACCGGCGGAGGGTCCGCCAAGGCCTCCGCGACCGCCCTGGACGCAGCCCGAGGACGAGCTGCCGGCCGCGGTTCCAATCCGGCTCCTGCTTGCCCGTAGCGAGAAGGCCGCCGTGGCCATAGTCGAGGTCAGCGCTTTTTCCACGGGCTTCGAGCTACGGCTGGTCCTCCTTTCACGCGAGGAGGACCAGCTGATGGGTGGAGCCGTGATGCATCCGAGGCCCGTCCGCGCCGGTGGCCAGCTTCCGGATGATTTTTTTCGGTTCGGCGTCGGCTTTGCTAACGGCCTGCGTGCCTCCAATGTCGACGTCTTCAGGGCCGAGGCCAGCCGGCGCTGGTTCGAAGCTCAGCGTGAGGGACGCGAGGCCGACCTGCCGCAAGGGCCGATCCTGATGCCAGGCAGTGGGGGTGGCGGCGGCCGCCGCTGGAACTTGACGTTCTTCGTCTGGCCCCTCCCGCCCCCGGGCCCGCTCACCTTCGCGTGCGAATGGCCGGCGATGGACATCCCCGAGGCCCGCCAGGAGGTCGACTCGGCGCCCATCCTGGAGGCGGCCAAGCGCTCTGAGAAGCTCTGGTAACAGGTGATCCCAAGGCTGTAGCGGAAGCCGTGACCGTCCTCACCATCGGGCACTCGACGCGCTCGCTGGAAGAGCTGATCGACCTCCTCCGGCGGAACCAGGTCGAAGAGCTCTGGGACGTCCGCACCGCCCCTGGCTCACGCCGGATGCCGCACTTCGCCAAGGCCGTCCTCGAGCAGGACCTGCCGCGCCACGGCATCGACTACAGGCACATCAAGGAGCTCGGCGGGCTGCGCAAGCCACGGCCGGACTCCCAGAACACGGGCTGGCGCAACCTGTCCTTCCGTGGCTATGCCGACTACATGGAGACGCCCGAGTTCGAGCAGGCTCTGGAACGACTGATCAGCGTCCAGAAGGCGCGCCGGATGGCAATCATGTGCGCCGAGACGGTGCCGTGGCGCTGCCATCGCTCCCTGATCTCGGACGCTCTGACCGCCCGCGGCGTAGAGGTGCTGCACATTGTCTCCGAGGCGACGCCGCAGCCCCATCGCGTGACACCGTTCGCGGTGGTCATCAACGGCGGCGTTCGTTATTCCGGCCCCGATACACTGCCTCTCTAAGTGGGCAAAAGAAGGGTCCAGACCAAGCAGGTTCGCCGGCAGGTCCGGCAGGTCAAGCCGAAAAACCTTCCCCAGCCGGCATCGGCGGGCGAGCAGAAGCGGCAGCGCGAGCGCTACGTGCAGTCGGGCGGTCTGCTCCAGGGCTACCCGCCAGAGTTCGTGGTGCGCATCGGCTACTACTCGCTCGGTGTCGGGGTGGTCTGTCTGGCCGTGGCCGCGGCCCTGCTGCTCCTGCTGCCCTACGGCTGGCCGGTTCGGATCGTCGCCGCGCTGGCCTGGATCGTGCCGGTCGCCTTCCTCGCCTCTTTCGTCCTCCCGGCATGGAACCTGGCACGCAAAGACCGGCGGGCGGAGCCGAAGCTCGTGCAGGGGCAGCTGCTGGGCGCCAGCACCATGAGCACCTCGCTCGGTCTGGGCATGCTCATGGTCCAGACGCGCGGCGGTATGGACCAGTACCTGGTGGAACCCGACAAGCTCGCCAGGGTTCCTGGCAACCAGGTGCCGGTGGTGCTCACCGTGACCCCCAACCTGCGCTACGTGAGATCGGTTGGCGTGATGGGCCAGCGGATGGTCGGCCGGCCGGAGCCGCCGGTTCCGGAGGTGGTGCGCCGGCTCCGGCTGCTGCCCATCGCCACCCCGGTCGCCCTTTCCCTGGCAGCCATATTCGGGGACGACGTGATTGCGCTCTTGCCTTTCCGCCCGGATTGGGCGCACGCGCTCGCTGCTTTTCTGGTCGGTGCGCTGCTCGCCGCGGGCGTTTACTTCGGATCAATGTTCATCCAGCGCCGGATGTACGCAGAGGTCCAGGCGCTGATGCCCGGAGGTATGTGATAGTGGCCACACCCGAAGAAGTCCCGATCACGCCGGCGGGGCTGGAAGAGGTCAAGCGCGAGCTCGATGACCTCGTCAAGCACCGGCGTCCCGACATCGTCGCCAAGATCAAGGCCGCGCGCGAACTCGGAGACCTCAGCGAGAACTTCGAGTATCACTCGGCGCGCAACGAGCAGTCCTTCATCGAGGGCCGGATCGCCGAGCTGGAGGCCATCGTCCGCAACCACAAAGTGATCGAGCCCTCAAAGACCGGCGGCACGGTCGGACTCCTGAGCACGGTCACCTTCCAGGAGGAGGACGGGCCCGAGGAGCGCTACCAGCTCGTGGGCCCGCCCGAAGCCGATCCGAAGGCGGGCAAGATCAGCCATGAATCGGCCATCGGACGCGCGCTGATGGGCCGCCGCCGGGGCGACGAAGTGCAGGTGGTCACCGATACCGGCTATTCCTACAAGGTCACCATCACCGCAGTTGATTGATCAGCTTCGCGCCCAGCTTCAGGAGCGGGGCGCGGATGCAGCCTGGATTTCCGATCCCACATCGATCGCGTATCTCACCGGTTTTCGGGCCGACCCGCACGAACGGCTGATGGGCCTCGCCATCGGTACCGATGGGCCGGTGCTGGTGGTTCCTGGACTGGAGGCGGAGAGCGCAGGTCGCGCGGCCCGTGCTGTCGAAGTGGTGGGGTGGCGCGACGGCGAAGATCCCTACGCGGTCGCGGCCCGAGCTCTCGGGGGCGCGGCGCGGGCGCTGGCGGTCGAGAAGAGCCATCTGACCCTGGCGGTCGCGGAAAACTTGCGGACGGCGGTCGCGACCGTCGAGTTCGTGGACGCCGGTCCCTGGGTCCGCAACATGCGGCTTCGCAAGCGCCCAGACGAGATCGAAATGCTGCAGCGGGCGGCGCAGATCACTGACCACGTGACCGATCGGATCATCGGCTCTTTGCGGCCGGGGCGGAGCGAGCTCGAGGTCGCCAGCGAGATCGCAGCTCTCATTAACGCGGAGGGGGCGACGCTGTCCTTCGAAACGGTCGTGCAGTCCGGGCCGAACTCCGCCGAACCCCACCTGCGGCCGACCGGCCGCCGCCTCCAGGAAGGCGATTTCGTGCTCCTCGACTTCGGAGCCGCCTGGGAGGGTTACAAGGCCGACACCACGCGCACCGTCGTCCTGGGAGAGCCGGACGAGCGCCAGCGCGAGGTCCACCGGGTCGTCCTGGAAGCGCATGATGCGGGGGTGGCCGCCGTCCGGGCTGGCGTCACGGCGGGCGAGGTCGATCGAGCCGCACGCGCGGTTATCGAGGGCGCTGGATTCGGCAGCTACTTCATTCATCGCGTCGGCCACGGGCTCGGCCTCGACGCCCACGAGGACCCCAGCCTCGATCCTGGCTCGAGCACTGTGCTCGAGGAGGGCATGGTGGTGACGATTGAGCCTGGCGTCTACATCCCGGGTTGGGGCGGGGTGCGGATCGAAGACGACGTCGTGGTCGAAGCTTCAGGAGCCCGCGTGCTGACGCGGGCGGATCGCTCGGCTAACCCGATCGCGAAATGAGTCCGGGCGACGCGCCGCTGGCTCCGGGGATGCGGCAGACGCGGCAGCGGCGGCTGGTTTGGGACGCCGTCGGCCGGCTGGGCGGCCACTGCACGGCGGACGAGATCGCGGCCGAGCTCCAGAAGCAGATGCCCGGTTTTGCGCGGAGCACCGTATACCGAGCGCTGGACGCCCTCGCCAGCGCGGGATCGCTGCGCGCCGTCCGTCTGGGCGACGGGCCGATTCACTACGAGATCGCCGCGGACGAGCATCAGCACGCGATCTGCCAGGTTTGCGAGGGGGTCTTTCACATCGAGCACGGGTTCGTGAAGGAGCTTGAGGATCACCTCGAACAGCAGCATCGGTTCCACCCTCTGCGGACCCAGGTGCTGGTCCAGGGCGTATGCGACGCCTGCGCTCGCGGCCGTTCTCCGCGGAGCGCCCGCCGGCGCAGCGCCGATCACGTCCACTACGGGGAGAGCAACTAGCGCAGCCATCTCTGAACGTGTCGCTGTCAGAATCAGTGTCAGCGGACATGGAACAATCGATCCCGGGCGGACAGCCCGCCAGCGAGGAAGAGCGGCAGCCGGACATCCTTCTGTCGGCTGACGGGAACTGGTGGTGGGACGGCGAGCGCTGGGCGCCCGCCCTCTCGGACGACGGCCTCTGGCGCTGGGACGGCTCGGCCTGGCACCTGGTCGCTGAGGTCGACACCACGGACCCCGGCGCTCTCGCCGAGGGCCTCGACCGGCTCGTCGACGACCGCTTTGCCGAAGCTGGCCACCTGCTCGCGCTGCGCGCCCACGAGTGGCGCCCACGCGACCCCGAGCTCGCCCAGCTGGTCGCCCGCGCCGCGCCGCTGGCGGCCCGTCTGGCCGCGCTCGACTCCCAGCTGGCCGGCCTTGACGTGGGCGGCGGAGCGCTCAATCTGCGTCACCTGCTCGGTGGCGGCGAGCGGGGTCAGCTGGAGGCGGCGGCGCGCGATGTCGAGGCCGAGCTCGGGCCGCTGGCTTCGTTGATCGGACGCATGGCCCCTCAACCGAGCCTCAAGGAGGCTGACGAGATCCTTGT
>CAZHAC010000049.1:0-8235 GCA_964529765.1 uncultured Actinomycetes bacterium
GAGCGCAACCTTGCCAAGGTTGAGGTAGCGGGTTCGAAGCCCGTCTCCCGCTCCATCCTCACCTCAGCCACAAGATGTTGTGGTCGCAGCACTGGGCCGCCAACCATGGTCAGGCTGGATGCTGGACAGATTACATGCGACGCAGCAACCTAGTTGGCCGATGCTGCCGTCGCAACAAGAGGTCGAGGTAGCCGGACTCCGCATCGCCTACAGGGCCGACGGCGAAGGGGTTCCGGTGATCCTCATGCACGGGTTCTTCTGCGACTCCAGGGTTTGGCGGCCCCAGTTCGAGTTGGCGGACAGCTATCGGATCATCGCGTGGGATGCGCCAGGCTGCGGCGGCTCGGCACGACCACCACAGAGCTTCAGGCTGGCCGACTACGCCGACTGCCTGGCGAGCTTCATCAACCTCCTCGGGCTTGATCGCCCTCACCTTGTCGGGAACTCGTTCGGCGGCGCACTCGCGCTCGAGTTAGAGGCCCGGCACCCGGGGATAGCGAGGAGTCTGGTTCTCGTCGGAGCTTATGCCGGATGGAGTGGTTCCTTTCCGGCGGACGTGGTTGCAACGAGGCTGGCGAACAGCCTTCCTGACCTCGAACTCTCGAGCGCGAAGGTTGTCACCAAGTGGCTCCCGGGATTCGTCACCCCGACGGCATCGGAGGAGCTTAGAGATGAGCTCGCAGCCATCGTCGCCGGTTTTGACCCCGACGGGATGCGCCCGATGATCCTGGCGCTCGCCGAAGCAGACCTGAGGGCCGCCCTCCCGCACATCACACCACCGACCCTGCTCCTCTGGGGCGGCCAGGACGTCCGCTCGCCGCTCGAGGTGGCGAACTCCCTTCACCGGTCGATCTCGAGGTCGAGACTGGTCGTGTTGCCAGCGGCCGGCCATCTCGCTCAGATGGAGGATGCCGACCGCTTCAATGCCGAGCTCCGCGCCTTCTTCGACACGCTTGAGTCCAAAGAGCCATGACGATCGACTACCGCGGTGGGATGTTCTGGTTGAAGCGGAACACGTTGCTGGGGTCGAAACGGCTCTTCAGCGCCTGCAGGCGAGCGAACTTCTCGGAGCCGTAGATCCCACGGAGCCGCTCGACCGGCGTGTCTTCGGCCATGTAGTTCACATATTCGACGCCGGTCGCCTCGGATGAGATTGCAGCCGCATAGCTGCGCGCCCAGGAAACGTGCTCGGCGTCAGCGACTGGATCGGCCCAGATTGCGAGCGCGCTGGCGTTGACCGTCGCCTCTCGCTGACTGAAAGCCATGGCTTCGTTCGGAACGCGAAGAGGAGCTCCGTTGATGAACTCGATCAAGACCGTGGCGAAGCCGGATTCAGGCCGTTTCTGAGCGTGCGCAGCTGATACCTCGACGAGGTCGTCCGGCAGAGAGCGCAGGAAATGACCCTTCCAGTAGTGCCGGAGCCCGAACGGGAGCAGCGGGTTCGTCGCCTGCATCTCGCGGTAGGTCAGCGGCCGCAGGTTGTCCGCCTCGACCGACGCCACCTCCCTCAAAGGCCGCAGCAGGCGCTCGGCCTTCTCTGCCGGGCCCTGGAAGCAGACGAGCACGGTCGTCACCGGAGTTCGGCGTCCGACGATGCACTGCAGATGCAGCTCATCTGGTGCCTGCCTCGCCAGGTCGCGAGCGGCGTAGAGCGCGTCCGCCGAAGCGTTGAGCGGGTAGCTGATGGCGCCGCCGTAGAGCTCGGGAACCGGCCGCAGGCGATACTCGAACTCGAAGACCACGCCGAAGTTCGCGCCGGCGCCCCGTATGCCCCAGAAGAGCTCCGGGTTCTCGTCCTCGGACGCGCGGACGACTTCGCCCTCCGCCGTCACCAGGCGCACGCCAGCCAGAGTGTCGACGGTGAGGCCGTGGGTGCCCATCAGGTAGCCGATGCCGCCGCCGAGGGTGAGGCCGGCGATGCCGGTGTCGACGAAGGTGCCGCCGGTGCTGGCCAGGCCGTATGGCGTGGTGGCTGAGTCGTAGTCCTCCCAGGTGGCACCGCCCTCGGCCATCGCAGTACGGCGCTCGGGATCGACACGAACCCGACGCATGCCGGAGAGGTCGATGACGACGGCGCCCTCGCCGATGCAGTGGCCGGCAACGCCGTGGCCTCCGCCCCGGATGGAGATCGGCGCTCCCAGCTCCCGCGCTCTCTGGACCGCTGCGACGACGTGCGCGAGCTCGGCGCAGATGTGGATTTCCAGGGGCCGCCGGTCGATGGTCGCGTTGAACGTGGCGCGTCGCGCGTCGTAGTCCGGATCGCCGGGCATAACGATGCGGCCGGCGACCATCTCGTCAGTTCGGGTGATCAATGCAATCCCTTCTCCTTTCAGTTGCGGCCGAGGAAGTCGTCGATTGCCGCCACCGTCGCGTCCGGGTTTGCCAGGTGCATCGCGTGCGAGGCGTTTGGGATCTCGACAGTGCGTGCGTCGGGAAGGCAGCGGGCCAGCTCGGCAGAGAGAACCCGCAAAGCTACAGGGCTGTGCTGGCCGGTCATGACCAGAGTCGGGACGCGGACCGAACGGGCGTCGGCCGGCGTGAAGGGCACGAAGCCGCCGTTGTTGCGGAACTGAGCTGCGTGGGTGCCGGAGTTGAGCCGCATGTGCTCTTTCATCCAGTCAGGCAGAGCCTCATAGCCGGCGTCGCCCAAAGCGACCGTGCGGACGAACTTCTCGATGCTTGCCTCGACCTCGCCGCGCTCGACCATCGACTGCACAGGAAGCACGCCGCCGAAGACCATCTTCGCGACGGGCACGCCTGTGCGCGGACGGGTGAGCAGCAGCTTGATCAGTGCCGGCGGGCTCGGAGGGAAGCCGATCAGCAGCGGAATGACCGGCGGCTCCTGGGCGACCAGCCGACGAACCAGGTCGGGCCGATCGCGAGCAACGAGCAGCGAGATGAACGCTCCGTAGCTGTTCCCCACCAGGTGCACCGGGCCGAGCCGCAGCTCTTCGATCAGCGCAATCAGATCTCTGGCGTGGACGTCGACGCTGTCGAGGACTCCGCCGGGGATCGGTTCGTTCGGCCACGCCCAGCGCCGGCTGTAGGAGATCGCGTGGAAGCTCTTCCCGAGGGGCTCAAGGATCGGCTCCCAGAAGGTGAGATCGGTGATCCCGCCGTGGACGAAGACGACGGGTTCGCCGTCTCCGCGCTCGACGTAAGCGAGCGTTGCACCGCTGACCTCGACGTGCCGGTATTCGCTTTGCAGCCGTTTCTCGATTGCTGTCATGGCGCCGAGACTAGGTGCCGGCCATCGCCGGGTCATGACCCGTTCGGGTCATCTTTGAGCCCCACGAAATCTTGCGATGTCGCGGGGAACCCTAGGAACCGGGCAGGAAGAGGCCCTGCTCCATGGCGAACAGCGCCGCGCCCGCGCGGGTCGAGACGCCGACCTTCTCGTAGATGTGCTTGACGTGGTTGCGTGCCGTCTCCTCCGAGATGTGCAGCGATGCAGCCACCTGGCGGTTGGTCTGTCCGCGAGCCACGAGCCTCAAGACCTCGACCTCGCGATCGGTGAGCTCGGCGGGCCAGCTCCCCCGCTGCCGGCGATGCCCGGCCGCTTCCAGGACCGCCCTGACCGCCTCTCCGTCGAGGCGACCCGACGCGGCGGCGTCGCGAAGCGCGGCGGCGGCCGCCGAGGGCTCCAGCGGCGGCCGGTGCGGGCGCACCTCGCTCATCGATTGGTACGCGGCCGCGACGGCCAGAAGCCGTATCGGAGCCGGCTGCGCAGCCGCCGGGAGCGCGCGGTGGTAACCACTGCCGTCGAGGCGCTCCTGCGCGCCGGAGGCGGTTCTGGCGGCGTCGGCCAAGCCCGGAGCCCGGCACGCGATGCGGTCGGTGAAGTACGGATAGAGACGGACCCGCTCCCACTCGGCGGATGAGAGCGCGGCCGGCTTGTCCCAGGTCCGGTTGGAGACCGCGACGCGACCCAAGGAATGGATCCACGCCGCGCGCCGCAGCGTAACCTGCTCCGCCGGGGGGAGGTTCATCACGGCGGCGGCTGCCTCGGCCAGGGTCGCGACGCCGGTGCTGTGGCCCAGCCAGTAGACGGACTTGAGGTCGACGAAGTCGCCGAAGGCCCGGGCCACGTCGTCCAGCTTCGAGGCGGGCATCCAGGGCCGAGGTTCCGGCTCGGCGTCCAGCACCTCCTGCCAGACGGACTCGTCGCCGAGGCCGGCGACCAGCTCGGTCGCATGCAATTCGAAGGCGGCGGCAAGGTCTGGATCCAGTTCCCGGCCCGCTCGAGACCGGACGACGGCGACCGCGCCGGCGCCGATGCGCAGCGCGTGCACCGCCTCGTAGGCCAGGCGGGCTGCGCGGGCGGCGAAAGGGATGGCCTCGCCCTGGCGTGCTCGCGGGCCTCCGCGTCCGTTCCAGTACTCGAAGAACGCACCCAGGCCGTCGAGCACCCCGGCCCCAAGTCCGAGACGCGAGGCGAGCCGGGCCGCAGCCTCGCAGTGGAAGGCTGCTACATCCTGTCCGTGGGTCTGGCCATAGCGCAGGAGCCCGGTGAAACCCTGGAGCCGAGCGCCGGCCCCCCAGCCGGCGCCGATCTGTGCGGCCCGGCTCATCACCTCGGACGGCCGCTCGAAGTCGGTTCCCGCCATCGCCCGCTTGAGCCCGATGTCGTCCCCGAAGCGGACGGTCTCCTCGTGCGCAGTCGACGTACAGCCCGCCGACCAGAGGAGGCCGGTGTAGAAGGCGGCCGCTACGTCCTCGCCACCGGCCCCGGCCGCCTGAGCCAGCCGCGTCGCCAGCAGGCAGACCCGCAGCGTCGTCTCCGTCGGCATGCCCGTGCCGAGGTCGGCCGCCAGCGAGAGGGCGGCGAGCAGCTCCGATAGCCGGAGCTGTGATTCGGTCACCAGCTCGAGTTTAGGCGGAGCGAGCCGGCCGGACCCCCGCGTAAAAGCTGAGCCCGCCCCAGGTCGGGAACGCCCGGGCGAGGGCCGGCGGACCGTCGATGCGTAGCCGGCCCGACGCCAGCGCAGAGCTGAAAGAGACGCGGCCGCGGTGGACGTCGGTGAGGGTGACGGTGTCGGTCGTCACCACCAGGTCTTCGTCCAGCCCCGGGCTCTTGACGCAGACCTCGGACTCGGGCCGGTCGACGAGCATCCAGAAGCGCTCCCGCGGGCGATCGGTGAGATCGAAGCGGATGACCACGCGGCCGGGCGGCAGCTTGTCTGCGTCGATGAACTTGGCCCATCCCCAAAGCACCATGCCCGGCTCGTAGTCGCGCGGGCCGAGGTCGAGCCAGCGGGCGCCCCAATTGCCCATCTGGATGACGACGTCGACAAGCTCCTGGCCGGCTGAGGTCAGGTAGTAGCGGGAACTGCGCCTGGCCGGAGCCGCCACTCGTTCGACCACCCCGTCCCGCTCCAGCGAACGCAGGCGCTGGCTGAGCAGGGTCGACGACATCCGCGGGCAGCCGCGGTGGATCTCGCTGAAGGTGTGGCAGCGGAGGTGGATGTTGCGCAGGATCAGGGGCGTCCAGCGTTCGCCCAGCACCTCGGAGGCCTTTGCGATCGGGCAGTACTCCCCGTAGCCGCGTCCCATGGTCGCGCAGTCTGCCACAGCCGCCGTCAGGCGCAAGTACAGATTTTGTTGTTGCCCTCTCGCGTAGGGCGGGCACAATGCTGCCTCCATGAGAACGATCACCGACCTAAGCGCCTTCAAAGGCACGCTGCTTCGGTCTACCGATCCCGGCTATCAGGAGTCCCGGCGGATCTGGAACGATGCCATCGACAAGCGACCGGCGCTGATCGCGCGCTGCGCCGACGCGGACGATGCGGCGACGGCCCTGGCCCATGCGCTCGGCGAGGGCCTACCGGTGGCGATTCGGGGCGGAGGCCACAACGTATCCGGGTCGGCCCTGTGTCAGGACGGTGTGGTGATCGACTTCTCAGGGCTTCGCCGCGTCGAGGTGGACCCCGAGCGGCGGCTGGCGCGAGTGCAGCCAGGCGCGCTCTGGGGCGACTTCGACACAGCCACCCAGGCCCACGGCCTGGCCGCCCCGGCCGGCATCGTCACCCACACTGGGGTTGCCGGCCTGACCGTGGGTGGCGGCTTCGGCTGGCTCAGCCGGCGCTGGGGCCTTACGTCCGACAGCCTCAGCTCGGTCCGCATGCTGCTTGCCGACGGAAGCCGCGTTCGGGCGGCCGAAGACGAGAACTCCGACCTTTTCTGGGCCGTCCGCGGCGGCGGGGGCAACTTCGGCATCGTGACCGAGTTCGAGTTCCGGCTCCAGCCGCTCGGCACCACCGTCCTGGCAGGACCGCTCATCTATCGGTCCGACCAGGCCCGCGAGGTCCTGCTCCACTACCGCGAGTTCATCGCCGGCGCCCCCGACGAGCTCGCGGTGTACCTGAACCTGCGAACGGCGCCGCCATTCGATTGGGTGCCGGCCGAGCTTCGAGGCACCGACGTCCTCTTCGTCATCCCCTGCTGGTGCGGCGACCTCGATGAGGGCGAGGCGGCCTTGCGGCCGCTGCGCGAGTTCGGTCCGCCCGCCGCCGACCTGGTCGAGCGCAAGCCGTACGTGAGCCACCAGTCGATGTTCGACGCCAGCGTCCCCCACCACTGGGGCTACTACTGGAAGTCGCACTACCTACCCCCGCTCAGCGACGGCGCGATCGAGTTGCTGAACGCCCATTCCTGGCGGAAGAGCGCGCCCACGTCGTACACGCTCATCTTCCACTTGGGCGGCGCCATCGCCCGGCTCTCCGAGGACGCATCGGCGGCGAGCGGCCGCGATGCCGCCCACGCGATCAACTTCAACGCCGCCTGGAGAGAGGGTGGTCCGAGTCATCCTGACATCGAATGGTGCCGCGACTACTTCGCCGCCATGGAACCGCACGCGACGGGCGGCGTGTACGTGAACTTCCTGCACAACGACGAGGGCGAGGGCCGGGTCCGGGCGGCTTACGGTGACCGTTACGATCGCCTCGCGCGAATCAAAGCGCGCTACGACCCCGACAACGTGTTCCGCTCGAACCAGAACATCAGGCCAGCGACCTCTGCGTGATCGGATGAGTCAGAGCCGCGCCGCCCAACTGAACCGCTCGAAACCGGCGTCCCGCCAACCCTCAGACGGAAGGCTGCAAGTAGCGGAGTGCGTAGCGGGCGAGCAGGTCACTGATGAGCCCGATCACGCGCTCGTCGATGTCGAATTCCGGGTGGTGATGCGGTGCCCCGTGCGCCCGCGCGCCGGCGAGGAAGTAGACGCCGGGCGCTCGCCGCAGCAGCCGGGCCACGTCGTCGCTCACGGTCAGCCGGCCGGGGTCGACCAACTGCGCCCGCCCGCCGTCGGCAACTATCGATGACAGCCGCTGCAGTGCTTCGCCGTCGTTGTCGGTGACGGGCGCCGAGGCGACCAGCTTCAGCTCACCGCGCGCCCGAAAGGTGCGGCAAATGCCATCGATCAGGGCGGGCAACCGTTCCAAGACTCGCGCGCGCTCGGCCTCGCTGAACCACCGCAGTGCGCCCTTCAGGATCACCTGTTCCACGACGATGTTCGCAGCAGTGCCACCCTCGACGGCGCCGAAGCTCAGCACGACCGGCTCGCCAGGCCTCGTCTCGCGGGAGATGATCTCCTGTGCCGCGACGACGAGGTGGCATGCGACATAGACGGGGTCCACGCTCTCGTGCGGCCGGGCCGCGTGCCCGCCACCGCCGCGGATGGTGACCTCGAAGAAGTCGGCTCCCGCCAGGAACTCGCCGGGCCTGACCGCGATCGAGCCAAAGGGCAGCATCGAGTCGACGTGTGCGCCCACCACGCCGCTGACGCCTTCCATGACCCCGTCGGCGATCATGGCCGCCGCCCCGGCCAGGATCTCCTCGGCGGGCTGGAAGCAGAACCTGACCGCGCCCGCCAGCTGATCGCGCATGCCGAACAGGATCGAGGCCGCGCCCAGCAGGGCGGCCGTATGGGCGTCGTGGCCGCAAGCGTGCATCACGCGGGGCACAGATGAAGCGAAATCCAGGCCGGTTCGCTCGTCGATCGGCAGCGCGTCCATGTCGGCCCGTATCAGCAGCCTCGGTCCGGCTGAGGCCCCGGCCAACTCGGCGACGACGCCGGTGCCTCCCACCCCCGTGCGGACCTCCAAACCGAGTCTGCGCAACCATCCCGCCACCTTCTCTGCGGTGGCGTGCTCAGCTCCGCTCAGCTCCGGGTGTTGATGGATGTCACGGCGGAGGGCGACCAGGTCGCCCTCCAGCCGCTCGACCTGCGCGCTCACC
>CAZHAC010000049.1:8335-15717 GCA_964529765.1 uncultured Actinomycetes bacterium
ATGGCGCCGGCGCGCGCCTTCAGCCCCTCGATGCCGTTGGGCTGTCCGGGGAAGGGGCTGTGCTCGTCGTAGTCCGGCACCGCCAGCTGGTCCAGCAGCCCGACGTTGCCGCTGTTGAAGACCTCCAGGTAGTAACGCGTAACTGTTTTCTTGTTGGCTTCCGGGGACATCTGTCGACTACCTCCTGCTGATGGGATGTGCGATGCCCCCACCCTGAGGAGGCAGGCGAAGGATGCCCACGACGACCCGCCCACCGAGTTGGCCACCGAGTTGGTCGTCGGGCCGTGAGGTGCCCGGTCGCAGCGGTACCATCCGCCGCGATGGCGACCGAGACCGCCTTTGCCCGCCGGCTCCACGCCCGGAGGTCGGCGATCGGCCTGACACAGGCGGAGCTGGCGGAGCGGGCGGGGATCTCCGAGCGTGCGGTCAGCGACATGGAGCGCGGCCTGCGGCGCGCGGTCTACCGCGATACGGCGCTGCGGCTCGTGCGGGCTCTTGAACTATCGGGTGAGGAGGCGACAGAGTTCGAGGCGGCGGCGCGTGGCCGTGCCTCGCTGCTCACTGTCGAGCTCCCCGGCGCGGCGCCCACGCCGCCCCGCACCCGGCTGATCGGACGCTCCGCCGAGCTTGCGGCGGTGGCGGAGCTGCTGCTCGAGCCGGACACCCGGTTGATCAGCCTGACCGGCCCGGGTGGAGTCGGCAAGACGAGGATCGCGGTCGAGGTTTGGGCGAGCGCCGCCGAGAGGTTCCCGGATGGCGCAGTGCTGGTTCCGCTCGGCGACCTGCGCCGGCCGGCGCTGGTGCTGCCTGCGATCGCCGGCGCGCTGAAGGCAAGCGGGGGAACCGACGTTGGTGCAAATCTTGCGGCACACCTGGCCGGCCGGTCGCTCCTCCTCGTCATTGACACCTTCGAGCACCTCTTGGCCGCCGCGCCTGCGCTGGCAGCGCTGATTGCGCAGGCGCCCACGACTAAGGTGCTCGTGACCAGCCGGGTGCCGCTCAACATCCGTGCCGAGCGCCAGGTGCAGGTTGCGCCGCTCGCTCCGGCAGCAGCGGTGGAGATGTTCCTCAGCTGCGTCCGCGCTCAGCAGCCCAGCTCGCTCCGGTCGGTGGACGCCGGAGTGGTAGCCGACATTTGCAAGCGGCTCGACGGGCTGCCGCTGGCGATCGAGCTTGCAGCAGCCCGCATGCGTCTACTGTCGCCCGCTGAGATCCGCGATCATCTCGGCCACCGTCTGAAGCTCTTGGTTGGCGGCCCCGTCGACTTGCCCGAGCGCCAGCGGTCGATGGCTGCGACCGTTTCTTGGAGCTACGACCTGCTGGGCTCGAACCAAAGGCGGCTCCTCGAGCAGCTCTCCTGCTTCGTCGGCGGCTGGACGCTTGACGCGGCCCAACGTGTCTGTGTCGAGGCCGCCGACTTGGCCGCAGACCTCGAGGAGCTGGTCGAGTCCAGCCTGGTGCTGGCCGAGCAGCTCCGAGCCACCGGCACCCGCTTCCGGATGCTCGACACCGTCCGAGAGTACGCAGGCGAGAGATTGGCCGTGCGCTTGGGTGCCGAAGGCGTCTCGGCTCTGCAGCGACGCCATGCCGAGCGCTTCTTGGCTCTGGCGGAAGAGGGCGAACCTCAACTGCGCGCGGCGGGACACCAGACCTGGATCGAGCGGCTGTCAGACGAGCGTGACAACCTGCGTGCCGCACTGGGCTGGGCCATTGCCACCGGCGACGCCGAGGTGGCGCTCAGATTGGCCTCCTCGCTCTGGATGTTCTGGCGCCTGACAGGCGGTTTCTCCGAGGGCCGGGCCTGGCTCGACCAGGTGCTCGAGATGGACGCCGCGGGCCATGAGCAAATCCGCGCCGGGGCGCTCTGGGGAGCGGGCTGGATCGCGTACCAGCAGGGAGACCTCGAAGCGACCCGTCGCCGCGGAGAGGAGCTCACACGCTGGGCGCGTGCGGCGCGACTCCCGGCGGCGATCCGAAACGGCGTGACGCTGCTGGGGCAAGAGCGGCTCGCCGCCGCCGATTGGTCCGGGGCGGCCCGGCATTTCGACGAGGCGCTGGAGTTGGCCCGAGCTACCGAGTCCGGATGGCTGCTGGCCACCTCCTGCCTGAACCGATCGGTGGCCGCGCAGCACGCCGGTGACGTCACCGCCGCGCGTGACCTGCTGTCGGAAGCGGAGAGCCTCTACGGGGAGATCGGCGACGCCCGGTTCATCCGCCGGGCACGGCTCCAGCTCGGCTATCTGGCTCTCCTCGAGGGCGACATCCCGCGTGGCCGTGACCTCATGGCCAATGGCCTATCGACTGCGTGGGAGCTCGGGGATCTCTGGGGTATCGCCGAGCAGCTCGACGGCATATCCGCCGCCCACGCGGCGGCCGGCGACTGGCGCGGCGCGGCGCTCACTGCGGGCGCCGCAGAGGTGGCCTGGAAGAGCATCGGCGCCGGCCCGCAGCCTGCCGACCGGAGATCGACCGATCGCTGGCTGCGTCCAGTACTCGAGGGCGCCGGAGCCGAAGGGGATGAGGCTCTTGCGCAAGGCCGCGCGCTGACTCTCGACGACGCGGTTGCTTACGCCCTTGGAGAACCGGCGCTTCGTGCTGGCGCGACGACTTGATAACAATTGATCCGCCGAAAACTGAATTACTCGGGCGTCCCGAATACCACGGCTGAGATCAGACGAAGCCGTTCAGCCGGTCCCGAAAAGTTCGAATAAGCACCTGTGTGGTGCTCCACACTTCCTCCTGCAGGAGATGCTCGGGGCAGTTCGCAGCCGCGCACTCGCTAGCTGCGCCCCAGAGCCGTCTAACGCCGACGCCTGGACCGAGGTCACCGGGCAGTGACCCCCTCCGCGCTGCGACGCTTGCGCCTGCGCTATCGGCAAGAGCGAGCGAATTTTCAAAATTCTGCCTGGAGACGGCGAGTCAGTTTCTTCTTCACGAGTTGAAGCCTGTGTCCGGAACTCAGCCCAGGATCGGGTGGACTCGGCACCGCGCCTGCGCTTGCAATCTGGCGCTGGAGCTGGTACCGGCGGGTACCAGAACCTGTTAGGTTCGAGCTCAGGTCGCGCTACTGGCGACTTCAAATCCACCTCCGGAGGGGTAGCCGGATGTGTAAAAGTCACACGTTTCCGCGCGCGTCTGCGACGTCTTTCGCTTTGTTGAGCGCTCTGCTGTCGGCGCTGGCGTCAAGCGGCGCCGCTGATCCGGGCGCCGCCGACGTTGAAGTTGACGGGCGAACGTACACACGCCTGTCCGGCGACCGCTGTACAGGCTGCGCCGCTGTCTGCAGCAGCAAGGCAGTCGACGGCGACCACATCGACCCGCTTGGTGGTCGCGGCCGGCGCCACCACCGCCAGCCGTTTCGCGTACGGCAGCTGCATCTATGCCTCTGCGATCACGAGGTTCAGAGCGGACCGCGCGCTCCACGCAGGCGTCGTGACGGTCGCCCTCCAAAGTCAGATCGCCCACGTTGAGAGCAGCCGGCGTGGACGGGCGTGGCACGACAGCGGGTACCGGCTACCGACTGCTGCCGTCGCCTGCTCAACACCCTCGACCGGTGATCCGCCCGTGGGCGCCCGACGCGTGCGCGCTTGCGATCGGTCTCGGACTTGGCGCAGCAGTGGCGCTGCCGCTGAGCGAGGTCGATGCCCAGACGCTCGCCACGCCTGCCGGACTCACGAAGCTGGCCGGCCATACGGCAGCCATGGCCGGCACCTACCTGCTCCTGGTCATCGTCCTGATGGCCGCCCGGATACCCGCGCTCGAGACGGTCCTCGGCCAGGATCGCTTGATCCGCTGGCACCGCCGCCTGGCCGCGGTGCCACTGCTCCTGCTGACTGCTCATACCGCCTTGGCGACTGTGGCCTACGCCGAGTCGGCGCACCTCGGGTTCCTCGTGGGGGCCGGGTCGCTGATCACGACCGTGAGCTTTATGTTCGCCGCGGTGATCGCCTACGCGATGCTCGTCGCGATCGCCGTCGTGTCCATCCGCGCCATCCGCCGGCGCATCGGCTACGACAACTGGTGGGTGGTCCATCTCTACACCTACCTGGCGGTGGCGTTCTCCGTGCCACACCAGATCGTCGACGGCGGTGACTTCGCCGGCCGCCCGCTGGCGCAGGGCGCCTGGCTGGTGCTTTGGGCCGGGACGGCGGGCGTTGTGACCATCTACCGCATCGGGCTCCCGATCTTCCGGAGCCTCCGCCACCAGCTTCAGGTCGTCCAGGTCCGGCGCGAGGGACCCGGCGTCTTCTCAGTTCTCGTGCGGGGCCGGAAGCTCGACCGCCTGCGGGTCGCCGGCGGGCAGTACTTCGAGTGGCGGTTCCTGACCCGGGAATTGTGGTGGCGCGCCCACCCCTTCTCTCTGTCAGCCGTGCCCACTCCGCAGTACATGCGGGTCACCATCAAGACGGCCGGCGCCACCACCGCCCAGCTCGCCGCGCTGCGCCCGGGCACCCGTATAGCCATCGAAGGCCCCTACGGGACCTTCACCGACGCCGCGCGCACTCGGCCTAAAGTGGCCCTCATCGGCGCCGGCGTGGGTATCACTCCGCTGCGCGCCCTACTTGACGACCTTCCGGGCGACGTCGACGTCGTCGTCGTTCAGCGGGCGTCGAACGAGGAGCACCTTATCCATCGCCGGGAGCTGGAGCACATGGTTGGCGACCGTCGCGGCCGATTGCTCCACGTGGTCGGTTCCCGGTCGACAAACCGGCTCGACGACCCGCGGTGCCTGGAACGTGTCGTCCCCGACCTGGCCACCCGCGACCTCTATGTATGCGGTCCCGACGAGTTCTCCGCCGGAGTCGCTGCCGCCGCCCGGGCGATTGGCGTCGCTCCGTCCGCCATTCACCGTGAATCGTTTGGCTGAAGGGACCAACTCTCTCGTGCGCCGCGGCCTTCGCTGAGCGCCCGGCAGCCGGACCGCCGCAGCCACTACCGTTCCCTGCATGGCTTCGTGGATCCCCCTCGCCGGAGACACCGGTTCGACCTTGACCCATCTCGAAGGTTCGCTCTCCGCGGCGACCATCGACGCCGATCAGATCGCCGGCCTGGACGGCGAGGGCCGGCCCTACCTGCCGCGCTATGACCTGGCCGCGGCCGGCAGGAGCCTGACGAGGCAGACGCTGGCCGAGCGGCGGACCGGCGGTCTCTGGCGCTGGCACGAGATCTTGCCCGTACGGCGCTGGGAGTACGTGGCGAGCCTAGGGGAAGGGGGGACGCCACTTCTGGAGCCCGGCCGGCTCGCCAGCGCGCTGGGACTCGACCACCTCGCGCTAAAGGCGGAGAGTCTCAATCCGACCGGTTCTTTCAAGGCGCGCGGCATGGCGGTCGCAGTGAGCCGTGCCGTCGAGCTCGGGGCCCGCCACCTGGTGGCGCCGAGCGCCGGGAACGCAGCGGGAGCGCTGGCCGCCTACTCCGCCGTCGCCGGTGCTAGGGCGACCCTGATCATGCCCGCGGACGCGCCACCGGCCAACCAGGTCGAGGTTTTGGTATGCGGCGCCCACCTGGTCCTGCTCGACGGTCTGATCTCCGACTGCGGGAAGTTCGCCCAGCGCTATTCCCAGGCCACCGGCGCCTTCGACCTGAGCACGCTGAAGGAGCCTTATCGCGTCGAAGGCAAAAAGACGATGGGCCTGGAGCTGGCCGAGGATATGGGCTGGGAGCTGCCAGACGCCGTCATCTACCCGACGGGCGGGGGTACCGGCCTGGTCGGCATGTGGAAGGCCTTCGACGAAATGGAAGCGCTCGGCTTGATCGGTCCCGCGCGACCGCGGATGTATGCCGTGCAGGCCGAGGGCTGCGCGCCCATCGTGAACGCCTTCGAGCGCGATGAACGGTTCGCGACTCCGGTCAGCGACGCCCGAACACGCGCCGCGGGCATTCGGGTTCCCGGAGCTGTCGGAGACTTCCTGATTCTCGACGCGATTCGCGCGTCTGGCGGTGCCGCTGTGGCGGTGCCGGAGGCCGACATTGAGTCGATGCAAGCCTTCATCGCGTCTCGCGGCGGCGGCTACCTGAGCCTGGAAACGGCCGCTGCGGTGAGCGCCGTCCCGAGCCTCCTTGAGCAGGGCAGGCTGAGCCGCGGCGAACGGGTGGTGGTTTTCGACACCGGTGCCGGCTTCAAGTCGGAACCGCCGGCCAAACTCGACATACCGGCGCCCGTGCCGAACGATCCTACGCTCTGGGACGAAGTGATCGAGCGTCTCGCACCCAGCAGCGCACGCTGAAGTCTCGACCGCGGCTCACCGTGGACTGACCCCGCGCGCACAAGGAGACCGCCGTCTTCGATCGCCGGCTCGAGGAGTCCTAGGCGGCGGGCTCACAGCCGCCTCCAAGCCGCGGCTGTTATCGTCGAAAGCACTTTTCGCCAATGTCATCGATCGACCCGCGCGAATACTCGCGCCGCGCGGCCAGGCGCCGCCGCGCCTCGGCTCGCAACCGCCTCTTGCCACAGATCGCGCTCGTCGTGCTCGGCTTCGTCCTCGCCGGACTGGCCGGCGCGGGGGCCTACTTCTTGCCCCTCCTGCAGACGACGGCGACCACCGCACTGACGTCGGGGAGCATCCCGAACCCGGTTGTCAACCCCGGCGACACCAAGCCCTTCACCGTCTTGCTGCTGGGCTCTGATGACGACTCCAAGTTCCCTGCCGATCGCGTTCTGACGCAGTCGATGATCCTGGTTCGCGTCGATCCCGCGAAGAAGCAGGCCACCATGCTTTCGATTCCGCGCGACCTCTGGGTGACCATTCCGGGTCAGCACGGCAAGGCCAAGATCGACACCGCTTACGAACAGGGCGGGGCGCAGGCTGCAATTGCGGCGGTGGAGTCGAACTTTCAGATCCACGTCGACGATTACGTCTGGATCGGACTCCAGGGCCTGGTCAAGGTAATCGACCGGCTGGGCGGCGTCGACGTCAACGTCATCAACCCGGTGATGGACGACTTCTACCCCAGCGACATCAACACCAGCAATCCGTACGGCTACTACCGAGTCGCCGTGCTGCCCGGTGCCGTCCACATGAACGGCATCCAGGCGCTCCAGTACGTTCGCTCACGCCATGGAGATCTGCGTGGTGACTTCGCGCGCTCGGAGCGCCAGCAGCAGGTCCTGCTCTCGCTCAAGTCGCAGTCCAAGAACATCGGCGTCGCCGACCTACCAGCGTTGGCGGCCGCGTTCAACGGCGAGATCAAGACCAGCATCGGAGTCGACCGCCTGCGCCAGCTTCTCTCCATCGCCAACCAATTCGGCGGCTCGGGCATCAAACAGGTGGTGCTTCTGCAGCCCTACACCTCCGGCTCGACCATTGGCGGCCAGGACGTGATCATCCCCAACTGGAGCCTGATCCTCCCGCTGGTACACCAGACGTTTCCTTGACGCGCCG
>CAZHAC010000050.1:0-14767 GCA_964529765.1 uncultured Actinomycetes bacterium
AGAGAGCGCCTCACGGGGGCGCGGGGGGATCCCCGCATCCTCAAGGCGCGGGGGGATCCCCCGCACCTACAAGCTGAGAGGGGCGCGGCTTAGGCGGAGACCGAGATCACTCCCGAGCCGGAGACATCGAGAGCTCGGTGTTGGAGCACAGCTCCAAAGCCGGGAACCTGGGTGGTACCGCGGGTCTGCGTCAAGAGGCTCGTCCCAGAGACCATTTGATTGAGGACGGAGTCATGCAGACGGTGAAGCGCTTCGAGGACGTGTCGAGCCGCGTCAGCTTCCCCACGCTCGAGCAGCAGATGATGGAGCGCTGGCGCGACGAGAAGACGTTCGAGCAGTCGATCGCCCAGAGCAAGGACCGCCCGCGCTTCGTCTTCTACGAGGGACCGCCCACCGCGAACGGCCGGCCAGGCACGCACCACATCCTGGCGCGCGCCTTCAAAGACCTCTTCCCGCGCTTCAAGACGATGAAGGGCTTCTACGTTGAGCGGAAGGCGGGTTGGGACACGCACGGCCTGCCTGTCGAGCTGGAGATCGAGAAGAAGCTCGGCATTTCCGGCAAACAGCAGATCGAGGAATTCGGTGTCGAGCAGTTCAACGCCCTCTGCCGAGCCTCGGTATACGAGTACGTCGAGGACTGGGTTCGCTTCTCCGAACGCATGGCCTTCTGGCTCGACTACTCCAACGCGTACTGGACGCTGACGAGCGATTACATCCAGTCGGTCTGGTGGGCGCTCAAGCGGATGTGGGACGAGGACCTGATCTACAAGGGATTCCGGGTCGCGCCCTACTGTCCGCGCTGCGCAACGCCGCTATCCAGTCACGAGCTCGCGCAGGGCTACCAGGAGGACACTCCAGACCCCTCCGTCTACGTCCGGTTCCGAGTCAAGGGCCAGCCAGGCACGAGCATCCTGGCCTGGACGACCACGCCCTGGACGCTGCCCGGCAACGTGGCGCTCGCGGTAAGCCGCGACATCGACTACGTGAGGGTGCGGCAAAACGGCGAGTTTTTGATCCTGGCCGAGGCCCGCTTAAGCGTCCTCGAGGGCGACTACGAGGTCGTCGAGCGCATGAAGGGTGAGGCGCTGGTCGGCCTCGAGTACGAGCCGCTCTACCGCTACCTCTTGCCGCCCGAGGGCGACTACAAGGCCTTCGTGGTCGTCGACGCCGACTTCGTCTCCGTCGAGGATGGCACCGGCGTCGTCCACACCGCCGCCACCTACGGGGCCGACGACCTTCGCCTCGCCCAGGAGAAAGGCATCCTGGTCCGGCACACGGTCGACCTGCGCGGTCGCTTCCTGCCCGAGGTCGAGAAGTTCGCCGGCATGTTCGTAAAGGAAGCCGACCCCGTCATCACCGAAGACCTGCGCGAGCGCGGCCTGCTTTACAAGGCCGAGGAGATCCGCCACACCTACCCGTTCTGCTGGCGGTGCCGGACGCCGCTCATCTACTACGCCCTCGACGCCTGGTACATCGGGACGACTGAGCGCAAGCACGACCTGGTCGGCAACAACGCCGAGACCAACTGGGTGCCGGCGCACATCAAAGAGGGCCGGATGGGGGAGTGGCTGCGCAACAACGTCGACTGGCAGTTCTCGCGCACGCGCTACTGGGGCACGCCGCTCCCCTTCTGGATCTGCGACGAGTGCGATGAGACGCGCTGCGTCTCATCGGCGGCCGAGCTGGGACTGGCCCCCGATGCCGACCTCCACCGGCCGTACATCGACGAGGTGACGGTCAAGTGCGAGAAGTGCGCCGGGACGATGCATCGCGTGCCGGACGTCCTCGACTCCTGGTTCGACAGCGGCTCCATGCCATTTGCCCAGCGCGGCTACCCACAGAAGGGCGTCGAAGAGTTCGAGCAGAGCTTCCCGGCCGACTTCATCTGCGAGGCGATCGACCAGACGCGTGGCTGGTTCTACTCGCTGCTGGCCGTCTCCAGCCTGCTCTTCGGGCGCAATGCCTACGAGAACGTGATCTGTCTCGGTCACGTCGTCGACGCCGAGGGCTCGAAGATGAGCAAGTCGCGCGGTAATGTGCTCGAGCCCTGGCACCTCTTCGACACCTTCGGCTCGGACGCCGTGCGCTGGTTCTTCTACACGTCGACCACCGTCGGCGAGAACTACCGGACCGGTCACGCGCAGCTGCAGGAGGTGGTGCGCCAGTTCCTGCTGCCGCTCTGGAACGTCTACTCGTTCTTCGTCATGTACGCCAACATCGACGGCTTCGACCCGGCGGCGCCGAGCGTTCCCTACTCAAGCCGTCCGGTCCTCGACCGCTGGCTGCTGTCCCGCCTCTCGCGTCTGAACCTGACCGTCGAAGCGGCGCTCGAGCGTTACGACGTCAACGGTGCCTCGCGGCCGATCCAGGCGTTCGTGGAGGACCTCTCGAACTGGTATGTGCGGCGTTCGCGAAGGCGCTTCTGGAAGAGCGACTCGGATGCCGACAAGCAGTCGGCCTACCAGACGCTCTACACGGCTCTGGTTACGCTCTCCGGACTGATGGCGCCTTTCGTCCCCTTCGTCGCCGACGCGATCCACCGCAACCTGGCCGGCCGCAGCGCGCATCTGAGCGAGTGGCCGGTCAGCGACCCGGGCTGGGTCGACGACACGCTCGAGGAGCAGATGACCCGCGCTCGGCGCCTGGTCGAGCAGGGCCTGGCCGCGCGGGACGGCGCGCGAATCAAGGTCCGGCAGCCGCTGCGCCGGCTGGAGGCGCCCGGTGAGCCCCTGCCCGCGGACATCACGGCCATCGTCATGGACGAGCTGAACGTGAAGGAGGTCGCGTTCGGCGCCCCCGAGGTCCGCCTCGATACCGAGATCGACGAGGAGCTCCGGCTCGAGGGACTTGCCCGCGAGGTCGTGCGCCAGGTCAACGACCAGCGCAAGAAGGCGGGTCTGCAGGTCGATGACCGGATCGTGCTTCACTGGGAGGCCACGGGGGCGCTCGCCAAGGCGCTGGTAGCTCATCAGGAGTGGATCGCGCGCGAGGTCCTGGCCACATCGGTTCGGCAAGGCCGGGCGGAAGGCCTGCACGAGGCCGAGGCAAAGCTCGACGGAGAAAGGTTGTGGTTGGGACTCAAGAAGGCATGAACGCCGGCACGCGCGGTCGCGTGCTGTTCGCCGTGACGGCTGTCCTGGTGTTCATCGCCGACCGCCTCAGCAAGGGCCTGGTGGCCGCCAACATCGAGTTCGGCCGCGAGGTGACGGCCATCCCGGGCCTGGTCTGGCTCACCAACACCCGCAACTCGGGCGCCGCCTTCGGGATCGGCCGTTCGGGCAGCCTGCTCTTCCTGGTTGCCTCGGCCGTTGTCGCGGCGGCCATCCTCTGGTACGTCGCCCGCAACCACCTCGGCACCGGCAGCCTGGTGCTGCTCGGACTGATCCTGGGCGGGACCATCGGCAACGGGTACGACCGCCTCTTCCACGGCGGCGAGGTCACCGACTTCATCGCTCTCCACTGGTGGCCGATCTTCAACCTCGCCGACTCCGCGATCTCGGTCGGCGTCGTCCTCCTTCTCGCGGGGTACGTGCTGCGGCAGCGCGCCGGCGACTGACGGCGGAGACGGCCGGGCACCGGCTCGACACCTATCTCGCCGCCCACGATCCAGGCATCTCCCGGTCCCAGGCCGGGCGGCTGATCCGAGAGGGGCGGGTGACCGTCAACGGACGGCCGGCGCGGCCGGCGGGCGAGGTGGCGCCGGGCGACGTGCTCGAGTACGAGGTGCCGGAGCCTGGGCCGGCGGAGCCCGAGCCGGAGTCCGTCGAGCTCCGCCTGATCTATTCCGACCCCGACTTTGTCGTCGTCGACAAGCCGGCCGGCATGGTTGTCCACCCGGCACCCGGGCACGCCCGGGGAACGCTCGTCCACGCCCTGCTCGGGCTGGGAGGTACCTGGTCGACCGCCGGCGGCGCTGCGCGGCCGGGCATCGTCCACCGGCTGGACGCCGGCACCACAGGGCTCATCCTCGCCGCACGGAACGATGAGGCCCACCGCGCGCTGGCCTCGCAGCTGGCCGATCGCACGCTCTCCCGTACCTACCTGGCGATCGTTCTCGGCAGCCCCCGTCAGGATGAGGGGATCATCGAGGGGCCGATCGGGCGCGATCCCCGGAACCGGAAGCGGATGGCGATCACCGAGGGCGGGCGGCCCGCCCGGACTCGCTACCGCATACTCGACCGCAAGCCCGGCTTTACGCTCGTCGAGGCCGAGCTGGAGAGCGGCCGCACGCACCAGGTCCGTGTCCACCTGGCGGCGCTCGGTCATCCGCTGGCCGGCGACCGCCTCTACGGCGGGACGCGTGCCGCCGCTTCAGCCGGCCGTCCTATGCTTCACGCCTATCGCCTTCGCCTGCGGCACCCACGCACCAACGAGCTGATGACCTTCGAAACGCCTCCGCCCGACGACTTCTCCACGTTCTGGAACACGCTGTGAGACGGCTGTGAAACGAGGACTCCTGATCGTCATCTCCGGCCCCGGTGGAGTCGGCAAGGACACCATCATCGAGCGCCTGCTGGCAGAGGACTCGCGGCTTCGCTACTCGATCTCCTACACGACCCGGCCGCGCCGCGACTACGAGGTGGACGGCCAGCACTACACGTTCGTCAGCGAGGAAGAGTTCGAGGAGCTGGTCAGACGGGGCGAGTTCCTCGAGCACAAAACCGTCAACGGCCACCTGTACGGGACTTCGGCGAGCCGGGTCGAGGAGCTCCAGGCACAGGGCTGGGACGTGATCCTCAAGATCGACGTCCACGGCGCCGAGGAGGTCCGTCGCAAGCGGCCGGATGGTGTTTTCATCTTCATCGCACCGCCGTCGATGAAGGAGCTTCTCAGGCGCCGGATCACCCGCGGATCGGAAACCGAGGAGGCGATCGAGGCGAGGCAGCGGCTGGCCGAGGTGGAGATGGGCTTTGCCGAGCGCTACGACTACGTGGTCGTCAACGACCAGCTCGATCGTGCGGTGGCCGAGATCGAGGCCATCCTCGAGCGAGAGCGCCAGCGCCGGACGATCAGCGGGGAGAGCGACTGACGATGCCGCTCGAGAACGTGGAGGTGCCCCTCGAGATCCGGGGCCTGCGGATTGCCCTCCTGGTGTCAGGCGGCGTCGCCGCCTACAAGGTCGCTGACCTCGCCTCCGCCCTGGTCCAGGCCGGTTGCCAGGTGCGGGCGGCGCTGACCGATGCGGCCACGCGCTTCGTGGGCACGGCGACCTTTCAGGGCGTCACCGGCAATCCCGCCCAGACCGATCTCTGGCTGGCCACTGGACCGGATCCGGAACCGCATGTGCAGCTGGGCGACTGGGCGCAGCTCGTGCTGGTCGCGCCCGCTACCGCCAACTCGATCGCCAAGTTCGCCCAGGGCCGGGCCGACGATCTCGTCAGCGCCACTTTGCTGGCCGCCCGCTGCCCGGTGGTGGTGGCGCCCGCAATGAACGACGCCATGTGGGCCAAGGAGGCCGTCCAGGAGAACGTGGAGAAGCTCCGGCTGCGTGGGATCACAGTGGTCGACCCCGAGTCCGGCCGGCTGGCGAGCGGCCATTCGGGCGCCGGGCGGCTGCCATCCGGACAGGTGCTGGTGAACGCCCTCGGCGAGGCGGCGCGCTCGCGCTACGACCTCGCCGGCCGGCGCGTCGTCGTCTCCGCAGGCGGCACCCGGGAGCCGATCGATCCCGTTCGCTTCATCAGCAACTACTCGACGGGCAAGATGGGGTTCGCGTTCGCAGTGGCGGCCGCGGAGCGGGGTGCGCGTGTGACCCTTGTCTCCACCGTTCAGCACCCGTCGCATCCGGGAGTCGAGGTCGTCAGCGTCGAAACCGCGGCCGAGATGCTGGAGGCTCTGCGCGCCGCTCAAAAGGACGCCGAGCTGCTGGTGATGGCGGCCGCGGTGGCGGACTTCCGCGTTGCCGAGATCGCCTCTGAGAAGATCCGGCGGGAGGAGCAGGAGGGAGGCCTGGTGCTGCGCCTGGAGAAGATCGGCGACCTCGTGGCCGAGCTGGGCCGGGCGCCGGGCGCCGGCCGCGTGTTCCGTCTCGGCTTCGCCGCCGAGAGCTCTGACCTCGACGCCCGGGCGGTGGAGAAGATGGCGCGCAAGAACCTGGACGCGATCTTCGCCAACGACATCTCACGCAAGGACATCGGCTTTGGCGCCGAAGACAACGAGGGCGTCCTCTATCTGCGCGCCGGCGAGCGCCTCGAGTTGCCCAAGCTGCCCAAGCGAGAGCTCGCCGACCGGGTGCTCGATGTCCTGGCTCCGCGCCTTCGATGAGGCACCGTCTCCTTGCCTTGGTCCTGCTCCTGGCGGTATCCGCGTGCGCGCCTCCGGGCTCGCCCAAGCGGACCGCCGCTGAAGTCGACCGCGACCGCAGCGCGGTCGCCCAGGCGATCAAGGGCGCGGATGCGAGTGGCGCCTCGTTCCACATGACCGAGACCCTGAGCCTGACGGGCGGGTCGATTCCGCAAGGCCAGCAGCTGCTGATCAACGCCCAGGCGGACGGCGTCGTGTATGCGGGGCGGGCGAAGCTGACCTACAAAATCCTGCGCCAGCGCAACCAGCCAATCCAATACGACATCGTCCTTTCCGGACCTGACATCTACATCAAGCCGCACGGCAGCGCCAACTGGAAGCGCTCGGACGCCGCCGCCGCGACCGCGCTCTACCCGGGGCTGCGCCTGCCACTGCTGCGAGACGCGGTGCTCCTGGCCAAGGACGTCAGCTCAGGCAGCGTGAGCACGGTCAACAATGGTTTCGCCCACAAATACAAGGTGACGCCCGCTTCCGATCAGCTCGAACAGCTGGAGGCGATCCCCGTGACCGGGCAGGCGGAGCAGGCGTTCCTGAGGTCGGCGACGGCCGAGGTGGACGCCTATCTCACGCTGACGGGGGACAAACTGACGCGGATCGAGGTCCACCTGAGCGGCACCGACCCGACCAACAACCAGCGGCAGAAGGTGGATTCCACTGTCGACTTCACCCCCAGCAAGGTGGGCGCGATAGAGGTTCCAGCCGGTGCGACGCTGGTGCCGCCGAGCGAGATCCTGAACCTAACTGGGTAGATAACTGACGACATGGCGCTCTACGCCGAAGTTGCGGTCGAGGCCGGGCGCTCCCTGGAACGCGAGTCGTACACCTACTTGGTCCCCGAAGGCCTCGAGGTCGCACCCGGCAGTCGCGTCTGGGTGCCCTTCGGCCGCCGTTCGACCGTCGGCTACGTCATCTCGGTCGGGACCGAGGATCCCGGGATTGCGGTCAAACCCATGGAGCGCACGGACGCCGGCGAACCGCTCCTGCTCGGCTACCAGGTCGAGCTGGCCCGCGAAACCGCCAAGCACTACTGGGTGCCGGTGATCGAGGTCCTGCGCGCGATGGTTCCGCCTCGTATCCGGCGCGGCAAGTCAACCGGTGCCGGCCCCTCGTCTCGACAGAGCCGGCACAGCCAGCTGCTGGCGATGGCCGCCGCGGCGGGACCGGTCGATCCGGGCCCGCGACTCAACGAGGATCAGCTGGCGGCGCTGAGGACGATTGCCGGGAACCGAGCCACGGTGCTCCACGGAGTCACCGGATCCGGGAAGACCGAGGTCTACGTCGAAGCCGCGCGGCAGGCCCTGAGGGAGGGGCTCCGGGTGCTGGTGCTTGTCCCAGAGATCACGCTGACGCCCCAGCTGGTCGGCTACTTCGCGCGCCGGCTGGGTGTGCGGCCCGCGGTTCTGCACAGCGGGCTGACCGAGCTGGAGCGCGCCCAGCAGTGGTGGAAGGCCCGGCGAGGCGAGGCCGACCTCGTGATCGGCAGCCGCTCGGCGGTGTTCGCACCGATCCCGCGCCTGGGCCTGATATGCGTGGACGAAGAGGGCTCGAGCGCCTACAAGCAGGACCGCACGCCTCGCTACGACGCGACCTGGGTCGCCCGCCGGATGGCCGAGGCGACCGGCGCCCGGATCGTGCTCGGCTCCGCCACGCCGACGGTGGCTACGTATGCCGAGGCGAGCTCCGGGCAGCTGGCGCTGGCGCGGCTCCCGCACCGAGCGAGGGGGGAGCCGGCGCCCGTCGAACTGGTGGACATGCGGGAGGAGATGGAGCGCGGCAACCGGCTGCCGCTTTCGCGCCGGCTGATCGAGGTCGTCGACGGCTCACTGCGCGCGGGCGAGCAGGCGATCCTCTTCCTCAACCGGCGAGGGATGGCAACCTACCTCGTCTGCCGCGACTGCGGTCAGTCCGTGCAGTGCCCAGGCTGCTCGGTCTCGCTCGTGCAGCATCCGGAGCTTGGCGGCCTGCACTGCCACTACTGCGGCTTCACGCAGGCGGAGCCCGAGTTCTGCCCGACCTGTGGCTCGCGGCACGTGAGCGCGCGTGGAATGGGAACGCAGCGGCTGGAGGGGCTGGTCAAGAAGCTCTGGCCGGACAAGACTGTGCTTCGCCTGGACAGCGATGCTCTCCGCGGCAGCGACGCTTACTTCCGGCTCTGGGAGTCGTTCGCATCGGGCCAGGCCGACATCCTGGTCGGGACCCAGATGGTCGCGCGCGGGTTCGACCTCGAGTCGGTGACGGCGGTGGGTGTCGTCGACGCCGACCTCCCGCTCCACTTCCCCGACTACCGCTCAGCGGAAAACACCTACGCCCTGGTCACTCAGGTGGCGGGCCGCGCCGGCCGGGCGCCGGGGCAGCCGCACGCGCGAGTCGTCGTCCAGACCTCGAACCCCGACCACTACAGCCTCCGCGGCGCCGCGGAGGGTGACTACGAGAGCTTTTTCGAGATCGAGCTGCCCTCGCGGCAGGTCTTCTCGTTTCCACCCTTCGCCGAGCTGGCGGTCCTGACCTACACATCGGCCGACGACGGCAAGGCGGCCGCTACCGCCCGGGAGGCGGCCGACTCGATCGCCGCCGGCCTGGTCCGGGAAGGCCTGCAGGGCATCCGGATGCTCGGTCCGGCGCCGGCCTTCATCCATAAGCTGCGCGGCGAATACCGCTGGCAGATCACGCTCAAAGGCGAGCGGCTGGACCGGGCGCGCACCCTCCAGCCGAGAGGCAAGGGCTGGAGCATCGACGTGGACCCCGTCTCGTGAACGCGCTCGATGAGCTGATCGACAGGCACCGGCCGGAGTGGCGGGCGGCGATCGCCCACCCGTTTCTCGACCGCGTCCGCGACGGCACCTTGCCAGAAGGCGCTTTCCAGACCTGGCTCATCCAGGACCACATCTTCATCGGCGATCTGCTGGCCTTCCAGGCGCGGCTGCTCGCGATCGCACCCCGTTCGGCGCAGGCCGTGCTCGCCGCCGGGCTGACAGCCCTGGAAGCGGAGCTGGGATGGATGGAGGACCATGCTCGCCGGCTCGGGCTAGATCTCGACGCCACCCGGCGCCCGGCTGCCGAAGCCTACCGGCAGCACCTGGAGGCGGTGCTCGGGCAGGGGTTCGGACCCGCGATCACAACCCTCTGGACGCTAGAACGGGCGTACCTCGAGGCCTGGCGGAACGCGGCTCCTGGAGCCGCCCCTTATCGCGAGTTCGTCGAGCACTGGACCGTGCCCGAGTTCGCGGGCTACGTCGATCGGCTTAGCGAGGCCGCCCTGGCTTCCGGCGCCGACGAGCAGGCCTTCCTACGCACCGCTCGCCTGGAGCGCGACTTCTGGGATCTCGCGTTCCGATCGTGAGATTCAGCGACGAGCTGCGCGAGCTGGCGGATTCGGTCTGGCAGGCCCAGCTCCAGCATCCATTCGTGCGCGGCATCGCCGACGGCTCCCTCGACCTCGAGCGTTTCGGTCGCTGGGTTCGGCAGGACTACCGGTTCCTGGTCGAGTACTGCCGTCTGTTCGCGCTCGGGGCCGCCCGCGCTCCCGACCTGGAGACGCTGACCCGGTTCAGCGACCTCCTGCAGGCGACCGTGCACGGCGAGATGGACTTCCACCGCTCCTACGCGGCCCGCTTCGGAATCTCGGAGGCGGAGCTGGAATCTGAGCCGATGGCGCCCGCGACGCTGGCTTACACGGACTTCCTGCTGCGCACCGCGGCCACCAGAGACTTCGCCGAGCTGGTCGCGGCCCTGCTGCCCTGCATGTGGGGGTTCAGCTGGCTCGGCCAGGAGCTGGCCCGGGGTCCGCGGCCGGCCGACGAGAGATTTGCCGCCTGGATCGACTCCTACGCGTCTCAAGAGTTCGCGGAGCTGGCCGGCTGGTGCCGCGACCTGACCGACCGTGTCGCGGCCGGCGTGGGGCCGGGTGTGCGCGAGCGGATGCGGTATGCATTCCTGACCTCCAGCCGGTACGAGCTCGCGTTCTGGGAAATGGCGTACCAGGGGGATGAGGGAGCATCCCAGGGGCCTGGGTAGAATCAGGCCGAAGTGGCAATTCGCCCGATCCTCACCTTTGACAGTCCCGTGCTTCGCGAGAAGTCGAAGAAGGTCTCCCGAGTCGACGCCTCGATCGTGCGCCTGCTCGACGACCTCGCTGAGACAATGCTCGCCGCGCCTGGCGCTGGTCTCGCCGCCAACCAGGTCGGCGTCGCCCTGCGCGTGTGCGTGGTCAAAGGTGACGAGAACCAGATCCACCAGCTCGTGAACCCGGAGATCATCAAAGGTGAGGGAGTGCAGGTGGGCTACGAGGGCTGCCTCAGCTACCCGGGCTGGGTTGGCAAGGTCGCTCGCTACGAAACCGTCAAGGTCAAGGCCCTCAACCGCAAGGGCAAGGAGGTTCGCATCACCGCCTCCGGCTTTACGGCCCGCGCGTTCCAGCATGAGATCGACCACCTCGACGGCATCCTCTTCACCGACCGCCTGACCAGCCTGGACACGCTCACCCGCGTCGAGGACCTGGAGTGGGAGGAGGAAGAGGAGGGGGCCGCCGAGGCGGTCCGCGCCTGACCGGCAGCTGGTCTACGTGCGCATCGTCTTCGTCGGCACGTCCGCCTTTGCCGTGCCCTCGCTGCGGGCGCTGGTTACCGCCGGTCACGAGGTGCCCCTCGTCGTCACCCAGCCCGACCGTCCGGGCCACCGCCTCCGGCTGACCCCACCGCCGGTCAAGCTGGCCGCCGAGGAAGTTGGGCTCCCCGTCTTCCAGCCGGAGCGGATCCGCGAACCGGAGGCGATCGAGAGGATCAGGGCTGAGCGGCCCGAGCTGATGGTCGTGGTCGCCTACGGGCAGATCATCCCGCGACGAGTGCTCGAGATCCCGGCTCGAGGCGTGATCAACGTGCACGCTTCCCTGCTGCCTGAACATCGCGGCGCCGCTCCGATCGCGCATGCGATCCGGCGTGGCGATCGGGTCACCGGGGTGACGATCATGCAGATGGATGAGCAGCTCGACCACGGTCCGATCCTGAGCCGGCAGGAGGTGGAGATCGGACCCCACGAGAACGCGGCCGAGCTCGCCGAGCGGCTGGCTCGCCTGGGGGCAGACCTCCTGGTCGAGACCCTGGCGCGGCTGCACGAGATCACCCCCCAGGAGCAGGATCACGGGCGGGCGACGCTGGCGCCCAAGCTGAGTCGCGAGGCCGGCGAGCTGGACTGGGACCGGCCGGCGGCAGAGATCGACCGCGCCGTGCGCGCCTTCCAACCCTGGCCAGGTGTCACCCTGCCCTTCGCCGGGCAGCGTGTGAAAGTCCTGCGCGGTCGCCCGGTGCCGGGGCAGGGGCGTCCAGGCGAGGTGCTGGAGGTGAGTGACGAAGGTGTCGTCGTGGCCACGGCGGACGGCGCCTACCGGCTCGAGGAGGTGCAGATACCGGGCAAACGGCCCGAGCCTGCCAGCTCGCTTGTGAGTCACCGCCGTGCCCGCTAAGGACAAGGACAAGAATCCCAACCGCGAGGTGGCCGTCAACCGGCGGGCCTTCCACGACTACTTCATCGACGAGCGCTTCGAGGCGGGACTGGTGCTGACGGGCACCGAGGTGAAGTCGCTGCGGGCGGGCAAGGCCAACCTGCGCGACGGCTACGTGCGCATCGACGGGCACGAGGCGTGGCTCGAGAACGTGCACATCTCGCCCTACACCCAGGGCGGCTACGTGAACCACGACCCGACCCGCCCGCGCAAGCTGCTGCTGCACCGGGACGAGATCGCCTCGCTGATCGGCCGCGTCCGCCAGAAGGGCTACACCCTCGTGCCTCTCCGCATGTACTTCACTCGCAACCACGCCAAGGTCGAGATCGGCCTCGCCCGCGGCAAGCGCGAGTACGACAAGCGGCAGGCACTGGCCGAGGCGGACGCCAAGCGGGAGATGGCGCGCGCCGTTCGGCGATGAGCGAGCGGCGGGTCTTCGGGCTGACCATCGGCCGCCTGGAGGCCTTCAGCGACGGCGTGTTCGCGATTGCGGCGACGCTTTTGGTCCTCAGCATCCAGGTGCCGCACCCCGCCCCCGGCCAGCTGCTCTCCGCTCTGATCGGTCTCTGGCCCGCCTATGCGACTTATGCCGCGAGCTTCCTGACGATCGGCATCATGTGGCTCAACCATCATGGTCTCTGCAGCCGGCTGCAGGCGGTCGACCGGCCGCTGGCCGTTCTCAACCTGCTTCTGCTGCTGGTGATCGCCTTCATCCCCTTTCCGACCGCAGTCCTCGGGGAAAACATCCGCTCCGGCGCTGACGCGCCTACGGCCGCCGCTTTCTACGCCGCCGCTTCCCTGGCCATGGGGCTTGCCTTCGCGAGCTTCTTCACCTACATCGCCCGCCATCCGGGGCTCCGTCGCCGCGAATTCCAGCGGCCGGACTTCCTCGTCCGTGGCCGCTGGTTCACATTGGGTCTCGCCGTCTATCTCGGCTGCATACCGCTTGCCTGGGTCAATGCGCCGCTGGTCGTGCTCCTGGTCGCCGTGACCGCCGTCTACTACGCATTCGATCTCCTCCCGCCCCCCGACGAGGGGGCGTAGCCTGGGCGCATGGCCGACAAGGAAAAGCGAGAGGACATAGGAACCGAAGAGCAGGACCTCGGGCACCACACGACTGAGAGCGAGCGGATAGCGCGCACCGTCGATGAGGCCGAGAGCTTCTCGATCCACGACCCGACGCCCGACGAGCTCGACGCCGACGACGGCTACATCGATGAGCCGCCCGACGTGGCAGCCGAGGACAGCCTGCCCACCGAGGAGATCGACCGGCCGGACGACGAGGACGAGTAGCGGAAGATCGGCTGCCTAGGCGGCCAGGTTGATACCGATGGCGCGGAGTCGCTTGTTGAGGCCGTTCATGGCGAACTCCAGCACCTCTTTCTGGTCGCGGCCGAACTCCGTGTAGTAGCGCTGGTCCGGCGGCTCGATGGTGCCTGAGATCAGCGGCAGGCACTCGACAAGAGTCTTCTGGATCAGCGGCGCGAACCGCTTCGGATCCTCGCGGACGGCCTCCTGGAGCACCTTCACGCCAAAGTTCACGTGTCGCGATTCGTCCCGCGCCACCGCGATGAAGCCCTGGTAGTAACCGAGGTGGGTGAGGCCCCGCTCGCGCATCTCCTCCAGCTGGAATCGCTGGCCGGTGAGGGCGAGAGTTGCCTCGACGACGATGTGGTAGATAGCGATTCCCTCGATGAAGGCGTCGATGTCCTTCGGGTTGCTCGCCATCCGCTGGGCGACGCTCGGCAGCCGGTCGTAGAAGAGCTCGTTGTAGCCCTCGTTGGTGTCCGGCCGGATCTCCTCCAGGATTTCCTTCATGTCGGCGGCTTCGGTGCCGACCACCTCCCGCCACCAGCGGTCAAAGAAGACCGTGTGCCGGGCCTCGTCGACCATCTGACTGGACAGGAAGATCTCTACCTCAGGTGTTGGTGCTGCCCAGACGAAGGGCGCCAGTGTGGCCGTGACTCGCTCCTCACCATTGAAGAAAAGGCGGCGCGACCACAGAGTGGCCTTGCGCTCGATGTCGGTCGCCTGCTCCCAGAGCTCGCGATCCGGCGTGAAGTCAAGGTCGGCCACGGCCCATTGCTGCTTCTCCCAGCGCCGGAAGAGGTCGAGGTAGGTGGGCATGTTCTCCAGCCCGCGGTCGATGAAGAGAAGCACGTCGTCGATCCGGATGTCGCCCAGTTGCTTCAGGTTGGCGGTGGCGACCCGATCCAGGACATCGTCGGCCGGCTGGCCCTGTCGCTCTTTGACCTCCACGTCAGACCTCCGTTTCATAGGCTGCCCGCCCCATCCGGGCGGCGTGCTCGACGATTTCGGCGCGCTCGAGGTGGCGGTCCTCGATCCACCAGAGTCCGAGTTCGGTGACCATCCCCGCAAGCGCGTGCCCGATCAGCGGGCGCCGCTCGTGTGGGATCTCGCCAAGGCTGCGCGAGCAGATCTCCAGAAAGCGATTCGTGAGCTCGCGGTAAAGGTCGGCAAACGCCGGGTCCGCCTGCAGCGCCTGCCGGAAGAAGACTCGATAGAGCTCCGAGTGGTCCTCAACGAAACCGAAGAATCCGTCGACCGCGGCCGGTAGCGGATTGGAGGCTTCCGCGGCGGCTCGGAGCCGGCTCTCGAGGTCGGCGGCGGCGCGCTCGATGACGGCCTCGAAGAGCCTGCGCTTGCTCTCGAAGTGCTGATAGAGGAGTGCCTCGGAAACCCGCGCCGCGAGCGCGATGTCGCGTGTGGTCGCCTGGTGATAGCCCGCCGAGCCGAAGACTCCGTCGGCGGCGTCGAGGATGGCCACCCGGCGCGCTTCTGCGGTCAGCCGGCGGTTGCCGGCGGCGGTTGCTGCCATTCCTAAGTAAGTGCTCACTCACGGTAGCCGGAAAGGTGTAAGCGGTCAAGCGAGCGGGTACAATCTGCGTGTTCAGCTTCGTGGGGGCGTCCGGCTTCGACGGGGCAGTTGGGCTTCGAGATAGCGAG
>CAZHAC010000051.1:0-3381 GCA_964529765.1 uncultured Actinomycetes bacterium
ACCTGCCTGACGATGGCCGGCCCTCCGGCCACCGTCTCCAGGCATCCGCGGTTACCGCAGTAGCAGAGGGCGCCATTCTCATCGACGATCGTGTGCCCGAGGCGGCCCGCTCCCCCGGCCGCTCCGCGGTGCAGGCGACCACCGAGGATGATTCCCGCGGAGATCGCAATCCCAGCGTTGACGTAGACGGCGTCGGAGGCGCCCCGGGCGGCGCCGATAACCAGCTCGGCAAGGGCGGCGAGGTTGGCCGCGGTCTCAATCCTCACCGGGAGGCCCAGCCGCTCCTCCATCTCCTCGGCGAATCCAGTTCCACTCCAAGCCTCGGGGCCGGGGTCGCCGTCCCCGACGCTCGGGACGCTGATTCCGACGCCCAGCACATGCCCTCGATCAACTCCGGCGGCGCTGAGCGCCTCTTCGATCGCGACCGAGGCCGACTGCAGGACCGCTCTGCGAGATGTGGCCAGACCGAGATCGAGGGAAGATCGGGCGAGAACGCAGAGCCCAAGATCGGATACGGCGACGCGCAGTCGATCTTCCGCGAAGTCGATAGCGATGGCGGCGGCGACGTCCCGCCGCAGGCTCAGGTTTAGGGCCGGCCTGCCTCCCGATGGGAGTGGGGCCTGCAGTCCTTGCTCGACGAGGATTCCGCCCGCCTTGAGTTCGGCCACGATCGAAGAGACCGTCGATCGGGAGAAGCCGGTGAGCCGGGCGAGGTCGGCCTGGCTAATCGAGCCGGTCTCGCGAATAGCCAGGAGGATATGTCGCCGGTTGCGCTCACGCTGTGACCTCGACTCTTTGAAGCTCCTCATCCCGGCTCAGCCACCTCGCTGACGATGCCCCGCCGTCTTCCCGGCCGGAGAAGCCCGTCAGCATCCTCAAGCTCGGCCGAGAAGATGTGTCTGAGATCTGCCCAAGACGGCGCTCGCACGAACAGCGGGATCGTGTCTAGACGTGCATCCACCTCCACGACCTCTGGACCTGCAATCGGTTCCGCCGTCCAGGCGTTGACCCACGTCCCGTTCGGGACGTAAACGCGTGCCTTGTCGGCGCCCGGTTCGGTGACGGCCGCGACCAGCAGATCCGGTCCGAGGTGGTACTGGAACGGCCAGTCCCAAACGCGTTCATCGAGGGGCTGATCGAAGAACATCGGGCGCATCACCGGCCGCCCAGTCCGGATCGCCTCCTCGGCCGCTTTGAGGAGATAAGGGATCAGGCGCCGCCGCAGATGCGCAAACTTGCGGAAGATCGGCAGGATGCGGTCGTCGCTGGTCCGCTCGGCTACATTCCACGGCGTTCGGTCCCGGCAGGGCAACCTGTGCCGGTTGAACTCAGAGTGGTACTGCATGATCGGACAGAAGCAGGCCATCGCTGTCGCCCGCAGGTAGAGCTCCGCGTCAGGTATCTCACCGGAGAAGCCCGCCAAGTCCCAGCCCCAGAAGAAGATGCCGCAGCTGCCGGCGGTCAGGCCCGCGGTTATTGAGGCACGGAAGGCTTCCCAGGTCGAATCCTCGTCGCCCGCCCAGTGGCAGGGATAGGCCTGTGCACCGGTAAAGCCGGCCCGGCTGAACGTGACTGCGGGTTTGCCAGCTGCTTTCAGCAGCTCCTGGTAGGCCGCCTGGTAGAGGACCGGATAGCGATTGTTGCCGGCGACTCCCCGGCTGCCGTCGGCGTAGCGCAGTTCTTCACCCCAGGCATGTTCGCCGCCGTCTGTTTTGAAGCCATCGATGCCGAGGTCCTCGACCAGCCAGCGGCGCTTAGAGAGCCACCACTCTTTGGCCTCCGGGTTCGTGAAGTCAACCAACAGGGACTGGGGAAACCACCAGCCACGATTCCGGTACGCTCCACGCGGCGTCCGGACGCCGTAGCCTGATCGGAGCATTCGATCCCGGTCCGCTTTCGCCTGGCCGCGGGGCGCCGGACGTGCCTTCTGCAGGGGTATCTGCCACAGGAGCACCCGAAGGCCAAGACCGTGCAGCTCGTCAACCATGGACTTTGGGTCCGGCCAGGCACCGTCCGGTGGAAACTCGAAGTCGGCTAGACGATGAGGGGCGCCATCCTCTTTGACCGCATAGCGCGCGTCTCTAAAGGCCGTGAACGTGCACTCGTCACTCCATGCTTCGATCACCACGACGCCGGCTGGGATGTCGAGCTCGAGGCTGCGTCGCACCTCAGCCAGCACCCGTTCCTGGCTGTTCCACTCGTTGCCGCTCATCCAGGGCTCGAACACCCACGCAGGCGGCAGCACGGGACGGCCAGCTCGCTCGAGGAAAGCGGCCAGTACCTGGGCTGGGGTTCCCTTGAAAACGTGAACCGCGAGATGGTCTTCCGAGCCTGACGGGTCCAGATCAGCGGTGATCCAGAGCCGATCGGGGTCCGAAGCTCCGATATCGAAATATGTCCTTCTAAAGGTCTGGACGTGGAAGCCCCACCCACTACCGCCGACCACGATGGCGAACGGCATCGGAAGATAGGTGCGGTTGCCCTGCTGTTTGTACTGCTCGAACACGGTTGCATCCAGGCATCTGCCCCGCTGGTCGAGCGCGTCAAAGCGCTCGCCGAAGCCGACCACGTGGTCCGCCGGATCCAGCCTGAGCGCGAAGCGAACGCGCACCGCGCGGCCGCCCTGCAGCAGCCACGCAACGCTTTCTGGTTCGAACCGCGATCTCTCGCCGCCAACTTCGAGGAGCCCGCCCCCTGAGCTCCAGCGCGCGCTTTCGGTGGAGAACCAGCGGGTAGCTCGACCATGGGCGTGAAAGCGATAGCGGAAACGATCTTTTGGTGAAATCACCCTTGCGCTCCAACCCTGGCGGCGCCGGGAGCCGTCCGCGTCTGAGGCGACAGCCAGATGTCCACCGGACGCGGCTGCCAATGCGGGCGGAGCTAGCCGCTCGGCGGCAAGCAGAGTTCGGATTCCAGCCGCCTCGACCTCGACGCACATCTCCGTGGTCTCGCGAGGTGTACTGGCTCGCAGTTCCAGCGGCTCCCCCACGACCGGGATGACGGGATGCCTCTGGTCGATCTCGATTCGATAGGGATGGCCGATGCCGGCCGGACGGTGCCGGATCAATCCATCACCTTTCCGGCTGAAACGGCGCCGGCTTCGAGTGCAAGCGTGAGATACATGGCGTGCGACCAGAGCAGCGGCTTGGCAGGCGGACCCCAACGGTCGACCCAGGGCTGGTAATGCTCGGGAGCCAACAGGTGGTCCGAGACCTGCTCCGGCAGCCGGGACTCGGCATCCGCCTGAGAGGCGACCCACTGAAGCTGGTCCACAGCTTCTGCGCGCCTCGCTGATGCCAGGTAGTGCCAGCCGAGCAGCGCTGCCAGCAGCACCCACTCGCCTCCACCGTAGAAGGTGTCGGAGCTGTACCGATGGACGCC
>CAZHAC010000051.1:3481-5806 GCA_964529765.1 uncultured Actinomycetes bacterium
GCGATGGTCGAGGCGTGGACGTGCTCGGGATACTCCTCCCACCAGTCGAAGCAGGGCAGAGCCCAGAACTCAGCTACGTAACGAGCCGAGACGCGGGCGCCCTCAGAGAAGGGCTTTGGCGAGCGGCGATGACGCCGGCAGTGCTCGGCCAGTGCCCAGAGCCAGGTGCCATAGCCGTCCAGTTGGAAGTTCCACCACTCTTCCGTGCTCGTCTTTCCGCTCAACGTGTAGCGCGTGGGAAGGAAGTCATCGCGATCAAGCGCCTCGCGCTCTCGGTGACGAGCGATCAAGCTGCCTACCTGCTGCTCGCGGTCGACAAGGAGTCCAGCACACCACTTGAAGAAGGCCTCGGCTCCGGCCACGTCACCGGCTCTGGACATCGCATCGGCGATGAAGGCGCCGTCCCGGATCCAGGCGAACCTGTATACCGGGAAGGTCGGCGAGGCCACGTAGGCACCTTGGGAATGCTGGCCTGACTGAATGATCGACACGCTCGCGCGCGCGAGCTCGAGGTGGTCTGTCACGGCTAATTCGAGTTCCTGGGCTCCTTGGAAGTGAAAGGAGGGCCGGCCCCCGAGGACCGGCCCACCAGAAGCGGAGAGTGTCTTACTTAAGCAGCGCGTTGACCTGCGCAGCGGCGTCGTCCAGGGCCTTCTTGACCGGTGACTGGCCGAGCTTCGCCTTGTCCAAGGCTCCGCTGACGATGTCCTGCAGCTGCGACTCCTGATCGATCACGGGCGGGACGACGATGTCGTTCAGCGCGTCAAACACGGCCTTGCGGTTGGCGGGCGGAGTCTGCTGGAGATAGGAGGTGAATTGGGACTGATCGGCGACGGCCGGAAGCTCCCAGCTCGCGTCGAGCCGGGTCTTGACCGCGGTCGGCGAGGAGGTCAGGAAGCGAAGCCACTCCCAGGCCTCTTTCGGGTGCTTGGTTTTGGCTGCGGCAACCACGGCGTTGGCGAAGAAGTGATGCGCCTTCTGAACATTGCCGGGCTCGAGCTGGACGTCCCACTTAAACGGCGCGTCCTTCATCGGGGTGAACTCCCAGATGCCCACATGCCACATCGCGAGCTTGCCCGCCTTGAACATGGCCTCGTCGTTCTGTCCGCCCATCTGGGCCTGGGTCGGCTCGACCTTGCCGTACTTCGAGATCAGCCAGTTTGCCGCGTCGACGCCCTGCTGGCTGTTGAACGTCGCCTGCTTCTTGTCAGTGCTCAGGAACTGGCCGCCATTCTGCGCGAGGACCTTGTAGAACTCGAAAAACTGAATGTTCTGCTGGTCGCCCCAAACGCCCTTGGCCGGGTTGGTCAACCTCTGAGCCGCCTCGAGCTCGTCCTGCCACTTCCAGCTGGCCGTTGGGTAGGCGACACCCGCGGCGTCGAAGAGATCCTTGTTGTAGAAGAGCAGGACGTCGGAGAAGCTCTCCGGAAGCCCGTACTGCTTGCCGCCGGCCTGGAAGACCTGGTAGGCGCGCGGGTAGTAGGTCGAGGCTTGGTAGCCGGAATCTGACTTGCTCGGGCCGGTCAGGTCAAGCAGCGCGCCGGCGCTCGAGTAGCTGACGAAGTTCTCGTAGTTGAGCTCGAAGGTGTCGGCGGGATTGCCTGCAGCGATGTCCGTCTTCAGCTTTGTGAAGTAGTCGTTGTAGGCGGCAGTCTGGACATCGATGGTGATGTTGGGATGCTGCTGATGAAACGCGGTGGTGATCGCACTCAAGTCTTTCAGGTGGTCGGGAGCGGCAGAGAAGGTGAAGTAGGTCAGGGTCACCGGCTGAGTCGTATTGCTGTTCGACTGGCCGTTTCCGCAACCGGTGGCGGCCAGGACGGCGGCGATGCCAAGACCGCCTAACCGTGCCAGGAATTTCACTTGCTTTCTTCCTCCGTTTGTTTTGACTGCTTCTCTCCGCTTCTTTGCACCCGGGTCGAACTCGTAGCGCTAATCAGTCATCCACCGCCCCTCCTATCCACGGATGCCCGAGAAGGCAATGCCGCGGACGACATGCTTCTGAGCCACGACGTAGACCAGCAGAATCGGCATCACGCTGACCGTGGCGCCCGCCATGACTAAGTTCCAGGCTGTGGTGTAGCGGCCGTGCAGCGTCGCCAAGCCGACGGGAAGCGTCATTAGATCCGTCGAATTGACGGCGACCAACGGCCAGAGGAAGCTGTTCCAGCTCGCCATGAAGGCGAACACGGCGAAGGTCGCCAGCGCTGGACGCACCAAGGGCAACAGCACTCGCCAGAAAATCGTCCAGTAGCCGGCGCCGTCCATGAGAGCGGCCTCGTCCAGATCCTTGGGCAGCGACAGAAAGGCCTGGCGGAGCATGAA
>CAZHAC010000051.1:5906-14624 GCA_964529765.1 uncultured Actinomycetes bacterium
GAGGTGCTGACCATCCAGAGGAACGGGAAGCACATGCAGACCGCGCCGAGGGAAAGCAAAAGAACGGTCAGTGTCCGGCCGAGCGTCCAGGTCGAGGCGCTAGGCATAGGTCACCCACCTGTGCTGCAGCTTGGTCTGGAGCAGGGTGACCAGGAGGATGGCCGCAAACAGGACCCAGCTGAGCGCGGACGCATAGCCGACCCGGCCGTACGCAAAGGCGTTCTTGACGATCTGATCGACCACGACGCTCGTCGCTCCGGCGGGCCCGCCCGCGGTCATCACCCAGATCTGGTCGAAGACCTGAAAGGAGTTGATCAGGCTGATCACGACGACGAAGAAGGTCGCCGGCGAGAGCAGCGGAAGCGTTATGTGTCGAAAGCGCGACCAACTCGCCGCACCGTCGACGGCGGAGGCGTCGTAGAGCTCCTGCGGGATCGCCTGGAGACCTGAGAGAAGGATCACAGCAACAAAGCCGAGGTCCTTCCAGGCCGAGGCCAGGATTACGGCGGGAAGGGCCCAGGCGGGGTCGGCCCACCAGCCCGGCCCAGGGATCCCGACCCGGGCCAGTAGGTAGTTAACGATTCCGTCTTGAGGGTTGAGAAGCCACTTCCAAATGAAGGCCACCACCACCCAACTGGTCACCACCGGCAGGAAATAGATGGTTCTGAAGAGTCCAAGCGCTCTCATTCGCTGGTTGAGTCCCAATGCGACGGCCAGGCCGCCGACGTACACGAGGGGGAGGTAGCCGGCGATGAAGAGGAGAGTGTGCACAGCGGCCGCCGCGACGGCGGGATCGGCGAAGAGCGATTGGTAGTTGTCGAGGCCAACGTAGCGGGCTGGCCGAAGCAGGTCCCATCGATAGAGGCTCAGCACCGCCGAGGTCACCATGGGTGCCAGCGTGAAGAGGGCCAGCGGGACCAGGCTCGGGGCCAGGAACAGTACCGCCGCCAGCCCTTGACCGCCCACGGCCTGGCGACGCAGCCCAAGCCTGATTCGCTGCTCGGCGACCGCTTCGGAGCGCATCCCGGGAGCCGTTGCCCGCTCCATCAAGCGCCGGCCAGGATCGCCAGCGGTGCCGGATCGCCCGCCTGCATCGGGAGCTTGAAGAGCTCGCGGAGGACCAACGTGGCTGCGCCGACGGCCCAGGCGTCATCGCCCCAGGGCTCAATCACAACCGGCAGTGGGCCTCCAAATCCGGCGAAGGCCGATCGCTGTAGAGCCTGCTTCATGGGGTCAAAGAAGCTGCGCCCGAGACGGACGCCCTCGCCGCTGACAATCAACCGTTCGGGGTTGAGGATGGTGACCAGGTTGGCGAGCGCCAGTCCAAGGATCTCCCCGGCCTCCGCGAGGATCCTGACCATCTCTTCGTCCCCTGCCTCTGCGAGCTCGACGATCTCTGAGATCTCGACCTGGTGCTGCCGCACCTCGCTCGCCTTGGCCCTGATTGCCGGCTCGGCGACGATACTCTCGAGACAGCCTGAACGGCCGCACTGGCACGGCGGACCGCCAGGCAGCACGGTGATGTGCCCGAATTCGCCGGCTCCGCCGATTGCGCCCCGGTAGATCTCACCCCCGATCACGATCCCGAGACCGATGCCGCGGCCAACGGTGAGGGTTAGGAAGTGGTTGATACCGCTGCCGGCCCCGAAATACTTGTCCGCCACGGCCACGGTGTTGACGTCGTTGTCCACCCAGACTGGGGTGCGAAGGCGCCGCCGGAGCGGCTCTTGGACAGCAACCTGCCGCCAGCGAAGGATCTGCGAGAAGTGGACCAGGCCCTCAGATGGATCGACGACTCCCGGGAGTCCGATCCCGACGCCGATCAACTTTCGCCGGCTGATCCCCGACTCCTTGAGTGCTCGCTTGAACGCCTCTTCGATGGCGTCGAGAGCCGCCTTGGGATCGCCGACCAAAGGCACATCCATCTCGAAGGAGTGGAGCCTCTCGGCATTGAGGTCGGTCACGACTGCTGTGAGGCCCGAGTCCTTGAGCTTGATGCCGACCACATGGCCGGCTTTCTCGTTGAGGCTCAAGAGGACCGGCGGCCGGCCGCCCTTGGAGCGGCCCCTCGCGACTTCGTAGAGAATCCCGGAGCGGATCAAGCGGCCGACGATCGCTGAGACGGCAGCCGGGCTCAGGTTGCTCTCCCGAGCGAGGTCCGCCCGGGAGAGCTGTCCTGCGACCTTGACGAGGTTGATGACCAGGCTGGTGTTGACGTCGCGCATGAGGTCGCGACCAGCCTTTTGGAAGCTTTGTTTGTTGATTAACCGAACTTAGTCGCCGCGCTCTTCCTTGTCAATGCTTCTCTTTCTCGATTACCGGTTCAGCGTGATCGTGAGCGCGGCGCCTGCCGCCACCGACCCCTGGATCAGGACGCGGCCGCTGGTGGCGTCGTAGCTCGTGGTGAGGCCGTTGAGACCCGTCACCGAGCTCGGCGAGAAGTCGGTGTGGATGTAGAGGTTCACGTTCATCGCGTTCGCGGTGTTGTTGTTGAACGTGACGGTGTCAGGGCTGGTGCCCCCGGGGTGCTGGTGCTTGACGTAGACCTTCTTCGAGCTCGTCCCGTTGGCGACGATGGTGATGTTGCCGCCCACCGCACTCCAGGCCGACGGGATCTTCGGCTTTACGGTCAGGGTGTTGTTGGTGGCGTTCCAGTTGTAGTCAAGGAGCATCACGAGGCTGTCGGCCAGTGATGCGTTCGACTCCCAAAGGTTGGGCCAGGCGGCCTGCTTGTTCCAGGACCCGTCTGACTGCTGGCCGGCCAGATGGTCGATCTGCTCAGAGCCAACGTAGAGCGGCCCCATCCACCCGATGAGCGCGTCCAGATACTGCTTGGCGGCGTCGACGTAGGTGCTGCCCGTGTTGGCCTGCGCTCGCTGGAGGTCGTAGTCGGCCATCCAGAGCGTCGCCACCTCCCACGGGCCACCGTCGAAGTAGGTGTCGTTGAAGGGGCTGTAATCGGGGCTGCCGCTGGGAGAGTAGCGAGAGTTCTGGTTGTGGCGGTAGCGGGCGATGCCGCCCGTCGATCCGACCTCGGCCGTGTCGCCAAGCCCGGCCTGGACCTCGGTCGCCGTCGCCACCACCTTGGAGTCGTTGGCGGGCAGGATGTTGAAAGGCCAGACCACGCCGAGCTGCGATGCGTCAGCGGAGATCGGGTTCATGATCAGAGCCGGCCCGTTGGCCTGGGTCTTGCGAATGTTGCGGGCGAAGACATAGCGCCCGATGTCGGAGTCGTAGCTGCCGGGCACGGTTATCGCCGAGCTGTTGGTGATCGTTCCCTCGATGCCGTTGGTGAGGATGTCGTTGGCCTGGTTGTTCCAATTGGTGGCCAGCGTGCTGTTCCCCTCGATGGTCGCGATGTTGGCCGCCGCCTGGAGGCCGGCCACGATGGCGGCATTGGTGTAGAGGAACTCGCCGTAGGTGTCTTCCCAGATGTTGTTGGAGAAGAAGAGGTGCGAGCTCGAGTCCCAGCCGTACCCATTGTCCGAGGCTCCGGGCATCACCGCCGCAGCGGCGTTCTGGACCAGCTGCCAGTAGCTGTCGAGGAACGACCGGTCGCCAGTCTGCAGGTAGTGCTGGTAGACCCCGTAGGGCAGGATGGCTGTTTCGTCAGCCTGCGGCTGCGTCCACTGGACCGTCCCGTCCAGCATGTACTTCTGCTCCCAGTACCCGCCTGAGCTCGCGCGCTGGAGCGAGTTCAGGAAGCCGTAGGCGTTGCCGGCGTAGTCACGAATGCCCGAGCGATCGAGCGTCATCACGCCATAGGCCGTGTCCCGCGGCCACATCGCCGGGTATCCGATGTTCTTGAAACCCGCCGCGAAGGCGCCGTGCGTGAGGTCGAGGTGGAGGATGCTCAGCACCAGGGCCCGATGGAGGACCTTGTTGTAGTCGGTCCCACCCGTCGGGTAGCTGTCGATTGTCCCGGCCTCGGCCATCTGGTTGGTCCAGTTGGTCTGGGTCTGGCTCTGGATGGTGGCCATCGAGTTGGAGCGGAACCAGGTCAGCGCCGGCTGGATCCAGGAGCTGTACAGCGACTGTCCGGACGGCGTCTTGGTGGCGCCCGCGACCAGGACGTCAGCCTCCTGCGTGGCGCCCGCCGCGATCGTGAACGTCTTCTTCTGAAGGGCGGCGGCGGGGTAGGCGGTGCAGCTTGTGGTCGCGCCCGAGGGAGCCGAGATGGCGACGCCGTAGGCGATGGTGCGGTTGCGCCCGCTGCCGTAGCCGCCGGGGTCGTTGAAGAAGGCGTCGTCGTCGGCGCTGTTGCAGCTGACGCTGTCGCTGTAGGGCTCCATGTTTATCGAGAGATGAGCCCAGTAGGAGACGTCCAACGTCTGGCTCGAGCTCGAGTTGTTCTTGATGCTGAGACGCTTCACCAGAAGTCCGTTGACCGGCGGCGAGCCGGTGTCGGTCGAGGTCGGGAAAGTGATTCCTCGCGGGCTGAAGTCCTGCTCGCTCACCGAGAGGTTGAGCGCTGAGTTGGTGGCGGTCAGCTGGTAGATGGCGGTGTCGGTGATGTAGTCCTGCCCGCTGAACGACCACGCGGAACCGCTGAACCACTGCGGGTCCTGTCCCGCCGGGGCGATCCCGACCACGCCCTGCTGCGCGTGGATCGCCGTTGAGACGTTAAAGGTCGGGTTCTGGTCATTGATGTAGACACCCGAGTACATGCCCATCGGCTCCTGGGTGTCGTATAGGGTGCCCCTGCGGTCGACCATGGCCGCGTAGTAGTTGTTGCCGAGCAGCACCTCCTCGTGGTCGAACGCCTTGGCCGGGCCCGGCGTCGCCACCAGGCTGATGTTGTCGAGGTTGATGGGATTGACGTCGACCGAGTCGTTGGAGTCCCAACTGACACGGATTGTGTGCTGGCCAGGCGTGAGCGGGACCAGGAGAGATGCGGTCGCCCAGGTGTCCCAGTTCGGCGTGGTCGGCATGTCAAGGTGGCTGAAGTAGTTGCCGTCGACGTAGATGGTCCGGGTCGCGATCGCGGTGCCCCCGTTGGAGTAGCGGAAGTTCAGCTGGTAGGTGCCCGGATTGGTGACGGTGACCGGGACGTCCTGGTACTTGCCGGCGGCGTCGAAGCAGGCTACGAAGCCGGTGCCCGTATAGCCGGCGTGGTTGGTCGCCGAGCAGGTGCCGCTGTAGGTGCCGAACTCGGCCTCGAAAGCGGCCTTGTCAGTGCCGGTGATGCTCATCGTGATGGCCGCGGTCGATGCCGGGTTCTTCACGTAGAGCCACTGGTTCTGGCTGTCGTAGTACCAGCCGGTGGAAGCCGTGAGCAGAGAGCTCAAGGACGAGATCTGCGTGTAAGGCGCCCCGCCGACGGTCACAGAGGAGGGCTGGCTGGTGAAGATCTTCCAGTAGTGGACTGGCATCCCGGCCGGGTAGCCGACGGTGATCTGGTGGTGGGCGTAGTCCTCGTTCATGGTCAGGTTGAGGGCGCCCGATCCGTCACGGTTCTGCTGCCAGGTGTACGAGGTCGATCCGCCGGGGTAGCCGACGAAGGTCAGGTTGGTGGTCGCGTTGACGTTGTTGCCGACCCAGGTCCCGGTCAGCGCGAAGCTGTTGTCCAGGTTCATGGGGACGATCGAGCCGGACTTCACAAAAGTTGGAACCGTACTGTAGGTGCCGACCCCGTAGCTGAAGTTGTTCGCCACCCCGCCGTAGTGGCGGCCGGTGTTGGAGAAGTCCACCCATTCCCCGCCCGGCAGGAAGACCGTCTGGGACGTGGCCCCCTGGGTGAGCACGGGGACAACCAGGAAGCTGTCGCCGAACATGTACTCGCTCGGGTAGTTGACGATGTTCGGGTCGCTCGGGAAGTCGAGATAGAGCGGCCGCATGACGGGCGTCCCGGTCTGGCCGGACTGGACAGCGTTGCTCCAAACGTAGGGCAGGAGGTTCATACGCAGATTGGCGTACTGCTTGCCCGTGTTGAAGGTGGACGCGTCATTGGTGCGCGCCTGCATGTTCCATGGCGAGCGGGCGTGCTGGATGCCATCGGACCCGTTGTTCTCCGAGTGGTACTCGGTGACCGGCGCGAAGGCGGCCACCGGCCAGGCGCGGTCGTAGAGCTCGACCGTCGGGATGTCGGAGTTGTTGATGCCGCCTGAGAATCCGGACAGGTCCCAGCCGTAGAAGGGGACACCCGAGGCACTCGCCGTGATCGCCGCGTTGACCTGGCCCTGGAACTCGCCGAAGTCAGAGTTCTGGTCGCCGGCCCAGTAGATCGGGGTCAGCTGCGAGCCGATGCCGCCTGAGCGGGCGAAGATGACGCCGTTGTTGCCGGTCTGCTGCTGGACGTAGTTGTAGTAGGCCGAGGTGTAGTCCACCGGGTAGTGGTTGTGCATCGCCCGCTTCGTGCTGACGTTGCCGGTGTCGTCGGTGAACTGGGTGTTCTCGTACCAGATGTCCTCTCCACCGTCGGTCTTGAAGCCGTCGATCGAGGTTCCGTTCATGTTGAACAGGTAGGACCGCTTGCCGAGCCACCAGTTCGTAGCCGAGCTCTTCGTGAAGTCGACGAAGGGGGCGTTGGGGAACCAGCCAGCAGCGTTCTGGTAGTAGCTACCGGTCGGCGGGTCCCAGGCAGCGTATTTGCGGGTGGCGTTCTCCATGTAGCTGGCGTTGTTGTTGTCCTCGGTGATCGAGTTCTGGTTCGTGGAGTTGCTGTCGGGGACCTTGTTGAGTGGCACCTGCCAGAGGATCAGGTGGACGTTGTTCGCATGCAGGTTGTCGACAAATGCCTTCGGGTTCGGCCACGTCGTGCCAAAGCTGAAATCGCCGTACGCGTGATTGGTCGAGCCGTCGTTGGGTGTGAAGTTGGTGTTCTTCCACACATAGAAGGTGGTCTCGTCCGACCACTGCTCGAGGACCATCAACGTGGCTGCGATCTGGTCCTGGATGGTCGTGTTCAGCTGCTGGGTGGCGAAGGAGTCCGAGTTCCATTCGTTGGCCGACATAATCGGACCCAGCGCCCACTTCGACGGGACCACGGGGTGGCCGCCCGTCAGCGTCGTGAACTCGTCCAGGATGGTCTTGGGCGATCCCGAAAAGACGTCGTAGTCGAGGACGCCCTTGGCGTCCTTGCTGCTGTCGCTGCTCCAGCCGGTGATGTTGCCCGGCGTGGCGCCGTTCACCGACTCGGTGTTGAGGCGGAACTTGGTGTAGTACCAGCTGTTGACGAAGACGCCGTAGCCCGCGGTCGAGTGGAAGAAAGGAATCGGCAAATAGGTCTTCGCGCCCTGGTTCTTGTACTGGTTGTACGCGTAAATGTCGATGTCTTCATTCCGCTTGTAGACGGTGTTGTAGCGGGCACCGAAGCCCAGGTAGTACTCGCTGGGCTGGCTCGTGAACCACTCGCCAACGTGCCAGATCGCGGTGTTCGACCCGGCGCCACCGTCCCACTGGATGTTGTGGTGCTGGGTGGGGTCATACTCTTGGAGGAACTGGGTCCAGGTGCCGTTGACGTTCTTGAGGAAGGTGAGACGCCAGGGGTTGGTCTGGACCAGCACCTCTACGCTGCCGGCCGAGATGACGTACTGGGCCGAGTTGGTGGTGTTGAGCGTGAAGTTGGCGATCCCGTCGGCGAAGGTGACCCCGGTCGGGCTGGGCGCCGCCTGCACCCGAACGGCGTCGGCGTAGGGAAATGAGATCGCGACCTTGGGCGAGAACGCCGAGTCGCTGGAGCTGACCGTCAGCTCCACGTGGTTGCTCACCCGCGTGGCCGCTGTCACGGTGGTGAGGTAGGCGTAGTAGTCGTTGTTCACCGGCGCCTTGCGAGTGACGTAGGAGTAGGAGCCGATCTGGGCGGTTCCGCCGCCGGTTTGGCTGGCGACAACGGTGTAGGTCACGAGGTCGCCCTCGTTGCAGGCGTCTGAGCTTCCGTTGGTGGAGTGGCTCGGATCGCAAATCGCCGCCTGCCAGTAGGAGTTGTTGCCCGAGTTGGACTGCCAGGAGGCGGTGGCCTGGCGCGCGATGCCGTCGTTGTTCTTCGACCAGTTGACCACCACCGAGTCGCCCGACTCGACGGGCCAGGTCGTCACCTTGATGTACTCGATCTGCCCGGCGTAGGGATCGAGTGGATAACGGTCGGTGTTCGCGGCCGAGCTGACGTAGATGTCGTCCTTGCCGTAGGGACGGTGGTAGACCCCTGAGAGAGCGTAGGCCGGCTGGCTCGTGAGGAGCGCAACCACACTGACCAACACAAAGACGAGCCAACGAACCGCCATGCTCGCAACCCCTCCGGCCCTGGTGGGCTTTATTTATTCAGCGGCCGAAGATATCCCTGCCTGGACACCGTGTCAAGCAACAGAATCGGCGGCGTGGTAGTGGAACGTGCGGTGGAGGCGCCGCAAGGTGCTTCCCGGAGTGGCTGTGCCTGGACAGCGGCAGGTCGCTCGTTGGCTGGTGGCGTGCCGTTCGCACCTGAAAAAAGCGGGATAGTCCGAGTGGTCGCTGTGGCTCGTAGTTGATCACGTGGAAGTAAGACCGCGGGTCCGGCGATTAGCGGCAGGGGCGGAACCAGCGGACTGCACGCAGCGCTGCTCTTGGTGCTCTCGGCGTGTTTGGGCTGAGGCTCAGCGTCGCCCTGCCCCCGGTCGCACCCGGCATGACCTTTGGACGGTCGCCTGGGGCGTCGTCTTCGAAGCCGTTCCGGCTGTCATTGGCTGTCAGCTAGTGCAACCCACCGATCCGATCTACGATCTTGAACGGCCGCGAGGGGGG
>CAZHAC010000052.1:0-14467 GCA_964529765.1 uncultured Actinomycetes bacterium
CGGTCGACGGGATGATCGGGATCAAGCCGATGATGTATCTCTGCTTCAGCTTCGATCACCGCGTGCTGGACGGGCTGCAGGCGGCGCGCTTCCTGGTCTCCTGCCGGAGGTGGCTGGAGTCGATCACGGCCGAGACCCCGATCTACTGATGGCGCTCGGCCAGGGCGAGACCCGGGGGCGCGCTTAAGCCGGGCGGGCAAGCACGGAAAGCCGGCGCAGCTCCTCGGTGTAAGCGACATCGGGCGTCCTGGTCAGCGGCTGCAGGAGCACGCTGTCGGCGCCCGCTTCCAGATGCTGCCCGACGCGCTCGGCGATCGCCGCCTCATCGCCCCACGCGACCACCGCGTCGAAGAGGGCGTCGCTTCCCGGCGGCTCGAGGTCCCCCGCCTCCCAGCCCAGGCGGACCAGGTTGTTCCGGTAGTTGTCCAGATTCAGGTACTGAGACGTGTAGCGATCGCCGGTGGACCGCGCCTCACGGCGATCGCGCGCCAGCACGACACCCTGCTCAGGAACCAGGAGCGGGCCGAGCCCCAGGATCTCCCGCGCGCGCCGGGTGTGCTCGACGGGGACGAAGTACGGATGGGCTCCGGCGGTCCGGTCGCGAGCGAGTTCCAGCATGCGCGGGCCCAGCGCGGCCAGGACGATGGGCGGCATTGGCGGCGGATCGCCGCCAGCGCTTACGCGCCAGGGCGCCTCTTCCAGCGCGTCGAGGTAGGCGCGCGTACGGGCCACGGGCCGCTCGTACTTGTGGCCGCGCAAATGTGTGCTCGGCACATGGCTGACCCCGATCCCGAGGATGAACCGCCCAGGCCAGGCTTCGTCCAGCGTTCGCCCGCCGTTGGCCATCGCCACGGGGTCGCGGGCGTAAATGTTGGCGATCCCGGTGCCGATGACGAGGGTGTCGGTGCTGCAGAGCAGTAGCGCGGCGTGCGCAAACGCCTCCCGGCCAAAAGACTCGCCGAACCAGAGCGAGCCAAAGCCCAGCCGTTCGACTTCGGCGGCGCTCCGGCGAAGTACGTCGGCGGGCAGCGCGGACATCTGCCCCGCCCAGATGCCGACCCGACTGATCCTTTGGGCGATGCTGGCCATCCCGCTCACCTTAATCTCCTGACGTGGCAGATCAGAGAACGCTGGCGCTGCTCGTCGCCAGTCGCGACGAGCCGGGCGTGCTCTATCGAGTGACGGAGGCGATCTTTCGCCACCGGGGCAACGTCACCTATGTCTCGACAACACGGTCGGCTGAGGCGGGCCGGGCGGAAACCCAGTTCGAGATGAGCGGCGTGTCAGACGAAAAGGCGCTGCTCACCGATCTGCGTTCGCTTGAGCAGGTGCTCGAGGTGACCGAGGTCCCGAGCTTTCAGGCGATCTTCGGCAAGCGCGTGATCGTTATCGGCGGCGGTGCCCAGGTCGGCATGGTCGCGCAGGGCGCGGTCGCCGAGGCCGATCGCCACAACATCCGCGGCGAGCGGATATCCGTAGACACGATCCCACTGGTCGGGGAGGACCGGCTGGCAGACGCCGTGCGCGCGGTCGCGCGGTTGCACCGGGCCCGGGTGCTGGTCCTGGCCGGGGCGTTGATGGGCGGCGACATCACTGAAGCCGTACGCGAGATCCAGCGTGCCGGCATCATCGTGATCTCGCTTTCGATGGCGGGTTCGGTGACTGACGCCGCTGACCTGGTGGTCACGGACGCGGTCGAGGCGGGTGTGATGGCGGTGATGCTGATCGCGGACACCGCGCGTTTCTCGATCGATAAGGTGCGCGGCCGGCGGTTCTGATGCTGTCTGGGCTGGAGACCGTCGAATGGCAGACCCTGTCGCATGCGTATGGCGTCGCAGTGGACGTCCCCGACCAGCTCCGTGCCGTCGCCGGATCAGAGCCTTTGTCTGCCGAGCAGGCACTCTATGAGCTGTACGGCAGCCTCTGGAACCAAGGGACCGTCTACCCGGCAACGGCGGCCGCGGTGCCCTTTCTGGTCGAGCTCGCGGCGGCCGGGTCGCTGGCTGCGTCCCTGCGCGTCGACCTGGTGGTGCTGCTGGCTCGGATCGGCGCCGCCGGCGGTGGTGACCGAGGCGACCGGCAGCAGGCGCTGGAGGCCCTCGACCGCGGCCGGCGCGCCCTGGCCGGCCTCCTGGACTGCGAGCAGCCCGAGCTGCGGGTGGCGGGAGCCGGTCTGGCCGCGGTCTTCCCCACCCCGGCACGAGACTGGGTGAGGCGGCTCCGCGAGCTGCGCGACGCTGAGTCCGAGCCACTGATTCGCGCCCACTTCTCGGTTGCCGCCGCGCTCGCCGGCGGCCGGCAGCCGGACCGGCGGGACGTGGACGAAGCGGCGGCGCTCGACCCCTACGTGGCCGGCTGGCGCAGCGGCCGGTTCGGCGGGCTGCTCGGCCTCCGGCTATGGCGCGGCGCGGCGACGGACCTCTCGCTGACGCTCACGGAGCTCGCCCTAGAGCGCACGTAAAAGGAATGACCCCGAGGAACCGCCGCTTGGGCTCCGACGAAAGCCTTGCGGCTTCTGCCGGCTCCCTTGCACGTTTCCCTCGGGGCCGACACCAAAGTTAACGCTTGGTGAAGCCGCCCGCAAGCCCCGAAAATTCTTTCGCCGCCAGGCGACAGGCGATAGCCTGTCGCCCCTGATGCCGGTAGCGCGGCTACCGGCGCACGGCCCCTCCCTGCGTGGCGGGGAGGGGATCAGGGGTGGGGCCTGCAGGCACCTGGATGGTGCCCGAGACACCCAAAGGCACGTCCCGGAAAAAGAAGCGACCCCGACTGACGTCCGCCGCGAGGCCCGCCAGGAGTCTTTCGACCTCAGCTGGCACCCGCCGCTTTTGTCTCTCGGGGTCGCCCACGACTGTAAGCGAGCGAGGAGAGAGCCGCAACTGCGAAAAACAGTTCGCCGCCAACCCACCTGCAGTAGCCAGCCGTACTTGAGGGCAGCGTCAAGAGACCGTCAAGGGTGTGGAAAACCGGCAGGAAAAGCATCGACCCCCGGCGAACCGCCTCGCCGGCTCCGGCGTGAGCCTTACGGCTCCAACCGGCTCCATTGGACAGTTCCTCGGGGGCCGGGCTGTATTCTAGGCGGCCCCACCTGGGGCTTCGCAAGCCCCAAAAAGTAGTTCGCCGCCAAGCTATCGGGAGTCGCCTGCAGCGCCGCCGCGAGCTCTGTGGAAAAAGCCTGGAAAAAGAAGTGACCCCGACGGACCTAGGCTGCGGAACCGGCCTCCGCCTTGCGGCTTTGCCCGGCCCCCTCACCCGTATCCCTCGGGGCCGTCGGGAACTTTAGGCGCCGAGCACGCGCGCCGCAAGGTCCGAAAATCGGTTCGCCGCCAGGCTCTCGCCGGTTGCCAGCTGACGCCTCGCCGGTAGGCGACCGTCGTTCTCTGCGAACGGGTACTTAGGATTAGCGCTGTCAGCCCCACACCCGCTGTCGACGGCCGCCCTCAGACGTCATGGGAGGATTGAACAGACCCGATGCCGCTCTCACTTGAAGAAGCCCAGCGCCTGGTCGCTGCCGCCCACGACAAGGCCCGGCAGGACGGCATTCGCGTTGCCGTCGCCGTTGTCGACGAGGGCGGCACCCTGATCGCGCTCTCGCGAATGGACGGCGCTCCGCCCCTGGCCTCCCAGATCGCCGAGTCGAAGGCGGTCGGGTCCGCTCTCTGGCATCGCGACGGCGACTCCCTTCGTCAGGTTTACCAGGAGCGCGCCAAGTTCTTCGAGCAGGTCGACCGCATGGTCCGAGTGCCCATGGTGCCCGGCCTTGGCTCACTCCTGATCCGGCGGACGGGTGGCGTTCTGGGCGCGGTGGGCGTGAGCGGAGGAGCGCCTGAGCAAGACAAGGCCTGCGCACAGGCCGGCCTCGACGCGCTCGGCATGGCCTAAGCGCCGGGATCTAGCGGGTAGCGTTCGATCGGCGTGTAGAGCGGCGGGTGGCCGCCTCGAAGCAGCGAACGGAAGAGCACGAACTCCTCAGCACGCCACGCGGGCAGCTCGGGGGGATCGGGCAGGCGGGGCAGGGCGGCTCCCTTACGGTCGCGCGCCCTGGCCAGCGTGACGTGCGCCCGGAAGGGCCGCGGGTCCGGCTCCAGGCCGGCCTTCTGGGCCGCGCTTTCGCACTGCGCGGCCAGGCTCGCCGCCTCAGCCCGGCCGGCAACCAGGCCCATCCAGATGACCGACGCCCGGCGAGAACCGCCGAAGTTTCCGGTTCCAGAAAGGCGCAGCTCGAACGGCGGATGGCGCACCTGCTGCAGCGCCGCCGCCAGCCGAGCGGCGGCCTCGTCCTCGAGGTTGCCGGCAAAACGGAGCGTCAGGTGGAGCCCCTCAGGCAGGACCCAACGGAAGCCGGGCGCCGCTTCGGCGCAGGCGGCCAGGTAGCGCGCCAGCTGCTCACGGTGGCCGGCGGGCAGGGGAAGCGCCGCGAAAGCCCGTACCACCGCAAAGGAACATACTCGTAGCGGTGAGGGGGAGCGCGCTGGCGGCCTTCGTGATGGGTGGCTTCGCCATGCTCATCGGCATCGGCTGGATCTTCGGAGCCGTCTCCACCCGGCGCCGGCGCGCCGAGATCGCGCCCACTTACTCCGCCGCGGGTGGCCTTGCCTATAGCTTCTTCCAGTTCGGATGCGCGGCGATCATGATCCTGCTCGGGATTGGGCTGATAGTCGGAATGCTGCTCGAAGGCGGCCTCCGCTGATCCTCCGCGGCGCGCTGAGGGCAATCCTCGCCGCGGTCTTCACCGTCTTCATCGCCGGCGCGCTGATCCTCTACGAGCAGACGCCTTCGGTCAGCGACCTCGACCAGCGCGTCGGGATAATCGCGGGCGCTGCCGGACAGCCCGTGCTGACCCGCACGGCCATCCCCGATGTCATGCGTAACGCCATCGTCGCCGTCGAGGACGAGCGCTTCTACACCCACCACGGTCTGGACACGATCGGATTCCTCCGAGCCGCCCTGGACGACGCGCTTCACCTGTGCGCCTGCCAGGGCGGATCGACACTTACCCAACAGCTGGCGAACGTCGTCTATTACGAGCGGAGCGACCACTTCGTGCGCAAGCTGCCGAGCATGCTGGTCGCGCTCCGCATCGAGTCACGCATCTCGAAAGAAAAGATTCTCGAGGACTATCTGACTGTCGTCCCGAGCGGACGCGGCCTGGTCGGGGCTCGGCAGGCCGCCTGCGTTTACTTCGGCCACGACCTCAGCTCCTTGACGCTCGCTGAGGCGGCCGAGATCGCCGGCATGCCGCAGGCCCCTTCCAACTATGACCCCCGCTACGACCCAGGCCGGGCCAAGCACCGCCGCGACGTCGTGCTCATGAAGATGGTCCAGCTGGGCTACGCGACGCCGGCCCAGGCCCAGGCCGCCATGGCCGAGCCAGTGCTCTCGCCCGGCCCCGGCTGCTAGTGCCCTGGAACCGGGCACTAGATCACATCGCCCTCGGCGACCAGCTCGCCTTGAGCGAAGCGGTCGATCGAGAAGGGTGAAAGATCGATCTCCGAGCGGCCCTCGGTCAGCAGCTGGGCGAGCAGAAGGCCGGCCGCGGGCGCCTGCATGAACCCATGCCCGGAGAAGCCGCACGCGCACCAGAAGCCCTCGAGCGAGGGCGCGGGACCAAGGATCGCCTGATGATCGGGCGTCGTTTCGTAGAGGCCGGCCCAGGCCGTCCGGACTGCGGCCTTCTCCGCGATCAGCGGCGCCCGGATCGCGGCGACCTCAACCGTGCGCTCGAGGAAGCTCCAGTCGACCTCCTGGCTGAAGGTCGACGCCTCCTCACGATCACTCATCCCGAAGAGCACGCCCTCCCCCTCCGGGTGAAAGTAGAACGAGGTCGCGAAGTCGACCGTCATCGGGGCCTCTCGCGGCAGCTCGTCAAAGCGGCCGGTAACGAATATATGGCGCCGGTAGGGCTTGACTGGCACCTCGATTCCCGCCAGGCGGCCGATCTCGCCCGCCCAGGCGCCGGCGCAGTCGAACACGACCGGAGTTGCGATCTCGCCCTTCGACGTGCGGACACCGGTCACCTTGCCGCCTGCGGCCTCGATGCCGATCACCTCGACGCCCTCGAGCAGCCGCGCGCCGTGGCGGCGGGCGGCCGCCGCGTAGCCGGCTGTGACGCCGGCGGGCCCGGCGATGCCATCGGTCGGGCAGAAGGTGCAGCCGACAACGTCTTCGGTGTTCAGCACGGGGACCAGGCGGCCTGCCTCGTCGGCGTCCAGCCAGCGCGCCTCGGCCAGTCCCACGCGGTGCCACATCTCCAGTTGGGACCGGAAGTTGGCGACGTCCGGTGGACGGGTCAAAACGAACAGGTAGCCGACCTGCCGGAAGTCGGCGGTCACCCCGATCTCCTGCTCGAACTGCGCCAGCAGCCGGGTCGACAGCATCTGCAAGCGAACGTTCTGCTCGTTGGAGAACTGCTGACGGACGCCGCCGGCGTTCCTGGCCGTTGACTGCGAGCCGAGCTCGGAACGCTCGACGACGACCACGCCGACGCCCCGGCAGGCCAGCTGGTAGGCGAGCGAGCAGCCCATGACGCCGCCGCCCACGATCACTACGTCCGCGGTTTCCACGCCATCCCCCAGAACTCGAAGATCAGCTTGAGCGCGGCCAGCGCCGTGATGTCCGACTGGTCGAGCGGCGGCGAGACCTCCATTACGTCGAAGCCGACCAACCGGCTGCTGGCGGCGACTGTTGCCAGCAGGTCAAGCGCCTGCCGCGTGCTCAACCCGCCCGCCGAGGCGATCTCGGTCCCCGGCGCGAATGCGGGGTCGAGGACGTCGATGTCGAATGACACGTGGACCGGTCCCGAGCCGAGCGCCCGGGCAAGACTCTCGCCCGCGGCGCGAGGGTCGGCCGCCACCTGGCCGACGGGCAGCATCGTCATCCCCGCAGAACCTATGAAGTCGAGCTCTTCGAGGTCGAAGTCGCGGCAGGCGGCGAGCACCACTCGGCTGGGATCAATGCCGGACGCTTCGATGCCGCGGCGAAGCGCGCAGCCACAGGTCCAGGAGCCGCCCCGGGAGACGTCGCAGAGGTCTGGGTGCGCATCCACCCAGAGCACCCGCAGGTCGGGGTGGCGGCGCGCCTGGGCGGCCAGTACCGGGATCGCGGTTGTGTGGTCTCCCCCGATCACGGTGAGCAGCGTGTGCGCCGGTACGGTCGCCAGGTGGTCCGCCGCCGCCTGCCAGCCCGTGGCGATCGAATCGCCGATGTGCAGGTCCCCCATGTCATGCAGCCGCAGCTCGACGAGGGCCGTGGCCGACTCGGTGACCGGCGGAATCGCCGCCGACAGGCGGCGAATCTCGGCCGGCGCCTCGGCGGCGCCGCGTCGGTAGACGGCGGAGCCGTCGTAGGGAATTCCGGCAACCACCACGTCCGCCGCCCCCGGCGCCGCCCACGCGAGTCCGCCCCAGAGCGGGAGGCCGTCAAGGATCATCGCCGCCGCACCTTGAGCACGAGCAGGGAACCGATCATGAGCCAGGCGCAGAAGAGTCCGAAGACGACCGGGTAGCCGCCCGGGAGGCCGAAGATCGTCCCCCGCCCGTTGAAGAAGTCGAGCGCAAAGCCGGCGATGAAGCGGGCGAGGATGCCCGAACCGGCGGTCGCGATGTTCGAGAAGCCCATGAAGAGCCCTGCCTCACGAAGCGGGATGACGTCGGTGATGAAGGCCCAGTCGACGCTCAGGAAGACGCCCAGCCCGACTCCGATGAGGACGCCCACGTAGGTCACCTGCACGGCCAGCTCCGGCACCGCCAGCAGCCCCGCCAGCGGGGCCAGCAGGCCCGAGGGCAGGAGCTGGAAGTGGCTGAATACCAGGGCCAGCAGGCCGAGACCGGCGATCAGTCCACTGCCGCAGATCAAAGGACGTCGCCCCACCCGATCGGAGAGCCGGGCGGCCGGCCAGGTGGCGAGGATTGCAATCAGGATCACCAGCCCGAGGAGCACGTAAGTCGAGGTGACGGCACGCCGGCTGTCGCCGTGGAAGAACACGTCCGTGAAGTAGAAGAGGGTGAAGCTCTGAACACCAACGATGCCCATCAGGATCAGGAGCCGAGATGCCATCAACCACATGAAGTCCGGATAGCCGAGGGGAACGGTGAAGGTTGCCCGAACCGCGGCCCAAGGCGACGAGAACTGAGTATCGTCCGGCTCGGCGTCGTCACGTACGAACCGCAGCGTGAGCAGGGCGGTGACCGCAAGCAGGAAGCCGATGCTGGCGAACGCGGCCGTGCGGCCGTAGTGGGCCTGCACGAAGCCGGCTCCCACCGTGCCGAGGAGGATCCCGACCAGGTTGGCCAGGCCGTAGTAGCCCGAGGCCTCACCGCGCTGGCGGTCCGGCACGACGTCGGGGAGCAGCCCCTGGTAAGGGCCCTGGGCGGTGTTGGAGGCCGCTTGGAGCAGGAAATAGAAGACGAGCAGCGGCAGGTAGCTCCCGGCCAGGGCGAGGCCGGTCAGGAAGAGCAGGTCGCCCGCCGTGCCGATCGCGATGAAGGGGCGGCGGCGCCCCCAAGGCGTGCGCGTGCGGTCAGAGATGGCGCCCGCCAGCGGCTGCCAGAATACGGCCATCAGCGTCCCGATCCCCTCCAGGACGCTCAGCGCCCGGCCCTTGGCAGCGCTCCCGACCATGGTCTGGACGAGGTCCGGGATGAGCAGGGTGCCCAGGCTTTGCCAGAGGTAGCCGATCGCCACCCAGTACGCGGAGAGGAGAGCGAAGTCGAGCTGACCGAGCGGGCGGCGGCCGGTTGCAGCAGCCCCCGCGGCGATCACTTAGTCGGAGACGCCTTGGGCGAGCCCGATGGCGACGGCAGAGGCGAAGCTGCCACCTTCGGCAGGTCGTTGGGACCCGCGTGACCGAGCACCGGGATCTTCTGCCCGATTCGGAGGATGACCGGGGCGGTGCGCGAGCTCGCCAGCTGCGGCTGCAGGAACTGCTCGTAGAAGGTCTGCAGCTGGTCGAGCTGGGGCACGCTCTCGATGTGGGCGGCGCTGCCCGGCTTGGCGGTCTGGGCCTGCAGCCGCTTGAGGTCGTTCTCGTCGACCAGCATCGCCGTCAGCGGGTTGCCCTGGAGCGTCGTGCTCAGTGTCTGTACCTGCTTGGCGGTGAGGGTGGCTGCGGTGAGGGTGGGCGCGAAGGCCTTCTCGAGGGCGATCAGGGCCGAGAGTGCGATGTAGCAGATGACGAGGACGAAGGCGGCGTGGACGAAGACGCCGAGAAAGCCGTCGAGACCGCGCACCACCGGCATGCGGTGGATCACCCCACCGATCTGACCGCCGATGAAGCCGGCGACCACGGCGACCACGAGGGCCAGGAAGACCGACATGATCACGTTCGCGTGCAGGTACTTCTGCATGGCCGCCTCGTACGCGGTCCGGTCGCGGATGATGATCACGATCGCGAGCAGGAACAGGATCTCAACCAGGAGCGGCTTGACGACGCCTTGCTGGTAGCCGACCCAGACAGCGATCGCCAGCATGAGGACGGCGACGATGTCGATCAGCAACTTCAGGCGGCCGACGGCCGAGCTGCGGCGCTGGGCTGATATTCGACAGCCAGGTATCCCAGGAACATCACCACGATCCCGACCGCCTCACCGAGGGGTTGAACGGCATAAACGCCGAGAGCCTGCGCCGCGCTGTGGGTCCCCGCCACGACGAAGGCGCCGGCGGCGATCAAGGCCAGGCCCAGTACGCGTGACCAGGGCGCCGAGCGGCGGTACCCCGTCCAGGCCGACCAGGCGGCGCCGCCGATCAGGATCACCGAACCGGTCAGGTTCGTGAGCAGCGGGAGGAGGGGCGCCGCCGGCGCCGAAATCGCGCCCCGGCCGGGTACCGCCTCATGGAGCAGCTGGGCGTCGGTGTGCGAGAGCAGGACCGCGACCAGGGCCGCGAGCGTGATCACGCCCATCACCGCCGCCGCCACGTGGCCCACCGGGCGGTGCGCCAGCAGGTAGACCTCGCCGATCGCGAGCCAGCCCACGTTGAGGATGCCGCCGAGCAGGTAGTAGGTCTTGTAAAGGCCGTCGTTCCAGCCTCCGAGGATCCCGGCCGCTTCGACCAGGGCGGCCCAGCCAAAGAGCTCGAGGGCGAACCCCCAGGCCAGCTGATAGGGGCGGCGCCGGACCTGGTACTGGCGGAGAACGAGCCCGCCGAAGACGACGCCGACCAGACCGGCGATCAGCGGGATGACGAACATCGCGCGAATTGTACGTTTGCGCCTAAATCGGCGGGTTGCCCGGTAGTCGTCGAGCGCGGAGGGTTATGGCGGCGTCCCTCACTCCTCTTTCGCGGTGGTCGTCGAGCGAGGAGGGTTCGGGTAGACTCGGACCGCACTAAATGGCGCGCGTGATCTCGGTCGCTAACCAGAAGGGTGGGGTCGGCAAGACGACGACCGCGGTCAACCTCGGCGCCGCTCTGGCCGAGCGCGACAAGCGAGTGCTGCTCGTCGACCTCGATGCACAGGCCCACCTGACCATCAATATGGGCGTCAAGCTGCCCGACGAGCTCGAGCGCACGATCTACGAGCTGCTGGTGGATCCCGAGGTGAGCGCCAACGAAGTCATCCTTTCCGCGGACTCGATGGCGGTCCACTTCATCCCCGCCAACATCGAGCTCGCCGGCGCCGAGTCGCAGCTCTTCAACGAGCTCGGCCGGGAATCGATCCTCAAGGAGAAGCTGGCCCCGGTCGAGCGCCGCTACGACTTCGTCATCATCGACTGCCCGCCGGCCCTCAACGTACTCACGATCAACGCCTTCGTCGCCTCCGACGAGGTGATCATTCCGCTCCAGTGCGAGTACTTCGGCATGAAGGGCATGCAGCAGCTGCTGCGCACGATCGAACGCATCCGGGCCAAGCTCAACCCGCGGCTGCACGTGGCGGGCATTCTGCCGACCATCTACAAAGCGCGCACCCTCCACTCGCAGGAGGTGCTGCAGCTGGTCAAGCAGCACTTCGGCGACAAGGTCTACGACTTCGCTGTCAAAGACTCGATCCGGTTCGCCGAGTCGCCGCTGGCGGGCCAGTCGATCCTGCAGTACTCGACGGCGTCCGAAGGCGCAAACTCGTACCGCAGGCTGGCCGAGGCGGTCCTCGACGGCACCAACCATTCCTGAGGTTTCACTCGTGAGCAAAGGCTTCAAGCGAATCTCGCTGGTGGGCTCCGAGGAGCTTTTCCGGCCGACGCGTCCGGAAGTCGTCGAGACCGTGGACACCATCACCGAGGTCGTGGAGGCCAAGCGGACGGACAAGCACTACCGGACTCTGCACCTGACCCCGCCGGAGGTCGAGCTCCTGCTGGAGGCGATCCAGATCGCCAAGTATCCAGACCGCCCGCGACCCAAGCCACCCCTGGAAAAGCACGACCGGCTGGACGCGCTGCGAGACAAGCTGCAACCGCGCGACTGATCCGGTTGTTGTTTCCCTGGTGATCTTGTGAGCACTCGCGCCTGGCTGGCGTTTGCCGTCGTGGCGGTCGTCTGGGGCATCCCCTATTTCCTGATGAAGATCGCGGTCGGCGAGGTATCGCCACCGGTCATCGCCTGGTGCCGCCTGACGTTGGGCGCGGCGATCCTCCTCCCGATCGCCTGGCAGCGCGGCGCGCTGGGGCCGGCCTGGACACGGCGCAAGTGGGTCGCTCTGATCGGGGTGATCTACATGGCGGTGCCCTGGTTCCTGATCGCCCTCGGCGAGACGCGCATCAGCTCTTCACTGGCGGCGATCATCGTGGCCGCGGTCCCGCTGACCGTCACCGTCATCTCGCTGCGCCAGGAGCGACCCCATCCCCTGCGCCTGGCCGGGCTTCTGGGCGGCCTGGCGGGCGTCGCCCTCATGGTTGGCGTCGACGTCGCCGGACGGCCGGCCGAGCTGATCGGCGCCGCCTGTCTGATCGCGGTCACCCTGTGCTACGCGGTCAGCTCGATCCTGATCGGCCGCAAGCTCGCCGGCATCGATCAGATCGGCAGCGTCGCCCTATCCCTCACGTCCGGCGCCGTCGTGGCGGCCATTCCGGCAGCCCTGACGCTGCCCACGCGGGTCCCCTCGCCGGCCACGCTGCTCTCGCTGCTCGCGCTTGGCGTGCTTTGCACCGCCCTGGCCATGGTCCTGTTCTTCTACCTGCTCACCGAAGCCGGCCCCGCACGAGCGACCGTTGTCACCTACATCAACCCGCTGGTCGCGGTTGTGCTGGGGATCTTCCTGCTCGGCGAGCGCTTCACGCTGACGACCGCTATCGGGGGCGCGCTGGTGCTGGGCGGCTCCTGGCTGGCGACCCGCGGACCTCGGCCGGCTAGCGCTGTGGCCGGTGACGCCCCGCGCGTGCGCGGCGCACGAGGTACCCGAGCGTCCACCACAGACAGATGAGCAGGATCACGATCCCGAAAACGATCGCGGCCACGCGCACGGGTTAAATCTATAGGGCTGCGATGGCAAAGCTCTCGATCGTCAAGATCCGGTGTGAGCTTGAGGTCAATGCTTACGTGCTGGCCGACAGTGACGCGCGCGAAGCGGTCGTGATCGACCCGGGCGAGCCGGCGGGCAAGATCGCGGGCCAGCTCGAGGGCATGACGCTGCGCTGGATCGTCGCGACGCACGGCCACCCCGGGCACCTGGCCGGCAAGGATGCGCTCAAAGACGTGCTCGGCGGAACCACCGCGATGAGCATGCTCGATGCCAAGCAGTACCTGCGCTCGGCCGACAGCTACCTGCTGGACGATGACGAGCTCGAGTTCGGCTCCTTCCGGCTGCGGGTGCTCGCTACGCCAGGGCACACGCCGGGATCCCTCAGCTTCGCTCTGGGCAACCACCTCTTCACGGGGGACACGCTGCTGGCGGGTGGGATCGGCAAGCAGGGCCCCGATACCGACCTGCGGCGCCAGATGACGAGCATCGCCACCCGCCTGCTCGCGCTCCCACCGTCAACCGCGGTCTACCCCGGCCACGGGCCGGTCACCAGTCTCGAGGCTGAGCTCCGCCAGAACCCGATCTTCCGCCCCGCCGCCCGCTAGCCGGCGGACCAAAACCGTGCATCGGTGGGCGCCGGCACGCCTCGGCGCCTGCCGCAGGCGTGCATCCGTGGGCAAAAGGCCGCCCCCGCGGGTCATACGCCCGGGCGGAGGAACCGGCCCCGGCCCGGCGCGCCGACCACCTCCCCGTCCCGAGCCACCAACTCGCCCCGCGAGTAGACCTCGCGCACCGCGAAGTCGAAGGTGCGGCCCTCGAAGACTCCGCGCTTCTGCTTGGAGCGCATCGCCTCCGCTTTCACCTCGGTGTGGCCTTCGGGGTCGACCAGCACCAGGTCGGCATCGGCCCCGGCAGTGATCGCACCCTTGCGCGGATAGAGACCCAGCCGGTAGGCCGGATTTGTCGAGACCAGGTCAATCGCCCGCTCGACGCCCAGCTCCCGACCGAGGTGCAGCGTGCTCACCAGCAGTGTCTGTACACCTGGGCTGCCGGGGTGGCAGGCGCCAAGTGGCTGCCCGAACTTTTCCTGGTCGGTGTGGGGCGCGTGGTCGGTCGCGATCATGTCGACGTCGCCCTCGACCATCGCTCGACGTAGTGCCACCCGATCGGCCTCGGTACGCACTGGGGGATTCATGCGGAGCGCGTTGCCGAGGCGCTCGTAGTCGGCCTCGGTGAGGTACAGGTACTGGGGGCAGGTCTCGATCGAGAGGTCCGTTCCCTGGAGTCGGGCCGCGGTCGCCGCCTCCAATCCCGCACTGCTGGAGACGTGCACGACGTGCAGCTTCAACCCCAACTCGGCGGACAGGGCGCCGAGGGCGGCGACGGCGACCCCCTCGGCGACAGCAGGCCGCGAAGCCAGCAGATCCGGATAGGAGTCGACGTCGCGCCCCATGGAGCGCAGGACCGAAGCGTCCTCCCCATGCGCGGCCAGCAGCAGGCGCAGCCGGACGATCTCGGGGGCGAGGCGAGTGATCGTGCCGTAGTCAGGCGGAGGCTCGAGGTCGGGGTCATCGAGCTGGGGGACGTACGTAACCGCACGGGCCGAGCGCCGGTAGGCGTAGCCGAGGTAGGCCTTGAATCCGATGGCCCCCGCGTCCTTGAGCTCCCACAGCATCTCCGGTGTGGTCCCCGAACGCAGCAGCGCCCAGAGCGCGAAGTCGACGATTGCCCTGGACTCGGCGATCGCCACCTTCTCCTGGAACACCTCGCCGCTGTCGACGGCAGGAACCGTGTTGGGCATGTCGACGACTGTCGTCACCCCGCCCGCCGCGGCGGCGGCCGTCAGCGTGCTCCAGTCCTCTTTGCCCGGGAAGCCGGGATCGCGGGAATGGACATGGGCGTCGACCGCGCCCGGCAAGACCCACAAACCCCGGGCGTCGACCTCCTCGTCGCCGTCCAGGTTGCGGCCGACGTCGACGATCCGGCCGTCGCGCACGAGCACGTCGACCTGCTCACGCCCGGAGGGCGTGAAGACGAGCCCTCCGGTGACCCTAAGTGAGCGGGAGATCGGACTTTCGG